>NZ_ASSC01000751.1 GCF_000520735.1 Paenibacillus forsythiae T98
AGTACCGCAAGACGTTCACGGATGTTCCTGCCGGGAACTGGGCCTATGCCGCCATTGCGGAAATGGCGGCGAAGCAAGTGGTGGACGGAATCAGTCTGCAAGAATTCGCTCCCGAGCGGAAGGTGACGCGCGCCGAATTCGCGGCGCTGCTGGCACGTGCGCTCCGACTGAGCGGAGGAAGCGCATCGTTCACGGACGTTCCGGCAGGCAAGTGGTATGCGGAGGAGGTGGCAGCGGCGTATGAGGCCGGAATCGTCAAGGGCCTCGGCGCGGCTTCCTTCAAGCCGGAGCGGACGATCAGCCGTGAGGAAATGGCGGCGATGCTTGTTCGCGCCTGGAGCGTCCTCCGGCCGGAGGACGGTTCGGAGGCTGTGTCCGCTACGGCCTTTAAGGACCAAACCGCAATCAGCGGTTGGGCGCGTGATGCTGTACTCCGGACGGCGGGACTTGGCCTGATGAAAGGCCGAAGCGCGGCGGCGTTCATGCCGCAGGGAACGACGACCCGCGCGGAAGCGGCGCAGGCGATCGCGAATTTGCTGAATTCCGGAAAGTGAAGACTGCGAAGTCCGAACGAACGAAGACGAGGGCGTCCCGAAAGCCATAGAAATGGCTGCGGCGACGCCCTTTATTTTTGCGGCGGGAATCAGGCGGGGGACTCTTCGATGCAGGACTCCAGCCCGCCTGAATGAAATCGGAACGCTCTTCGTCAAATGAGGGGCTGCGGAAAGCGGATACATGCGGAATGCCTGAAATTGTGCATCTTTTGATCGCCTGAGAGCACCCATTGTATTACATACCTGCAAAAATACATTTTTTTCCTCGATCCAGCCTTAAACTCAGTTGCACGGCCTCAAATTCCTGCATATTTTCAGGATTTTTCCTATGGACGGGGGATTGGGACTTGTGAAACCTGCATTTTGGCGGTTGTGCCGGACGCCGAGCTTCAATCGCAACCCGCGCGGCTCGCCACTTGATGGTAGAGCGCCATAAGTATGCCTATGCTCGCAACTATGCCTATGCTCGCAGCTGAGCCCATGCTCGCAACTGAGCCCATGCTCGCAACTATGCTATGCTCGCAACTATGCCTATGCTCGCAGCTATGCCTATGCTCGCAGCTGAGCCCATGCTCGCAACTGAGCCCATGCTCGCAACTATGCTATGCTCGCAACTATGCCTATGCTCGCAACTATGCCTATGCTCGCAACTATGCCCATGCTCGCAACTATGCCCATGCTCGCGGCAATACATATCAGCATCGGGGCGCCCCAAACAGTCTTTGCCTGCTACTAGCGACTGAACCGTCCCGTTTTCATGCCGCCAAAATGAACTTGTAGTTGATCATAAAGACGATCAGGGCGGCGGATACGAGCGAGAAGGCGACACAGCCGGCGCCCAGCGCTTTCCTCCGGTCCTTGAAGTACAATTTGAAGCCGAGCGCGCACACCAGCAGCGCGGTTGCAGCCAGTACGACGGACAATCCGACCATGGCGAACCAGTACAATCCCTCAAACCATCGAGCCATTGTAAAGCCTCCCTCACTCTCGTATCGAATGGATTACTTCAAATATAAGCCAAACGGCTTCCTTTTGAAAAGCGGTTACATCTGGATTCCCCGCCTCTTGGACACCCGGCCTCATGTGCAGAAATATGTCGGATTGCTGTTGCGGCTCCGGCGACATTTTCCCCGCCTGTTTTTTTGTCGGATGCCGGCGACTCGGATACTGTCGGATTACGCGGACTGCTCTCTTTGCCCCTCGGGCGCACGCCGCGGCATAGCCGCCTCTTTTACCACGGATGCCTTTAGCCAAGGACAATCATACAGGAGGTCATAGCCGCATTTGAGTACAGTATAGCAGGCTTTGAGAAAGGAGAGAGGAGCAAATGGCGGGAAGACAACTGGCCAGTAAATGGCGGAAGACCGAAGCGCTGCTCAGCGACAGCCGGATTGCCCGTTATATACCGAGAACGCAGCCCTTTAGCAATGCTGCTCTGCATTCCATGCTTCAACGGTACGGCAATGTGGTGATCAAGCCGATTGTCGGCGGCGGGGGCTACGGCGTCATTAAGGTGTTCCGGGACGGCAGGGGGTACGGTTTTACCTATATGGACAGAACCCGGGTATACAGGGACTACTCCGGCATGGCGGAGGCGCTGAAGAGAGCCAGGGTCAAGCGCAGCTATTTAATCCAGCAAGGCATATCGCTTGCCCGAATAGCCGGACGCCCTATCGACTACCGGGTTAAAGTTGTTAAGAACGGGGAGCAGTGGGAGTTTCGGTCGATGGTTGGCCGTTTGGCCCGGCCGGGGCTGTTCGTGACCAATCTGTGCAAGGGAGGCACGATGCTGACCTGCCGGGAAGGACTGAGAAGATCGCTGCCGAGAGCCAAGGTATCCGCCAAAAGAATGGAGATGCGCAATCTCACCTTGACTTGCATTGGGGTGCTGGAGCGTCATTTTCCGGGGATCGGTGAACTCGGTTTCGATTATGCGGTAGACCATTCGGGGAGAATCTGGATTCTGGAAGTGAACACAAGGCCGCAATAATCAGTGTATAACTGAAAAAGTGAGGTCATAGTTCTGTCCAAATAGGGAAAAGAGACCGATTTTTGTTAAAGGCTATAGCAAAAATGATTTTTTTTTATTATACTACCAAAGGCGAATCCTGTGCATAACTCTTATCCCCATTGTCCACCGCATTTTTACAGCATATATCGCTCTTGCCCACATATTATGCACAGGATTTCCACATCGGGCTGTGGATATTAAGAACACTTGTTCGAAAATTGATAGTTTGATATGATAGAGAGGAACCAAATAAAGGAAAGGTAGGTGAACGTTGTGGTTGAATTGTCGGATGAGATGTTGTTGGACTCTTATCACAAAGCCATAGAACTTCAGCTGGAGCATGATTTCATCTCTCTGTTACTTGTTGAAATTCTCAAACGGAACTTACACTCTCCAGAACATGCGGTACTTCAATAATGACTTCAGAATAAACGATGAAGCCCTACATAAAACTAAACCGCTGCCAGAATTTAAATAGGGTATCCTTGCGAGCTTTGATTAACTTCGACCCGTCAGGATACCCTTTTTATTTAACTACCCCGCAAAGTATGATTTGACTCACACCGAAACCGGTAATCAAGCAGGAATTAGTGCTGCAGCTTCAGATTGCTGCTATGGCCCGGAGACAGCTTCGCTTCGGGATCAATATAAATCTTGGCGTTATTGACGGCGGTCGGCGCTTCGCCAAAACCCACCGCGATCAGCTTCAGCTTGCCGGGATAAGTGGTAATATCGCCGGCGGCAAAGATGCCGGGAATGCTCGTCTCCATGCGGGAATCGACGACAACGGAGCTGCCCTCGATCTCAAGGCCCCAGTCCACGATTGGACCGAGCGAGGAGAAGAAGCCGAAGTTGACGATTACGCTGTCCACTTCAATGTCCTGAGTCTCCTTGGTCTTGACGTTTGAGAGCGTCACCTTATGAATAAATTCATCTCCGTGCAGCGCTGAAATCTCGGCAGGGGGAATGACCTTGACTTTGGAATTCATGAGATTCTCCACGCTGTGCTCATGGGCGCGGAACTTGTCGCGGCGATGGATCAAGGTGACCTCCGCAGCGATGGGTTCAAGCATAAGCGCCCAATCAACAGCGGAATCGCCTCCGCCGGAAATCAGCACTTTTTTATCTTTAAACGCATTCAAATCGCTTACAAAATAGTGCAGGTTGGCTTTTTCGAAGCGTTCCGCTCCGGGAACCTCCAGACGACGCGGTTCAAAGGCGCCGACGCCTGCGGTCAGGATAATGGCTTTGGCGTGGTATTCCGCTTTATCGGTAGTAACGGCGAAATGGCGTTCGTCCAGTTTTGCAACGGAAATCACTTTCTCCTCCAGACGAATATCGCTCTGGAACAGGGACATTTGCCTTGATAGATTGTCTACGAGCTCTTGTGCTGTAATTTTAGGGAAGCCCGCCACATCATAGATATGTTTTTCGGGATACAGAGTGGCAAGCTGACCGCCCAATTGAGGCATGCTTTCAATTAGTGTTACGGACGCCTGGCGCATTCCGCCGTAGAAAGCGGCGAACATGCCGGCAGGACCTCCTCCTATGATCAGAAGGTCGCTTATGGGAGCATCGGGTTGCTGGGAAGTCACTGAATCTTACACCTCCAAATTGATATATTCAAAATGCCATACTACCCCATTATAAACATACCGGGACTGTACTGCAAAGTGTCAGGACAAAGCCGCAGGAACAGCATGGGCCAGTAATCATGATAATAATTGCTATTTGCTTAAATGCAGGGTAGGTATTACAATGTATATGATTATTTTTGAAATATTTTAAGTTTTACTGGAATTTATTCCAATCCTATGTGTATAAATTCACAAAAACATTATTTATCCAGACACTTTAAACCAGATTCGCCTGTTGGAAGGAGCCGGAAAATGAACAGTATTCCCAAAATCGTAATTCTGGGCGCAGGATATGGAGGTATTCTAACCGCACAACGTCTACAAAAGGCATTAAATTACAACGAGGCGGATGTTACGCTGGTCAATCGCCATGAGTATCACTATTTCACTACCCATCTTCATATGCCTGCGGCGGGAACGGACAGCATTGATCATTCGCGGGTGGCTATTTCCAAGCTGATCGATGAATTCAAGATCGACCTTGTCAAGTCGTCGGTGCAGGAGATTCGCACCCAGCAGAAGAAGGTTATTCTGGAGGACGGCACGCTGTCTTACGACTATCTCGTCATCGCCCTCGGCGGCGAGCCGGAGACGTTCGGCATTCCGGGACTCGATAAGTATGCCATGACGATCCGCAGCATAAATTCCGTCCGTCTGATCCGTGAGCATATCGAGTATCAGTTCGCCAAGTATAAGAACGAGAACAACCTGCAGGAGCATATCAATTTCGTAATCGGGGGCGCCGGCTTCAGCGGCATTGAATTTGTGGCCGAATTGGCGGACCGGATTCCGGAGCTGTGCAAGGAATACGACGTGGACCCCGGCCTGGTCAACATTTACAATGTCGAGGCCGCTCCGACGGCGCTGCCGGGCTTTGCTCCCGAGCTTGTAGAGCATGCCATGAATGTTCTTACAAAGAAGGGTGTAGCCTTCAAAATCGGCGTAGCCATCAAGGAATGCATGCCAAATGGCGTTCTGCTCGCGACGGGAGAGGAAATCAAGGCGTCAACGATTGTCTGGACGGGAGGCATCCGCGGCAACCGTCTGATCGAGGCGGCGGGCTTTGAAGCGATGCGCGGCCGGGTCAAAGTGGACGAGTTCCTGCGCGCTCCGGGGCATGACAATATCTTCATCATCGGAGACGGCTCGCTGATGATCGGACCAGAGGGCCGTCCTTACCCTCCAACGGCGCAAATTGCCATGCAGCAGGGCGAGTGCTGCGCCCATAATCTGGTGGCGGCGATCCGAAATCAGCAGCCAAAGAAATTCGTGTTCAGCAACAAGGGCACGGTGGCTTCGCTCGGCAAGGGCCAGGGAATCGCTGTGGTCGGCGACAAGAAAATCAAGGGCTTTGTAGCCGCCCAGTTGAAGAAGGTCGTCGATATACGCTACCTCTTTACTATCGGCGGCATTCCGCTCGTTCTGAAGAAAGGCAAGTTCCTGTAAAATGCGGCACTGTAGCGTGCAAGTGCGGGGGCTGCTGACCCGGGAGGAGCTGGATCGGTACAACGGTCTGATCGAGGCCGGCTCTTATCTGGAGGATCAGAACAGACATGATCTGGCTTATACCGTCCAGAAGGAAATCGACCTGCTCATTCTGCCTGCGATTGAGCGGCTGAAGGAGAAGAGCCGTGACCGTGACCGGGCGACCGCGGATTATCTGAAGAGCCTGCGGGATGGGGAAGATGAGGAAGAGTCTTCGGAAGGCTGACGACATACGATAAAAGGGTGTGCCTCCGCGTTAACCACGCGAAAGAGGCACACCCTTTATTTTAGACTTTCAGCATTTCCTCAAAGGATTCGGAAGTCAGCAGATTGCCGACATAGAACGACCCGAATTCGCCGTAGCGGGCGCTGACCTCGTCGAACCGCATTTCGTAGACGAGCTTCTTGAACTGGAGCGCATCCTCCGCGAACAGGGTTACGCCCCATTCCCAGTCGTCGAAGCCGACGGAGCCGGTAATGATCTGCTTGACCTTGCCGGCATAGCCGCGGCCGATCAGTCCGTGCGAGTACATCAGCTCCTTGCGCTTCGCCATATCGAGCATATACCAGTTGTCGGCAAGCTCGCGCTTCTTGTTCATCGGATAGAAGCAGATATGCCGGGCTTTCGGCAAAGCCGGCTTCAGGCGGGCGGCAATGTGCGGATTCTGCATCGGGTCTTCCCCGTTGTCTCCGCCGGAGTTATAATTGCTGAGCTCGACGATGCTGACATAGGAGTAAGCCTTCGTGGTAAAGGGGGCAAAAGCGGTCTTGTTGAAGGCGGTCTCCAGCTTGTTCAGGTCCTCCAGGCTTTCACGCAGGTGCATCATGACAAAATCGGCCTTCTGCCCGACGATTGAATACCAGGCCGAGCTGCCCAGCTTCGCCTCCTCTACGCCGCTCCATTCATCTATAAACGCATTCAGTTCATCCAGAGCCACAGCGCGTTCCTCGTCATCGGCCGCCGTCCAGGTGGTCCAGTTCAGAGAGCGGAAGTCATGGAGAGCATACCATCCTTCCAGCGTCAAAGCGGCTTCACTCATGTGATCACTCCTCAAATGGTTGTCCTTCTATGCATTTTAGCGCAAGCATGCGGTGAAGAGCAAACACGGCTACAGCTCCTGTCATGAAAATTCATTGCTTCGTCACCTTTTTTCTAGTAAACTGACTACGGGTTGATGCTTGATGTGCGTTTTTTTATGGAGAGGGGAAGTGAGTCGGATGGGATTTATTCCTGTGTTTGTGCTCGCCGTTCTGTTCTTTGTAATGATGTTCGGTATCGGCTTTATCCTCAATATGTTAATGAAGACCACATGGTTCCCCGCTTATTTGTTCGTGCTCGTCATTCTGCCGGTGGTGGTCTATTCCATCTGGGACCGGTCTTCCATGACGCTGTGGGCGCATCTGTCTTCCTTTCATCCGGTGGATTATATGACGGGCGCCGCCGGCCTGGCCGGAGCGGTGCTCAGCGGCTGGACGATCCGGCGTCTGCGGCTAGGCGGATATAAGATGTTCTGACGATGAAGGTATAGGAGAAGGCGCTGGCGGCTGCTGTCCCGTATGTTGCGGGAGCGGCCGTTTTTATTTGATTTTCATCTTTTCTTCTAAAAAATCCGCATGTGTCAGGATGACGGGGACCGGCTGCGAACGGGAGGGAGAAAGCGACTGATTTGGGCTTTTTTCCACCTATATTGGTTGTCGATTTATGATAGAATAGAACTCTACTTGGAATAGAATGCTTGATGAATTCGCGAACAGGAGGTATCCGGGCGATGCATATCCGTCATTTACATCATTTCACCGAACATCATCGGTACTGCGTATCCCGCGAATTCGGTCTCAGTCCCGTCGACGAACGTATGCTAAGCTCCATCTATCAGCCTATGGTTGGCGCCTTTGCCGTAAGTCTGTACCGTCTGCTCTTCTCGCATGTCCCCGCAGAGAATATCGGCTAAAA
>NZ_ASSC01000752.1 GCF_000520735.1 Paenibacillus forsythiae T98
TTACCGCCTCGTCCAGCAGCAATGGATCGGGATCGTCCGTGTGAAGGTGATACCCTTGCGCATACATCAGCTCGCAAGACTCCCCTGCCGTTCGCTTCAGCTCTTCGTAAATATCATCCAGCCGGGTCGGACGGATATGCGAGCTTCCCCCGCCCTGATACCTGGGCTTTACCGCCAGTTCGCCGATTACGGCGATGCTCCCTTCCCGGCGCAGCGGCAGAATTCCTTCTTCATTTTTGAGCAGAACCATACTCTCGGCCGCCGCCTGTCTCGCCAGCAGGTGATGAGCCTCTTTATCGAATAAGGGGGCGGGCCCAGGCGGACTCGCCGCCTTCAGAATGACGGTCAGCAGCCGCAGGACGGCTTGATCCAGGACGGCTTCCGGCAATTCGCCGCTTCTCACGGCCCGGATGATGCTGAGGTCGCCTTTCCCGTCATTCGCTGGCATCTCCAGCTCCATACCGGCGGACAGTCCCTTGACCCGGTCATTCACCGCCCCCCAGTCGGAAACGACGAAGCCCTCATACCCCCACTCCCGCCTTAAAATCCCGCTCAATAACCTGTCATGTTCAGAGCAGTATTCGCCGTTCAGCCTGTTGTACGCGCACATGATTGTCCAGGGCTGCGCCTTCTTCACGGCGCCCTCGAAGCTCGCCAGGTAGATTTCCCGAAGCGTCCGCTCATCGACGACCGCATCCACCGTCATTCTCCGGTGCTCCTGATTGTTGGCCGCCAAATGCTTGAGCGAGGCGCCCACCCCCTGGCTCTGCACGCCCATAATATGATGAGCTGCCATTTCAGAGGATAAATAGGGGTCCTCCGAGAAATATTCGAAGTTTCGTCCGCACAGCGGGGAGCGCTTGATATTGGCCCCGGGTCCAAGCAGGATGGAGACATCCTCCGCCCGGCACTCGGTCCCCAAGGCTTGGCCGATCCGCTCGATCAGGCCGCGGTCCCATGAATTGGCCAGGCCCGCCGCCGAGGGGAAGCAGGTCGCCGGCACACTGTCGGACAGCCCCAGGTGATCCGGGGAAGAGCTTTGCTTGCGCAGCCCATGCGGACCGTCGGTCAGCATCAGGGAAGGGATGCCCAGCCGCCCGATCCCTTTCGTATGCCAAAAATCGAGACCGGAGCACAGCCCCGCCTTTTCCTCCAGTGTCATCTGTTCAATAAGTGATTGAATGTCTTCACGCAACAGTTTGTCCTCCCGCTTGAATGCTGTCGCGGTCAGCCTTTCACGGCTCCCGCCATCATGCCGCTGGTGATTTTTTCCGACAGAAAGAAATAGATCAGGATCACCGGCAGAACCGACATGACCAAGTACGCGCCCAAAGCTCCATAGTCTGTCGTGTTCTGGCTCATAAAGCTGTTGGTTCCAAACGGCAGCGTCCTTAAATCTACCGATGAGAGAAAGGTCGCCGCCATAATATACTCATTCCAGTTGCTGATAAAGGTAAGAATGCAGACGGTCATGACCGGCGGCATGGAGATCGGCAGCACAATACTGAAGAACATCCGCAGAATCGACGCCCCGTCGATAAAAGCCGACTCTTCCAGCTCGTAGGGAATATCTCGCATAAAGCCGGACATAATCATGACGGCAATCGGAATGGAGAAGGCGACATAAGGCAGAATCAGGGACAGATGAGTGTCCAGTATTCCGATTTTTCTGAAAATAATCATCAGCGGCAGCAGCGTGGACTGAATCGGAATCATGATGCCAATCATGAACAGCAGCAGCACCGGCTGGGACATACGGGACTTGAACCGGGCCAGCGCATACGAGACCATCGTGCTTAACAATATCGTGACCGCCACGGTAATGCACGTAACGATAATGCTGTTCCACAGATACTTCAGGTAATGCCCCTCCGTAAAGGCTTTCGCATAGTTCCCCCAACGGAAGGAATCCGGCAGCGCAATAAAGCTCCCTTTCATAATCTCATCCGTTGTTTTCAAAGAGTACAGCAGCAGCCAGAACAGGGGATAGATCTGAGTTGCCAACAGAATCAATAGGGGTCCGCGAATGAGGATTTGCTTCAGGCTCATGCGTGTGCTCCTTGTTCTTCCCGCTTTGATGATCGTCTGTTTCCAAACCGCGCTTTTCAATGGTTTCACCACCAGTTATTTTCGGATATTCTCAATCAAAACGCTTGAACGCCCTATTCATAATGACGGTGGCAATCAGGCACAAGAGCACCAGCACCGTCGACAATGCGCTTCCGTAGCCGTATTTGAGCGAAATGAAGGACATGTTGTACATATAGGAGGAGATGACCTCCGTTCTGTGCGCGGGACCGCCGCCCGTCATGACGAGGACGATGTCAAATGCCTTCAACGCACCCACCACCATCAGGATCGTTGAAATTTTAATGACATAACCAACCAAAGGAAGGGTAATATGCAGGTCGGCTTTCAAACCTTCGGCGCCGTCGATACGGGCCGCTTCGAACAATTCGTCCGGAATGCCGCGAATGGCGGTAAAATACAGCAGGACGTAATAGCCGAACACCTGCCACATCCCGACAATAATCAGCGCGTAAATAGCGGTTGAAGGATCGGCGATCCAGGCCTTGGTCCAGCTCTCCAATCCGGTGGAAATGAGGATTTTGTTCAGCATTCCCCCTTGCGATACCGGGTTGTATATGGCCTTCCACAATTGGCCTACCACTACGCTCGACATGATGATCGGGATAAAATAGACGGAGATGAGAAAATTGGACCGCCGAACGTGGCGGTTGACCAGAATGGCGACAAGCAAGGTAATCGGCAGCTCGATCAGGGAATAACCGACAATTAGAAACGTGTTCTTGAGCGAGGTCCAGAATACCTTGTCTTTTGTGAACAAATTTACAAAATTTTCTATACCAATATACTTCGCTTTCCCGATTCCCGACCAGTTCAGCATAGAGAAATAGACAGAGGTCAGGATGGGAAAGAAAACCAGCAGCAGATAAACCAGCAAGGACGGGAGCACAAAGACGGCATAGATTCTTCTGGATACCCGTAATCCTCCGTTCATCCCCAATCCCCCTTTTTCGCGTAATCACTCGGTAGAACCAAGAGGGACCTCTTGTCCCTCTCGGCGGCAGCCCGTCTACTTATTGGCCTCATAAGCATCCTGATACTCTTTGGCAACATCCTCCGGCTTGACGTCAGGGTCGACGAACAGGTTTTGCAGCGTCTTGTTATGCGATTCCGAGGTGGCGGCGTTCAGATTGGCATCGACCGGCTCCACCCGCTTGATTTTGGTGAACAGCTCCTGAATCTGAATATTCAGCTCGCTGTATCCCTTAGCTTTCAAATCTCCGTCGATTCTTTGCGCAATGCCGATGGCATTATCCATATCCAGCGAAACGCCCGGGAAATGCTTCATATAATAGTGGACAAAATCCTTGGCCTGCTCGGTATGCTTGCCCTTGGAGGAGACCGCAAGCGCAATGCCGGGTCCGGCGCTGAAATCGGTAATCTGCCCTTTGCCGTTCACCGTCGGGAATTCCGTTACACGCAGGTCATTAATCGCTTTGGCTGTCGGGAAGGCGGCGCTGATCCAGGTGCCGTTAATATGCATGGCTGCCTCTCCGTTAAGGAACTGGTTCAGTCCCGTATAATAATCGACCGCCGTTACCCCTTCCTGGAACGCTCCGGCCTTGATCAAGTCCTCGAATTTCTTGATCGACTCCACAAAGTCGGGATCATGGAAGTTCCGCTTGCCGTCAAGGACATCCTTGATGAAGCCCGGGCCGCCGTTCTGCCGTGTCAGAACAGATCCGAACAGGAGTCCACCCGTCCACGCCTCCTTCTCGGCAAGGGCGATCGGAAGAATGCCCGCTTCTTTGAATTTCTTCGAAACCTCCACCAGCTCTTCGAACGTCTTGGGAACCTCCGCTCCAATCTTCTCGAACAGGGCCTTGTTGTAGAACAATGCGGTCAGGTTATACGCCATCGGCAGCGCATATTGCTGATCATTGAATTTATAGCCGTCCAGCACAAGCGGAAGGAAGGTGTCCTTCAGGCCGTCCTTGGAGAGAATATCATCAAGCGGGGCAAGCAGTCCGGCATCGACATAAGGCTGCATCGCGGCGCCCGCGTTCACGACAACGATATCCGACAGCGCTCCGGCGGCCGCCTGCGTATTCAGCTTCACATTATGGGCGCCAAGATCGAGCGCATCCACCTTGATCGTTACATTCGGATGCTCCGCTTGATAATCGGCAATGATCTTGTCGGAGACTCTTTCCTGACCGGTTACAGGGGTCTGCAAAGTGAGGGTGATTGGTTCGGAACTGCTCTGCGCATCAGAGCCGGAAGCCTTGTCCGTTGTCCCGGTGTTATCGCCGGAGCCGCAGGCGGCCAGAGCAAAAACGAGTAAAAATACCATTGTGATTACTATGAAGCTTCTTGCTTGTCTCATATTTAACCCTCCCTAACCTATATCCCAAAATTCAGACTGGACCTTTACGACCTCATCAACCGCCGCTTTCTGGTGGGGGAACAGCGTATCTGTCGGCAGACCTTGAATCCCCATTTGAAAGGGATCGCCTTCCACAGCGCTCTTCTTCCCGCTCAGCGACTCGATGATTCTCAAGCTGCAGAACGGAACATATCCCGTGCTATAGCCGCCCTCATGGCATACGGCCAGCCGTCCTTGACAGAGCCGCTCCGCCATCCCCTTTACGTAAGACGCAATCTCTCCAAAGCCCGCCGCCGTCACCATCATTTGCGACAACGGATCAAACGGACTGGCATCCTGACCCGCCGACACCAGAATCAATTCAGGCTGAAAGCGTTCCGCAATCGGACCGACGACCTTCTCCAGCGCGTACAGATACCCGGCATTGCCGGTTCCGGCCGGAAGGGGAATATTCACGTTATAGCCTAGCCCCTTGCCTTCGCCGGTATGGCTGACGAAGCCCCTGTTATAGGGAAAGTTGAATTCCTGATGCAAGGAGACGAACAGAATCTCATTGTCCTCATAAAAGCCGCTTTCCGTTCCATTCCCGTGGTGGACATCCCAATCAATAATCAGAATGCGCTTCAGGCCGTATTGCTCACGGGCATAATTCGCGGCCACTGCCACATTGTTAAACAGGCAAAATCCCATCCCGTTGTCGCGTTCCGCATGATGTCCAGGCGGCCTCGTCAGCGCATAGACATTGGCCGCTTCCCCCTTCATCACTGCGTCCACCGCGGTCAGCGCCCCTCCTGTCGACAGCTGCGCAATTTCGTAAGAGCCGATGCCGACGATCGCCATCATCCCCGCATCGCCGCCTTGCTGATCGCTGAGCGTCTTCACCTTGCCGATATAGGCGGGGGTATGAAACAGCGCGAGCTCTTCAGGAGTTGCCATGCGGGGAGCGATGGATTTCAATTCCTGGATAAAGCCGCTGCGGTCCAGAAGATTTTTCAGACGCCGCTTGGTCGCCGGATTCTCCGCATAGGTGTCCGGCTCCAGCCATCCGCCGGCCCGCCAGCCAAGCACCCCGTTTCCGGCATCATGCCAAAAATAACTTTCATCATAAATGAACCCGGTTTGTAAACTCAAGGCGTATCTCCTCCATCAACAAGTTTCTTTTCCTGTCAGCTCATGAAATGCCGGGCGACGGACAGCAGGGTGTACCCCGTTATACCGATCGACACCACGGACATTGCGCTGCATAGCACCGCCGATCCGCCCCGGTGCTTCTGGCTGCGCGCCGCTGCCAGTTGCCGAACGGCGCAGTAGACGCTCACGGCGGAAATGCCCAGAAACCCTGCCACAATCAGGATGGTCAGCGGCCCGCCGTGATCCATCTGCCCGGCATGCGCGTGTTGATGCGCAGCCTGGGCCAGAGCCGGAGCCAACAGCCAATGAATAGTATGCAGCAGGAGCATCAGAGAGCTTGACGCCAGCGCTACGATGGAATACCTGGGCGCCGTCACCGCGAAGCCTTTTTTCATGATCCTTCGTCCCCTCCTTAATCGACAAATTTCGCCAAGCAGCCGTGTTTAATGTTAACTAAGTCAACATCATGAGTTAGTGTGCTGCTCTTTTATTCCATAATAGAGCTACTCCCTGTCGCTTTATAGGAAAAAAGGGAACAAAAAACCGACATGAAAATCATGAATTATTTTCATTGACTATGTAATGTAACCTATATTAACATAATCAATGAATTAAATTATTTAAATTTTAATTAAATTCGGTTGCAGAATGACTTGATTTGAATACCAGCGGGAGGTCATCTGATGGGCAAGCTTTCAACCTGTACATTTGTTCCTGTGCAAATCGGATTTGAAATGGATACGGAATATTATATAGAGAAATCGGTCAACTACTGTTCCAAGCTGAACCATTCCGTGCTGTACTTCCAATTCAAAATGAACCGGGATTCCGACATCATCCGGGTGCTGCCGGACGGCTGCGTCGACATTCTGTTCGGCTGCGACCCGCTGAGGCCCTACTCGCACGTATGCGGAAGCGTCCTGCAAACCCGGCAGATTCACTTTCAGGCCGGAACCACCTATTTCGGCGTCCGATTCCTGCCGGAGTCGGGCATTAACCGGATATTGAGTCTGAAGGAGGCGCTGGAAACTGAAATTCCGCTGATGGACCTCGTTAAAGGCAAGCTCGGCATCTACGAGGATATTCTGCGGCATGACCAGTTTCAACTGCGTATCCATTATTTCGAAAAATATTTGCTGGGCACCCTGCTCGACGTCTATCAATCGCCCAATCTGATTGACTACTGCATCAATCAGATCTATCACAGCAAAGGAAATATCACGATCAACCAGCTCGCCGACGCTACCGGCTACTCTACGCGATATATCCGCATTAAATTTGAAGACACCCTCGGCATCTCCCCCAAGCTGTTCAGTCAAATCGTGCGGTTTCAGCAATCGCTCATCATGATGTTGAAACATAATATCGAGCCTTTCGAGGTCATAGATGAGCAGGGATATTACGATCAATCGCACCTGATCAAAGAATTCAAGAAGTTCAGCAAGTATACGCCGCTTGAAATCAAAGCGAAATGGGATCATTTTGTGCTCGATTCCGAGCGAATGACGGTTTCGGTATAGTAAAAAGGCTGACGCTTCTCATCGCGTCAGCCTTTGATTTGTGCCCGGGTCAGGGTAACGTCCCGGTTATTTCCTGGAGCCGCAGCCCGGACCATGATCCGAATGGCAGCTTGAGCCGTGCTTTGGCTTCGACGGAGGCACGTCCAGCGCGGGACTCCGGTCGAAGAAGCCTACCGGCTTCAGCGAGAATCCAATATAAGCCGTCGGCATAACCGGCCAATCCTCCGGCCGCGTGACATGATGATGGCCCATCGTGTACCATACGACCACATCCGTGTTGTCGAGGGACCGATCCTGCTGCACCCAAGAACTCAATCCCGCCCCGCCTGCATGCTGGTTCGGATAGCTGCCCGATGCATATTTTTCTTCCGGATTGTATGGCGTGCACCACAAATGATGCTTGAGGAAGCCCGCCCGTTTGATGAGACTGGAGTTATCGCTCGCAAAGGGAAAGGCATTCTCTCCCGGGAACAGCTTGTAGCTCACAGGATCGCCTACATGGTTTTTCTTGTTCGGGTTGACGATCTTCCAATAGCGCGAAGAGCGGATATCCATGTCCCGGACCGCTTCGGTTTCGGTCTTGAGCTGGGTCGAAACCGGAATAAACCCATTCTCATAAGGATTGTCAGGTCCCGGCGGCATGCTGGACGTATTGACCTCATAGATGGAATTGTTCACTCCGTCGATCATCATATCCATCCGCACATTGAAGAAATGCTGATGATGGGCCGCCACCAATTGAGGCGCGATCAGGTTGCCGTATGGCACTCTTTCGCCGGGCTGGAGCGCCTGCGTATGGAGAATCCCGGTCAGCTTGACTTCAAACTGAATCGTTCCATCCTGATAGAAATACCAGAAAAAGCCGTATTCGTAGTTCCCCACGGTTGAAATGCTCGACAGCACCAGCCGCCTGGAACGGCGGACTTCCACCTGCCCCGTTCTCCAGTCCGTATGCTTCCACAGAATGCCGAAGTCCTCTTCATGCAGGCAGACGGCATTTTTGATGACGACGGCATTTCCTTCACCGTCCACGAGATTCGCGTTGAAATACCGGATTTCTCCCAGGCAATCACACCCCAGCTCCAGCGAATTGGCCAATGCGCCGATGCCGTATTCCCCCGCGTCAAAGGCGTTGTTGCGGTTAACCGGATCGGTCGGGTCCCCGTAAGGAACTACCATTTCCGAAAGCGAAGCACGGTACAGAATCGGACGCTGCTCCCCTTTGTCCAGATAGCTTACCGTATGCAGCACCAACCCTTCGCGGCTTGTGAAGCCGAAGCGGATTTTCCATTTTTGCCAGCTGATTTCATGCCCGCCAATTGTAAAGCTCGGTCCTTCCGGCTGAATAATTTCGAGCGGCTTCAGGTCGGTTCGGAGCGGCCCCACCTTATCCGGTGTATAATTGCCGTCCAGCGGCGGCAGAGGAACCGCACCTTTGTCGACCACCTTCATGACTTCCAGCCGGTTCAGATCAAAAATCGCATACAGACCGGATAGAGGCCGCGCATAGCCATTGTCGTAATCCGAAGTTTTGTAGTAGCAGATCGCTCGAACGGCACGAACCCCGACTTCTTCTTCGATGCCGAAATTCCCCGCCGACCAGGGGTCCACCATGACCCTTGTGAAATCCTCAATCCCGCGCCTGCGAAAAGCCTCCTGCATCTCCGGATGTTCTTTGACGATTCGCTGGCAGGCCTCAAACTCCTCCATTAGAATCCCCGGCTGCATGCCGGGAACATGCTTCCAGGACGTTACTTTATTGTCCGACAGCGAAACGACAGCCTCGAATGTCTGGTTCTCCTTATAATTCAAGACGATGCAGAAGGCTTCCCGCTTGGTGGAATCTCCGGGGGTGTACCGCAGCACCAGCTCCTTGGAAGGCTCATGCAGATTAACGCTCGCGAATCGGTAGAACTCACTCAAATTCTTCTCTGCTCTCAGTATGCGAACAGCGGCTGTAATCTCTTCTGCGGTCAAAGGCTCCAAGGGATGCTGGCTTGTCGAAATGGTCATACGTTTCACTGCTCCTCTTTGATAAGAATTTGATTACATCTTACTCGGAGCTCGGACGGCTTGTATTGGAAATAACGGAAAGGGGCGCGGACGGACAGTCAACGCAAAAAAGCCGCCAAACACCCGAAAGCGTTTAGCGGCATCGCTGATAATCTATACAGCAGCCCATAGTTGATCCACTTATATTATTTACCTTTTTTTCGAGGGGACTTACACAACAACGGACCTACGGGTTGATTCGTCAGAACGCTCGATGCGTTCCGCACATTCCTAGCGAATACCAGCGGGGGTTGGATGGCTTCCCAATGAATGTACCAAATGTTCGGGTTAGTAAATAACCAGTGGTTATGAAGAGCAGTTACTTTAATACCCGCTTTACGGAGCCTGGATATAAATGGGTTTATTTCCCGGGTAAGAATAACCGATTCCCCAAGACATAATGCTCTGCCATCTTTACCCACGCTCTCAAAAGAAATGCCGAACGGAAGGGTAAATAAGCCCTTGGAACGTCTCCCTAATATTTTCACCTTAATATTGGTACGTAACTTCGTTGCTACACATACCCCATTAACTACCTGTGCTTCTCCGCCAAAAATCTCCGCAAACCGTCTACAAAGTGGACTTACAGCCATTATCTATCACCCTCCCTTTTGATTACATCATATTGAGAGGCGATACTTTCAGAAACGGCGTTTTGATGTCTATATTCCCCCATTCTAACCAATATCTTTCAATATATTTGCTTCCTTATTTAGACCGATCCTTTGAAGATCCCCGGTTTCCATGTCATCACCCAAGCTTGTCCTTACAAGCCCGCAGCCGCTTTAATTTGGGCTCTTTGCGACATGATCAGCGTTCTTAGTCTTTCGGTTCCGAAGGCGCCTGCCGAAAATCCGTTACCTTTCGGATAGTAAACTAGCCGCAGCGAGGTTCCATCCCTAAGCTGCACTCGCAGGAACACACTATTTTCGTGCTTTGTTTGCTCATAAACGGCATCGAAACCCACATACTTCAGAATCAGCAGGTCACGTATGAATTCTGATGATGCTTCTTCGCTGAAGTCTCCAATTTGACTGCCGTCCTTGCCGCTTACCAGGCTGACCTTCTCCATTTTCCCTTCGATATCCAGCAAATCCCCCATCGTTGCCGCATTCGGATTTTCCGATACTTCATAGATCTTGTTGTTTACTGCGACCCGGAATTCCGGCTTGTACCCCTTTAATGCGTAAATAACAGTCCCTGCCGGGAGGAAAGCCGCATCTCCGTTCTTCGTGACATGATCCGTACAAGCATTATCACTCAACATATACTCGACTCGTCCAACCTCGGCGCCAAGCTGCCCGGGATTCACTTCTTTCGTTTCTTCGTTGTTCCGAACATATCTGATGTCATTAATCATCAAAAAATCAACCCACTCGATTTCCGCTAAACAGGGTTCTGCCGATTGTTTCGGAACCCGATACGTAGCAGTTACCGTCTCCGATGCGGCATGCTGTTCTCCATCTCTGTTCACTGCCGGGCCGCAGGCGGTTCCGGTCAGCACTAAACCCAGTACGAGTAGTATCTGTGCAGTTTGCTTGATCTTTTTCATTCCTGATCACCTCAGTTCTTTGACGCGAATACTCAGTTTAATGTTTCAAACTCAACTTGTATTATATTTCACAGCCTGGTGAATATATATTGTAATGATCATTGTATAAGCCCTCTTCCTCAAAATGGAAGTGTAACTTCATAAGTTTAGCTGATCGTTCACATTATGTTCAGGTTGTCCGGGTTTTGCACGCTGGATTTTGGTTAAATAACGAGCATGCGGCGGCAGATTGGGTTGTCATCATTTTTTAAGGAGGAGCTTTCTGTGATAACGAAATACGTAAGCGCTTGCATTCGTGATATACAGAAACACCGCTTCCAGGAGGGTTCCGGTCCCCAAACGGTCGTCATCCTAAAGGGCTGCCCTATGTACTGTACTTCGTGCCCCAGTCCGGAGATCCGAAATCACGGGGTCAGGCTGGTGTGGGACCCGGCTCGGGCCAGACATTTCGAGGACGGACGGATCTTTTCCGTTCAGGAGGTATTGGAGCTGTGCCTCGACCATCCGGATACCCTCTGTGAGACATCGGTCCTGTTGACTGGCGGTGAAGCCCTGATGCAGCATGCTTTTGTCTATGAACTGCTGTCACGCTTGAAGGAACGGGGCGTTCACACTGCCGTTGAAACTACCGGATATGTAGCTGAGAGTCAATTCGCCCGGCTTCTGCCGCTAATCGATCATCTGATATTCTACATCAAGCACTATGAACGTGAAGCGCACAGGAAAATAACCGGAGTCTATAATGATTTAATCCTGAGCAATTTGCGCAATTCTCTCGGCAGTTCAAGCGAGGTTGAGGTTCGGCTTACCCTTGTTCCGGGATTGAACGACCGTCCCGAGGATGTCGCAGGATTTTCCAGGATGCTCCAGCATGTCGGTGTCAAACAAGTTCAGCTTCCTCCCTTAAGCCCGTCTGCCCCACCTGTGCGGAGCAATCCTGCCGATCACGCTTCACCGTTCACCGGGGTGGAAATGACCGAATACCAGGACGCCTTTCCAACTTAATTTAAACGGCAAGACAATCCTCCCTGACAAGGAAGATTGTCTTTTATTTTGACCGGCTGGGCGGCGCCATAAATTCCGGACCGGCCGGTTCGTTCAAAAAACCCATCAAATTGAAACTTAAAACCCAATAAAAATAGTAGTGAACAGAAAAATAATCGTATATTGTCTAATTGATCTCATTGAACAGGCAACCAATTTTGGAAGAATTTTTACTTCACGAGGAGTGTTGATGCTTGAGTTATCCCAAGGAACGCCGCTTCAAGCTTTATCTGTGGGTCGTATCCTATCTTCGGCCTTACGCGGGCCAGCTTGCCGTTATCGTTTTGTGCGGACTGATTGCGGCCGCTGGAGAATTGGTCATTCCAAAAATGATTGAGCATTTGGTCGACAATATCATTCCCGCCAAGAACAAAAGCGCTTTTACGAGGATGCTGCTCCTGCTGGTTGGCATAGTGGCGCTTTCCGTATCCGCTTCCCTGCTTCGCAACCTGCTTCAAAGGGCGGTCGGAAGCAAAGCCGCGCGTGATCTGCAATTCTCCGTGCTCCAGAAGCTGCGGAAGCTGGGCTTCTCCTACTATGAACAGCGTCCCGTAGGCGAAACGCTCTCTTTGATGAACAATCAGGTGCATGCGGTGCAGGAGCTGTACACTAGCTTTTTCCCTGATATGCTGGAGCTTGCCCTGTTCGTGATTCTCGCCGTTTGCGTTATGGTGTCGGGCAGTCTGAAGCTGACGCTGGTTGCCGTTCCGTTCTTCCTGATCTACTATGCCGTAGGGCCGAGCCTGGACCGAAAGACAGCGGAGTGGAATGAACGCATGAATGAACAGCGGATGGATTATAACCGCAAAATCCATGAATCGGTGTCGGGTATCCGTGATTTTCGGGCTTTTTCCGCAGAGCATTGGGATTTGCAGCGTGGGCTGCGGCTGTATCAGACGGTCACGGACACCACCCTGAAATGGGTGTTCTTCATACATACCCGGTGGAGCATTCGAAGAGTGTTCTTCGACGCCGGCGCGGTCGCGCTGTTCGTATCCGGATTTTGGTTCATCCGTAATCAGACGTTAACTGTAGGCGCTTTCCTTTCCTTTTTCCTCATTTACTCTGTGGTCATGTTCAAATTATCCATGCTGATCGGCAATCTCGCGCAGCAAGGCATGATGCTGGAGCAGGCCAACCCGATTCGCAGGCTGATGCTGCTGCAACCGCTTGTGGAGGAACCGGAGCATCCGGTTCCCATGGGAACGATAACCGGTCAAATTACTTTCAAAGGGGTTGGTTTCCACTACCCGGACCGCCCGCCTGTCATCAGGGATTTCACGCTGGATATCCGGCCCGGGGAGCGGCTAGCCTTCGTCGGCACAAGCGGCAACGGCAAATCGACGTTACTCAAGCTGATCGCCCGCTTCTACGATCCGCAGGAGGGAACGATCGAGCTGGATGGCGTCCCCCTCGCCCGGCTGTCTTTTCAGGATTTAAGAGGCAGCATTGGTTATGTCTTTCAGGAATCGTATCTGTTTGGCTTCTCCGTGAAAGAGAACATTCGCTTCGGACGGCCGGAAGCATCGGATCAAGAGGTTGAGCGGGCCGCGAAAGCCGCCATGGCGCATGAATTCATCCTTCAGCTTCCCCAGGGCTATGACACTTTGGTCGGCGACCGCGGAATGAAGCTGTCGGGCGGACAGAAGCAGCGAATCGCGATTGCCCGCATGCTGATCTCGGACCCGAAAATTGTCCTGCTCGATGAAGCAACTTCGGCGCTGGATAACGTATCCGAAGGAGAGGTGAAGACAGCGCTGGATCATCTTTTTGAAGGCCGTACCATGATCGCCGTCGCGCACCGGTTATCGACCATCAAGGATTTTGACCGGATTGTGGTCGTTGATGAGGGGACAATCGCAGAGATGGGTACTTATGAAGAATTGATAGCCCGGGAGGGCCTCTTCTACAAGCTGGCCCAGGGACAGGATCAAGCGGCCGTTATTACCGTGGATTCGGAGGTTACGCTATGAAATATATGAAATGGATATGGAATCATCTCATGATGATCAGAAGCGGCTTCCAGTTGGCCATCGTTCTGCTCATTCTGGAAAGTTTCTTCGGGGTCGCTTCCGTCTACGTGCAAAAATACATCATCGATGATCTGTTCATGCAGCAAAAGTTCGAGCTTCTGCCCGTTCTGCTTAGTGTTTACGCCGTTATTTTCATCTGTAGTGCCATCCTGTTCGTCGCCACGCCGTATACGTTTGTCCGAAACGAATATATCATTACGAAGATCATGACCAAAAACATGTTCAGCCGGTTGTTCCGCTTTCCCATCTCCACCTTCCAAAAGGAGAGAGCCGCCAGGTTCGTCCAAAACCTGAACAGCGATGTGCTGGATACGGGTTCCCTGGTCAGCTACCTTACACCCACCGGAATCAGGAGTATGTTCGAAGCGCTCATCATGCTTGCCATTGTCGGGTATTCGAGCCTCTGGGTCATGGTCTGCGTTCTGGCTGTATGCCTGCTGTACATTGGAAACGCCTGTTTCTTCGCGAAAAGAATCAAGGGAGCGGCAGCCGAGGTGCTGGAAAAACGGACTGAGCTTACAGTCCATCTGGAGGAAGGAATCTCCTCGACACGGGAGGTCGTCGCGTTTCACAGGACCGAGTGGGAGGCGAACCGTTATCAAGCCTTGTTCCAGACATATTTTGACGCAATTCTGCGGGAAGGCCGGACCGTCAACCTTCAGACGCTGCTTAGCGCCCCCTTGCGCTGGGGGGTTGCCGTTGCGGTTGTAGCCGTAGGCGGCTATCAGTTGATCGAGGGCAGACTGAGCCTTGGCACCTTCGTGGTCATCCTTCAATTGGTACTGCAAATTATGGATAAAATCCATTGGCTGTTCGATTACGTCATGATGATGATCGCGCGCTTCGCTTTAATTGACCGCATTGAAGCTTTCAATACAATCCCGCAAATCGATAACGGGACGCAGCCGCTCAGCGGCGAGGTTCAATCGATCCAATTCCGGAACGTCAGCTTCGCTTATGAGGACAAAAATATACTTAACGGCCTTACCGCCGTCCTTCCTGTCGGAAAGAAAATCGCGTTCGTCGGAGCAAGCGGCGGCGGCAAATCGACTGTCGCTCAGCTGCTCACCCGGTTTTACAATCCAAGCGAAGGCGAAATTCTGGTCAACGGCGTTCCGCTTACCGATATTCGGCGCCAGGACTGGATGAGCAGGATTGGGATCGTCTTTCAGGAGCCCTACCTGCTCGCCGATACGATCAGGCAGAATGTGCTGTTCGGCCGGGAGGACCCGGATGAGCACCTTACCCGCGCGCTTCAGGACGCGCAGCTTCTCGATACGGTGATGAAGCTGCCGAACAAGCTGGATGAAACCATTGGCGAACGGGGGATTCAGCTCTCCGGCGGTCAGCGTCAGCGTCTTGCCCTGGCCAGAGCGATGCTGAGAGATCCCGATATTCTCATCCTGGACGAAGCCACATCCGCCCTTGATTTGGAGACGGAAAGGAAGGTGCAGCAGCTCTTGGATGACAAGCGTTCGGGACGGACAACAATCATCATTGCGCACCGGTTGTCCACGGTAATGAATGCCGATATCATCTTCGTGATGAAAGAAGGACAGGTCGTTGAGCAAGGCACACATGAGGAGCTGCTGCGAGAAGGCGATCTTTATCCGGAATTGGTTCGGACCTTTGAACGAGAAGCCAAGGACTTGGCAAGCGCGTAAGAAGCTGCTTCTTTCATCAACAAGATAAACAGACCTGGTAGAGCGTTTTTCGTATCAGGTCTGTTGGTTATATCTCGACCGCTAATGATGAAACAACCGAGTGTCGGAGAACGCCATCACCATTCCATATTCGTTACACGCGTTAATGACCCTATTGTCCCGAATTGAGCCGCCTGGCTGGACAATGTATTTCACACCGCTTTTTTGGGCGCGATCAATATTGTCCCTTTGAGGGAAAAATGCATCGGAACCAAGGGAAACGCCACTTAAATTTTTCAGCCAATCGTTTTTTTCTTCCAGGGTGAGTCTTTTGGGAATATCTACAAAGATATCGCCCCAATCTTTCATTTCCTCAGCTGTGGTATTGTTCCCCAGGAACTGATCGATTGAAATATCTTTTTCTGTTCTCGAAACGCCTTCCTTAAACTGTAAGTTCAACACCGCTGGATGCTGACGCAGGAACCAGAGGTCAGCTTTTTCTCCAGCGAGACGAGTACAATGTATTCTGGACTGCTGCCCGGCTCCACATCCGATAACCTGTCCATTCAAGGCATAACAAACGGAGTTGGACTGGGTATATTTTAAAGTTATCATCGAGATTATCAAATCACGGACAGCTTCATCGGGCAGATTCTTATTTTCAGTTACAATATTATGTAGCAAATCCGTGTTGGGGATCAGGCTATTCCGGTGCTGCTCAAAAACAATTCCATAAATTCTCCTTGTATCTAAAGCATCAGGTTCATAGTCCGGATCTATTTTGATAATATTGAAGCTTCCTTTGCGCTTTTCTTTAAGAATTTTCAAGGCTTCGGCGGAATAATCAGAGGCAATGATCCCGTCTGATACTTCCTTTTTGATCAGCAAAGCAGTGGACTCATCCACCCTGTCGCTTAGAGCAATCCAATCTCCAAAGGATGAAATCCGGTCCGCACCTCTAGCCCTGGCATACGCAGCAGCCAATGGACTTAACTCCATATTCTCAACAAAGTAAGCCTTCTTCAGATTTTCATCAAGTGGCAGTCCTACTCCACTGCCTGCCGGGCTTACATGCTTGAAGGAAGCTGCCGCAGGGAGTTTCAAGGAAATCTTAAGCTCCTTAACCAACTGCCAGGAATGAATGGCATCCAAAAAATTGATGTATCCCGGATTCCCGTTTAATACTTCAATAGGCAATTGATCTGTTTCGGAAAAAATCCTTGACGGCTTTTGGTAGGGATTTATTCCATATTTCAAAATAATTTCTTTTTGCTTCATCATCAATCCTCCTGTCCATAAACCATTACATATATTTCTATATATATCATATTCCTCAACACATCGCTTGTCTATTTAGGACTATCCGCGCCCGCTCCCGGAACCGGGCAGGACACCGGCTTAACTTGTTAAAAATAAAAGGGGCGCCCCTGGCCATTGCATGGCTTATGGGACGCCCCTGTTCGTGGTAAAGCTGCTGTTATCCTGCTCGCTGCTGCAGCAGCCCCAGAATGATGGCTACCGCCTCCGCTCTTGTAACACTTTGATTTGGAGCAAACCGGTTCTGGCCGATTCCGTTCACAAGCCCCGCATCCGCAATCGCTGCAATATAAGGAACCGCCCATTTCGGAGCATCCTTGGCGTCCGCAAAGGACAGCGCCGCTTCAGGGTTCACCTGAACCCCGCCAGCACGGACAATCAGCGCCGCCATTTCGGCTCTCGTAATGACCTGATCGGGACGGAAGGTGCTATCGTTATAGCCAGCAATAATACCCGCGTCCAAAGCTTGCGCGATGAAGGCTTGCGACCAGGCCGGAATTTTGCCCGCATCTTTGAAGCCCAGTGCTTTCCCGGTATCCGGAAGTTTCACAGCACGCATCAGGAGCGTAATAAACTCCGCCCGGTTGACCTTTTGATTCGGATGGAAGGTCCCGTCCACATATCCTTTGGCAAATCCAAGCTCCACGGCCTTGTTGATTGCAGATGCCGCCCAGTGCCCGTTAATATCCTTCAGCGTTGCCACTGGGGCGGTTGGCGCTGGCGTTGTTGGTGCGGCTGGTATCGTTGGTGTCGTTACTGCACCGCCATTGTTGGTGCCCCCCGTATTCCCACCGTTGTTTCCTCCGGTATTACCGCCATTATTGTTGTTACTTCCTGTATCGGTGGCGGCAACTTTTTGAATACCGAACCGGTCAATCAGGTATGGAGCGCCATTGTTCAAGTTCTGGTCAATTTCATACGTAAATGCCGTCAGCTTGCCGCCGTCAATCGTAATGCCGATGAAGTTCTGTACCTGACTGCGCTTCGGACGGGTGGCGTCACTTGGGTCCGGACCGTATTTCGCCGCATGGTTTTCTTCCGCGCGCTCGAACAAACTGTAATACTTGTCTCCAAGCGCCGGCTTCTGATTCTTGTAATAGACCTTCGGTCCCGCTGTCGCCGGGATTAAATAGATGGTCCCGTCCTGATTAACCGTGTATTCCACGGATTGGCCGTTCACGGTTTCTGTGATTTTCGTTCCCGCAGCGGCAGTGTTATCGCTCTTGATCGGCTTGGTGCGGGCGTAGATATGGTCATGCCCCTGAAGAACAAAATCAATATCCAGCTCTGCCATCAGCGGAGCAATCTTGTTGCGGACTCCGTTCGGTCCGATGATGTCGCTGTCGGTCGCATGGTTCGATGTCGTGTACGGTCCCTTGTGAATGTTCACAATGATCCACTGGGCGCCCGCCGCTTTGGCCGCTTTTACATCACTTTTCAGCCACTCTACCTGATCCTTGGAGAAATCCGCGTACTCCTCCGAGTTCTCATTCGTGTTCAGCACCACAAAATGCGCGTTGCTGTAATCGTAGAAGTAATACGCTCCCGTTTCTGTTGCCGAGCCTGCGGCCGGTTTAACATCAAAATGCTCGATGAATGCATAGTTCTCATCTTCATGGTTGCCTGCGGACGGTACAATCGTTGTGTTCAGCAGACTTTGCTGAGAATGTCCCAGCAGCCAGTTCCATTGTTCCTCCTTGATTCCGTTATCGACAATGTCGCCGTTATGGACCACAAAGTCGGCATTCGGAACCGTTGCCAGCGCTTTGGCCAGCGTTTCGGAGGAAAGGATCGCTTCATCCTCGGTCTTCGCCTGCGTATCGGCCAGGTCGATGAACGTGAAGGCTCCGCTTGCAGGCGCCGTCCGGAACGTTCCTGCTTCACTCCATACATTCAGCGCGGCGTCTCCCACTCGGAAATAATAAGCGGTGTCCGCCTTGAGGCCGGTGGCTTCGACCTTGTGCACATTTTCCAGCGGAGAGTTTGTAGATACCTGGGTTCTTCCCTTGAACGTGAGGCCGGTGTCAAACTCCGCTTTTCCATAGGTTGCTTC
The DNA here is from genome assembly GCF_000520735.1 of Paenibacillus forsythiae T98. Classification (GTDB taxonomy): domain Bacteria; phylum Bacillota; class Bacilli; order Paenibacillales; family Paenibacillaceae; genus Paenibacillus_AQ; species Paenibacillus_AQ forsythiae. The sequence goes on from NZ_ASSC01000752.1 coordinate 18,760, forward strand.
GATCACCTGCACATTACTGTTTTGTGAAGCCTGTGGCGTATACCACGTGAACCCCTTGGAGGTTTTGGGGTCGCCATTGAACGTTACCGTCACCTTGCTGACGGATACCGCAGCATCCGAAGACTCTGCTGCCCATACAGGTCCTGCCGCATTCAAAGACCCCGCTGCCACCAGAAAAGCTAGCAGCATAACTGTGAAGCACTTCAATAATCTCATCCTGATCTCCTTCTATCCTCTTATTTTCGTCACGAGGGACAATAGGATAAGTCTAGCAATGAATGGTAAATAGAATGTTAGATTGTTGTATTGGTTATGTAAATCCTTGCCAACCATCGGTTCCTTTTTAGGTAATGATCGAAAGCTAAACCAAAACGAAGGTTAAGGCTGCCCTATTAACTTTGCTAGTGCGTATTTCCACAAAAAAGAGCCCACAGCGTCAATTACTGTGGGCTAGATTTAACGTTTTACTACCGTTCTGTCTGCAATCGAAATAATCTTCTTTGCCACAGCTTCAGGATGCTCCACAACAAACATATGTCCACCATCGAATACAAATATTTCAGATGAGGTTAACCACCTTTTCCAACCCAACAATAACTCCGGAGAGCATCCGGTATCTTCTTTCCCTGCAAAAACATAAGCGGGAGAGCGAATCGGGGTTTGGTCTGTATGGATAAATTGATCAAGCGCTTTATAGTCGGAGCGGAATATCGGTATGATGAATTTACGAAATTCGATATTATTTATAAGTTCGCTTGGCATACCTCCCAAACCCACAATATAATCGAATAATTCTTCATCGGGTAATGATGACCTCATTGTACGCACCACATCCGGCGGACCCATTGCCGACAGGATTAGAGCGCTTGGGATAATCCCATGTTTCTCGAGACGTTGGGCGAGCAGATAAGCGACTAATGCTCCCAGGCTGTGGCCAAATAAGACAAAGGGCTTGAAGACCTCATTATGGATCGTTCGCTCATAGAGCGATACCATCGAGTCGAGGTCTTCCAACAAATTTTCCGTATTCGTCCCGTGTCCAGGTGGATCGATGGCCAGCACCCCCCATCCCGTACCGCAAAAAAACTGACTCATTGCACGAAATGAGGTTGAGTTTCCTCCCGCAAACGGGAAGCAGATCACATTGCCCAACACGGCTCCCGGAGAAAGTGTCTTAAGAATTTTATTATGCATATCCAGAACCTCCTAACTCTTCAGGGTGGATGTCTCATCCTGGTAAACAGGACGTGCGGGGCCTGGGTTTATGGCATGGACAAAACCTGTTCCAACCAATGCCACCAGGACCGCTAATGCCAACGGAATAAATATGCGCGGCGCAAACAGGAAGGATTTATTCAACGTATGAAGCAGCATAAGCAGAATCGAGAGAATACCTACCCCTATAATATTTACGTATGGATCCAATCCAATAAACAAGAGATGGAATACAGTTGTAAAAAGAACCACCGGCATAAATGCGGCTGCCGCAACAGAGATGGGATGATTCAGGGCGTCCAGTGGCCTCGGTCTTATCAGAGAATATCCCACAATGATTACGTGTATAAGTAACGGAAGGGTCAGAAGATAGCTTGCCCCCGGCAAATATAACGCTGAGGCTGCCAGCAAACCCAAGAACAACAGCATACCGGTCAACACGAATTCCAGATCATTAATTTTACGGTGTAATAAACGAAAGAGAACAGCATGGACTACCATGGTAATGAGCAAAAAGCTAAAACTATACAATCCCGAATCATATGTATCTCCGTTAAACAGAGTCATTCGTTCAGCCCAGAGCTGATAGATTCCATAACACAGCCCTAGAGACAGCACAGCGGATATTATGATGCATAACGCCGCCATCGCGATGCTATAGGTCAACCCCCGCAAGGTTATAAGGCGCTTGTACCATGCTGCTGCTATTAGGAGGATAACCAGAATGGCCAGTACGACGGTGACAGGTTTGACTAACGACTCGGAATAGTGAATGAATGTGCCGAGAAATGTGAAATACACTTCGTTCGATGAACGTAAATCTTGAAGATCCATATCCCCAAAATGCCTGGCGATCAGCAAAGCGTTCTCTCCCTGATGCTGAAAGGAAGAAAGATCGACATGCTCTATGCTATCTTCTGGAGTATGATAGGTTTCCCAGCCGTCAATATAAGCAAAATTAAAGCCGGGTATCCCTGCCTTCAAAGATATAGTGAAATCCGTATCGTTAGGAAGCTTCTTGTATAGATCCCCCATGAAGGAATTTGCCAGAGGGTTGGTCGGAGAGGCCTTGGCGAACTCCCGGATCAGCTTCCCGTTGTCATCGCTGGTTTGAAACATCATCGAAGAGCCCTTCGATCCTCTTGCCTCAAAATTGGCGGTTAATCCGATTTTATCAATGTAATCTTGATTCCTCCAAAACAGGGTAGAACCTATCAAGCCTTTTTCTTCCGCATCGGTAAAGACAAACCATACATCGTTTTTCAAGGCGGGCCCAGCCTTCAACACCCGGGCCACCTCCAATAAAGCAGCTACAGCCGCACCGTTGTCATTAGCTCCATAAGCAGTCGCCACGGAGTCGTAATGAGCGGATAACATAACCGCTTTCCCATTTCCCGCTCCTTTGAGGACACCTATTACATTGTGCAGTTCAATCTCACCGCTAAAATATGGGGTTTCTATGCCCCCGTTAAACGAATCGACCTTCGTATTCAGACCAAGCTCTTTCAATTGATCCGTAAGGTATTGCCTGACTTTCGTATTCGCAGCTGAGCCTGTCGGATGAAAGTCAGCTGCAATCTGCTTTAAATGCACCATTGCACGTTCGGATGAAAACTCGGATAAGGGACTGCGGCTTGATTTGGGTTCTGGCGGCGATTGTAATACTAATGTCAAAACAACTAAAGCTGCAATGCATATTAAAACCATCAGCATCTTAATACCCGAATGTAACGGTTTGATTTCCTTCACGGTAATAATCCTATTCAAATGAGGCTCTCCTTCCAATCGAGGCAGATTTCCAAGTCCTCCATCTCTTTTCGAATCAGGTCGAATCGGAATGCTTGCTCCGGAGTGGGTGTTCGCTTGGTACTAAAGACAGATTTAAGCATTTGCAGAGCTTCATTCACCTTTTCGATGGTAATAGGGGTACCGTCCTGTTCATAGGCATGCAATACTTGTTTAATCGTCCGGTAAGGTACTATAACCCCCTCATGGTACTCCTCATTATTCGAGTTGTAATTTTTGGTGCATACCGCGACAGTCATGCATCTCTCCACGGCCGCAGCGAGATTTTTTTGACGGAGATTGACATCCTCTTCGTGAGACTTGCGAATTTCTTGCTCCAGCGACTTCCGGTCCGCCGTGATATCATAGGAGAAGGCTCTGATAGAAGGTGTACACTTCTGGATGAGATTACGAAGGACTTTGCCTGGCCCGAATTCTATTGCCCATGTAACCCTCTGTTTTTGAATAAATTCGATGGAATCCTGCCATCTCACAGCACTTACCATTTGTTTCGCGAGATTCCCGGCTATGGCATCGCGACCGGTGTAAGGGGTGGCCGTTACATTAGACAGCACCGGCCATTTCATATCGTCGAAGCTCTGTTTGGACAGCACCTCCCTAAATTTGGAAACGGCTCTGTCCATGAGCGGGCTATGGAAGGGGGCGCTTACTTGCAGGGGAACGATGATCCCCCCTGCTTCTTCCAAGGTCTTGCAGATGTTCGCTACAATATCCCGATGGCCGGATATGACGGTTTGATGGGGAGAATTATAGTTGGAAACGACGGCTATTTTCCCGCCAACAGAAGCCCGCTCGCACTCTTGCTCGATTAAACCTCTATCAACCTGCTGGATGGAGGCCATGGCTCCTACCCCCTTTGCCGCTGCCTCCTGCATGAATCTTCCCCGCTGATAGACAAGCCTTACGGCATCCTGAAATGCAATGGCACCCGCGCAGGTTAGTGCCGTTATTTCCCCAAGACTATGCCCTAACAAATAAGCGGGTTCAACCTTATGCTCCTTCATGAAAACCTGGAAGGCTGCAACGCTATGAGTCAAAATGGCGGCTTGCGCATGTTCTGTTTCGGTTAATTCATCGATGCTACCTTCAAAGACTAGCTTCATCAGGTCAAAGCCCAGAACGCTGTTTGCCTCTTCGAACAGCTTAACCGCAATATCATGCTCTTCACATAAGGCTTTACCCATCCCGACATATTGGGAACCCTGTCCCGGAAATACAAAAGCAACCTTGCCCATATCCATCCATCTCCTCCATTGCCATATTCGTGTTCAAAGAAAAAACGTCTGTGCATTTCAGACGCTTTTCCTTTTTCTTGTTATGCTTGCTGCTGCTCTCCCAGTACCTTTACCTCTTGTTTGATTGTACGGACCGGCAGGAAGGTCCCGATCAAGGCGATTCCCGCACAAACCAAATAGACACTCGAAATTCCGCCTGTTGCAAAGAACGTCAAGGTCCCAAAAACGATCAGATCAAGAACGCCGTCAACTATAGACAATAGCGAAATCGTGGTCGCCCGTACATGGGAAGGGATCAGATCGTTACTTAATTGAGAGTAGACAGGAACGCGAACGGCACTAACAAATTTCAACGCCAAGAAAACGATTAATGCCAACATTAGTGAATTCCCGAATAAACCTGCTGTCAATAAGGCTCCTGCCGCTAAAAGTCCGGTAACAAACAGAATCGCGGTTCTCGAAAAGCGCTTGGTTAACCACCTGATAGAACGTGATGAGAAGTAGCCAATAACTGCACCGACCGCATACATCACTCCGATATATTCTACGGGAAGCCCGGCGCCCTTTAAGAACGGCTGGTCAAAGGCTTCGAATGCCACTACACCTGCAACGAAAACCAGTGTAGCATTCAATACCATCACCAGCAGCTGGGGAGCTTGCCTAATGACTCTCACCCCTTCCATAACAGAGGCAGCAGGGCTTTCTTCTGCATCGGCTTCCCCTGTCACAGGCCGGATGAACAGGATGAATAGTATGGAAGCCACGTTAAGTATTAGCCCTAATGAAATTAATAGAATAAATTGTTCGTTTCGCAGATCTTGCGCAATGAATCCTCCGATTACAACGGCTATCATGGTCGCGATGAATGTGGCTGATTGAATCTTGCCAACTGCACTGTCCATCATATGTTCCTCATCCGATTGTTTAAGCGAGTCATAGATCAATGCCTGGTCCGAACCGGAGAAGAAGGCGACCGATAGCCCGTTCAGAATAGAACTTAAGAAGAACAGCCAAGGTTCATTGGCGAACAGCAGAATGCCGATACTCGCCAAACGTATTATCGAACCGGTAATAAACGAGATTTTGGTGTTAAAGCGATCCGCATATACTCCCGCAGGAACCTCCCCAATGAGAAGAGATAAACTCCAAAACACGGGAAGCAGCAAAATATGAATCTCCATCAAACCCCTTGCAAAATAAAACAGGGTAAGCACCGGAGCAATAAAGCTGGTTCCTTGCAATATCGTAACCCAAAACAAAATCCTGATATTGTGGGCAGCGAGCGTACCTTTTTTCAACATCTCACCTCTAGGTAGTCATAATTTGAAACCCAACTACAGAAACATCGCAAATTGCCGCATTTGGATTTCGGATCATCTGCTTCAACACACTAATATAATCCTGTGATAACCGATGAATGGTTTCCCTTCGGAACAACCCGGCGCTGTACATGAGGTCAACCCGGATCTCGTCCTCAGCTTCATGAGCGTGCCAGATGAAATCGTACTTGGTCATGCATTTTTCCTGCTCATAGGGAGTGAAGGTCATGTTCCCCATTTGGGCCTCCGTTATCTCCATATTGTGGAGAACAAACATTGTCGTGTACAGCGGGTTGCGGCTGGCATCCCCGCGCAGCTTCAGCTTGTCTACGAGATCTGCATACCGGTATTCATGGTTTTCAAATGCACTTAACGTGTTCTCCTTGACACTATCTATGAATTGCATGATCGACAGCTGTGGTTTTGGATAATTCCTCATGGCAAGGCTATTGGTAAAGCTGCCTATTACTTTCTGCAAATCACTGTGCGGTCTGGCTGCGACGGAAGTGCCGATAACAAGATCCTCCTGTTTGGTATACTTGTGCATCAGAATATTATATGCCGCGAACAATGTCATGAATAACGTTGCCCCGGAATCCGCAGAAAATTGCTTCAGATCGTATATCAGCTCTTTATCCAGTACAAACTTGAGACGGCTCCCTTCAAGGCTTTGGATGGCCGGCCTTACGTAATCCGTCGGGAAATCAAATGCAGGCAGCTCACCTGCAAACTTATCCAACCAAAATCTTTCTTTGACCTTCATCTCTTCTGAACCGCTCTGTTCTGCTAACCATACGGAGTAATCCTTGTATTGGAGGGGCAGCTCTTCCAATTCCACGTCCGTGTAGAGAGTCAGCATTTCCGCAACGAGAATATTTCCGGAGGTGCCATCAGTTATCGTCTGGTGCATGTCCAGAATGAATACATGTTTGTCTGTATCCATCTCCATTAGTCCTGCCCGTATAAAAGGAGCTTGATCCAGTTTGAAGGGCCGTACGAAATCGTTGATGGCATCGTCGATCTCCATGGTGATCGGTACAATTTCCGTTATGGGAAGCTGCACTTCCTTATGCACAACTTGCTTGGGCACACCATCCTTTATATCGAATGATGTTCGTAATATCTCATGTCTTTGAATTAATTTTCCGAAAGCATACTCAAGCCGCGGTCGATCTAATAGCCCTTCGATGATGGTGACCAGTGTCTTGTTGTACAGCGTTCCGGTATCGCGTGCAAGGCTATGTCTAATCACCTCCTGCACCTGTTGAGGGACAGGATAATAAGCTCTATCACCGGCAAGCAGGATGGGGGATTGCACCCTGTCATTGCAGGAATCGATGAGTCCCGCTATGTTTCGGATCGTTGGCTGTTTGAAGATTTCGCGAAGCGGTATCTGAAATCCGAATTCCTTATTGACCCGGGCTATAAATAGCGCGGCCTTCAAGGAATGTCCGCCGATTTCAAAGAAATTATCATTTATGCTGATCTGCTGCAATCCCAACATTTCTTGCCATATGGCTGCAAGCTTTCCCTCCGTCTCCGTTTCCGGAGGCATATATTCGGCCGTTGAGCTTACATTGGCTTCAAATGGCGGAAGCTGCTTTCGATCAAGCTTGCCATTGGGTGTAAGCGGCATACGTTCCAATTGCATGTAATAGGAGGGAATCATGTACTCCGGCAGTTCCTTGGATAAATATTGTCTAATAACCGCAGGTGCAACGGGTTCACTTGCCGTGTAATAGGCACCCAGATATTTATTGGAACTGGCATCCTCTCTGGCAACAACAACCGCTTCTTTGATCATATCGCATTGAAGAATGCAGGACTCCACTTCACTTGGTTCAATCCGGTAACCCCGGATCTTTACCTGATTGTCCGCCCGTCCTATAAACTCAACGTTACCGTCCGGCAGCCATCTTGCCATATCCCCGGTCTTGTACATTTTATGACCTGGCTCAAACGGATTTGGAACAAACTTCTCCGAGGTAAGGTCGGGACGGTTCAAGTAACCCCGGGCCAAGGAGTCTCCTGCTATGCACAGCTCACCAGGAACCCCGACCGGCTGCATGCGGTTGTTCTTATCCACGATGTAGAGACGGGTATTGCTGATAGGCTTCCCAATACTAATGGACTCCGCATCGGTCATATCTTTAACGGCAGACCAAACCGTCGTCTCCGTAGGGCCGTACATATTGTAAATTCTCGTGGTTTTCAATTTCCTCATCTTTGCCAGCAGGGTTTCCGGGAACGCTTCTCCTCCTACCATAATCTCTTTGAGACGCTGAAGAGATTCAAAGCCCTCCGAATCGCTAAGCAGCATTTGAAGTCGCGATGGCGTGGTCTGAAGCATGTCCACTTGATTTGAAATAATCAGTTGGCCCAGCAGCATAGGATCAACCTGTTGATGCTCATCGGCTACCACAACCCTTAATCCTCTCGTAAGCGGCAGCAATGTTTCCAGAACAAAAATATCAAAGGAAATTGTCGTCAGACATAAGACCGTTTTATTAGCCGAAAAATCAATCTGCTCCGCCGTTCCCTTCATGAAGTTCATTACGGCCTTGTGCTCGATCATGACACCCTTCGGTTTTCCGGTAGAGCCGGAGGTATAGAGAATATATGCCAAATCATCGGGGCCGTTGACATCCGGAATATCCTTCGACTCCCTGCGCCAAAGCTCGGCTTGCTGAAGGTCAATCCGGTCTCCATGGAAATGAGGAAGGCTGACGCGATTGCCCTGTGTCAGAAGCACTCGGGTGCCGCTGTCATCCAGCATATATTCTACCCGTTCTTTCGGATATTGAGGGTCAATGGGCAAGTATGCGGCCCCTGATTTCAATATTCCTAACAAACCGACCATCATTTCAAGAGATCGCTCCGTCATTAATCCCACAATGCTGTCTCTCCCAACCCCCCGATGCCGCAACTCTTGAGCCAGCAGATTCGCTTTGGAATTCAGCTCTCCATAAGTCAATGATTGGTTAGCGAATACAACGGCTACTCTCTCTGGAGATTTCTTGGCCTGTTCTTCAAACATCCGGTGAATGGTTTTATCCTTCTCATAATCGCTCTCCGTGCGGTTGAAGCTCTCAAGCAGCATCTTCTTCTCATCGGCAGACAGCATATCAATCCGATCAAGTTCAATAAGCGGATTCTCTGTAATTTCCGTCAAGATCTTCAAATAATGCCCGGCCATTCGCTTAATAGTCTCTTCTTTAAACAGCTTAGTGCAGTATTCCAGATCAAAGTAAATGTGTTTCTCATTATTGGATGCCGTCATGTTCAGATCGAACTTCGAGACTTTGCTGCCAAGCAGATAGGGCTCGAACCTTAAGCTGCCCGAATCCGCTTGGCCGCTGTGCATATTTTGCAGAACAAACATGGTGTCAAATAAGGGGTTGCGGCTTTGATTCCTCTTCAAGTCGAGCTTTTCGATCAAATCTTCAAATTGATAGTCCTGATTGTCAATCGCCTGCGCTGCATGCTCCTTAACTTCATTCAGGAATGTCCGGAATGTTTTGGAGCCTGCAGGATAATTCCGCATGGCGAGAGTATTGACAAACATACCAATCACATTGTCCAAGTCCGCATGACGCCTTCCGGCAATCGGCGTCCCCACTACGATGTCCTCTTGTCCTGTATACTTGTACATAAGGACATTATAGGCGGCCAGCAGCAGCATATTAAGGGTCGTGCCTTCTTGCGAAGCCATCTCGAACAATCGTAGAGCAATTTCCGGACTCGCTTCGAATTTCCAACTATCCCCTTCGAAGCTCTGAACCGGCGGACGCTGGTAATCTGTTGGCAGAGCCAGTACAGGAGCTTCAGCAGCAAATACCTGAAGCCAATGCTGCTCCTGCTTGTGAAAGTCTTCCAATTGCATCCACTCTGCCTGCCATACTGCAAAATCCTTATATTGAATGCTCAGCTCCTGCAATGGAGCACCCTCGTAAAGCTGAATTAATTCTTCAATCAAGATGCCCATGGACAGCCCGTCCGAAACGATATGATGAATATCGAACAGGAAGAGATGCTTATCCGGCTCCAGCCGGACAAGGGCAACCCGCAGTAATGGAAGCCGACTTACATCGAAGGGCTTGACGAAATCGTGTATGACACGCTGAACACCGTCTTCTTCCGCCTCAAGGTAATCCATATGGAACTGAAAACCAGGATGGATTCGTTGTACTAACCCATTGTCAACAAACTCAAAGGTTGTTCGCAAGCTTTCGTGCCGTTCTATAAGAGTTTGGAATGCTTGCTCGAAGGCGGTCCGATTCACCACTCCATTGATGATCATGGCACCCGGCATATTATAGCTCGTATGATCATTGGCCAGCTGATTGAGGATGTACACCCTCTTCTGAGGAGAAGATGCGGGATAATATTCCCTCTCAGGCTGCTTCATGATCTTATTCGCGGATGATGTAAGACTGCCGATCGAGCCTTCTATGCTGTCAAACACCTCGCCGAGCCTGTTGTCACCGAAAAACAGGGAGAGAGGGACGTCAACTCCGTATACTTTCTTGACCTTGCCCGCGAACTGCATGATCATGATGGAATCCAGAGCCAGATTGGCAGTCGAATCAGACAGGGTGAAATCTTGCTTGTGATATACTTCGCCAAACATATGAAGCAGGTTCTCCCGCACAGAAAGGCCGGTTCGTTCTTCCGCTTCTGCCGTTTCCACCGCTTCAATTGGTGAGTTGCCTTGTATCGGCAAGTTCAGTTCTCCCGGTTGAATAAAGTAATGCGCTTTGTGGAACACATACCCTGGCAAGCTGACCCGCTTGCGCCCTTCGCCTTCGTAGACCTTATTCCAGTTAATCTCCAGTCCGCTTCGTACCAAGGAGATTACAGTGTGGGTGAAACTGCGGCTCTGTTGGTTCAAATTCCATAATACAATTCCCGAAAGCTGACAAAATGCTTGTTCAAAGGCTGCGAAAAGCTCCGGTTTGAAGCAGAACGTCACAACCGTATGAATCCCGGCTTTTAGCAGTTGCGCCCCGAGGGCTTTCAATTTCTCCCCTTCGATTGCTTTTTTCGGTTGGTTATAGAGCTTTACCCGCTGCAAGGTTTCCTCAAAAGATTTCTTCCCTGTCACCAAATCCGCAACAAGATCGCCTTTCCCCATTCCCAAGACAGCTTTAATGGGAATGGAGTATGCCTCCGCCAATTTCACGTACGCATACATATGTAGGAGGTACATGACATTGGGATCTTGTAGATCGCTTTCGTTTGTGATTCGGGCCTTGCCCCATTGCACCCATCTTCTGAATTGCGGATGTTTCGTATACAACTGGCCGAATGATTGGATTTCCGCATCCTCCATATCCGGAAGGATGTAGATTGCATTGAATGCAGACTTATTGTTGATTTCAAACGGGCGATGGTTGTCTCGTTTAGTTAGGAACGCTTGCAGCCCGTCCAGCAATTCTTCTGTGGATTGGGCGGCAAAACCTATTTTGTGCGACAAATTTCTTCGGCCAGTATTCAAAGTAAAGGAGATGTGGTCGATATTCAAATCCCTGTGCCGCTCTAAATACCGCAGCAGCTTTGCCGCCATTTTCTCCAGAGAAGATGCAGTGCGGGCAGAAAGCATTACCACGTTATCGTGCCCTGCCGATAGCGCATCGTTTGGTTCGGGAGCTTCTTCCAGGATCGCAAAGCAATTCGTTCCAATCAGCCCCAGCGAAGTCACTCCTGCTCTTCGAACCTTGTCCGCGCTCCAATCAGCCAACACATCATTTACATATACCGGTGAATTCTCAAAATCGATAAGCGGATTTGGGGCTTCAAAGTTAATCGAGGCCGGAATTTGCTTGTATTTCAAACTCAGAACCGCTTTGAGCAGGCTGGCGATTCCTGCCGCCGAATCCAAGTGTCCGATATTGGACTTGACAGAACCAACAGCTACATACTGCCGTCTGTAACCAAGCTCATCCAATGCTTTCGTTACCGCGGCGATTTCAATGGGATCGCCGATCTTGGTTCCTGTGCCATGAGTTTCAATGTAGGATAAGCTCAATGGGTCAATCCGGGCATTTTTTATGCTCTTCTTGATTACTTCCGCCTGTCCCCGCTCACTAGGCGCCGCCACTCCGTTTGATCTGCTGCCGTTACTGTTAACGGCACTTCCTTTAACTATGGCATGTATAGTGTCGCCGTCATAAAGCGCCTTCTTAAGCAGCTTCAGGATAACAATACCGCCGCCTTCTCCGGCGACTGTTCCGTCCGCCTTCTTATCAAATGCACGAACCTTCTGTTCCTGTGACAGTACACTCTGCTTATGAATATCTTTCTTTTCTTCCGGCAGAATGGTCAGGCTTGTTCCGCCCGTTATGGCTATATCCGCTTCTTCTGCTCTTAAGCTCTGAATGGCATAATGAAATGCCACCAGAGACGATGAGCATGCGGCATCGAACGTGAGGGCCGGTCCATGAAAATTGTAGATATAGGCGATCCTCCCTGCACTCATGGAAGGAATGCCATTAAGAAACTTCATTGCCGAATCTGTTGCAATCTTGTCGGTATAACTGTTCAGGTTGCTGGAAAAGTATAGCCCAACATGATGCTCGGCAAGCTGAACGGGATCGTAACCCGCATTCAAAATCGCTTCTTCCACAAGCTCGATCAGAAGTCTCTGCTGAGGGTCAATAAACCTGCATTCTTCATGGCTGATCGAGAATAGCTCCGGTTCAAACTGTGCCACTTGTCCAAGGTAGCCTGATTTCATAAAGTCGCGGTCCCTAACATCGGGAATGACATTTATAAGTTCATCTTTCCTGGCAGCTGGAAATTCCCCAATATGATCCGTACCACTTACAAGATTGCTCCAAAATTCTTCCAGATCATCTGCACCCGGAAATACGCCAGACATCCCTATGATAGCTATGTCATCATCCTTATATGAATTCGGTTGAGGTAACACGGGAGTACTCCTTCTCTCTAGAAAGTGAATTTGATGATTTCTTCTTGATCTGCCTCGGTCTTATTTAATTGGCTGTTGATATGGACTGCTATTTCGTCGACAGTTGTGTAATTGAATAAGTCTGTCACCCGTACGCATTGCGTATCAAATCTGTCATTAATCAGATTCGTTAACTGCATGATCATGATGGAGTTGCCCCCCAGGTCAAAGAAGGAGTCATGGATGCCGATTTTTTGTACAGGAACCGATAGGACCTCCGCCCAAATTTGCACGAGAGTATGTTCCGTTTCATTACGAGGGGAAACATAGGTCGTGCCGGCCGAGAATGATTCAACCGGTTCAGGGAGCGCTTTTCTGTCGATCTTTCCATTCGGAGTCTGCGGCAGCCTGTCCAGAATCACGAAAGCAGCAGGAATCATGTAGTCCGGGAGTACCTTCAGCAAATGGGTACGTAATTCGCTGATGGAGAGTTCTTGGCCGGATACAATGTAGCCGCATAAATATTTTCTTCCCTGGTTGTCGGTCCGATCCATGACAATGACATTCTGAACACTTTCATGTGCCAACAGTTGTTTCTCAATCTCGCCCAATTCAATTCGGAAACCTCTTATTTTAACCTGATTATCTACCCGGCCCAAATAAACAGTTTCCCCTTCCGCCGTCCAATAGGCCAAGTCGCCTGTCCGGTACATGCGCTGCCCCTCTTCGAAGGGGTTAGGAACAAACTTTTCGCAGGTCAGCTCCGGCCTGTTCAAATATCCTCTGGCCAATCCATCGCCCGCTATGCAAATTTCCCCGGCTACCCCAACAGGAACGGGTTTATCATAGGAGTCGACGATATACACCCGCGTATTGGAAATAGGTTTGCCTATGACCGCTTTATTGGCTTCGCATCGGGTGTAGATTGCATCAACCGTCGATTCTGTAGGTCCGTAATGATCCGTAAGCGTGTAGCCCAGTGATAAGATCTGATCCTTTAATGATTCCTCCAGCTTATCTCCGCCCACCATTACATGCTTTAGACATTCGATTCTGCCTTGTCCGGCAAGCAACTCTTTCATCGTCATAGGAAGAAGGTTGACGATTTGGATCTGATTTTTATTCACAAATGAAGTAAAGGTATTTCGGTCCAAAGAATCCTCCTTGCTCAGCATATAGACGGTTGCCCCGGAAATCAGCTGGGGAAAGATCTCTTCAACCGAGTTGTCAAAAGAAACGTTCGACATATGCAGGAACCGCTTGCCCTCCAGGGCAAGCATTCCACTTAACCACGTCGCAAGATTGATAACACTTCTGTGTTCGACCATGACGCCTTTAGGCTTGCCTGTGGAGCCCGACGTATAGATCACATAAGCCAGATCCTCAGGTTTAGTGACATTTACAAGATCACCTTCATCTCCATTAAACCATTCCTTATCGTCCAAGAGCAGGAGCTTGCCGTTGAAGCCGATGCCGTTCACATACCGGCTGTGGGTGAGAAGCATTCTAGCCTGGCTATCCTCGAACATAAACACGATGCGGTCAACAGGGTAGTAAGGATCGATCGGCAAATACGCACCGCCCGCTTTCAATACGGAGAGAATGCCTACTATCATATCGATAGAACGTTCGCACATGATGGGCACCATCTCTCCCGCTTGAAGCCCCAGTTCTCTTAATCGGCGGGCAAGCTGATTCGCTCTGCTGTTGAGTTCCGCATAAGTTAGCGTTTCCCCCTCGAAATGAACCGCCGGATAGTCGGGCTGCTTTTGAACCCGTTCTTCAAAAAGCTGATGCAGCGTTTTGGTCTTCTCGTAGTCCAGCTTGGTATCATTGAAGCCTACCAGAATGCTTGTTTTCTCATCGCCGGACATGATCTCTATCTCGGAAATTTGCTTATCCGGATGCTCTGTTACTTGTACAAGGGCATGAATAAAATGCTGAATGAATCGTTCGACCATCTCCCGGGAATACAGGTCAACCGCATACTCCACGTTGCATGTAATATGAGAATCTCCATGTATGGCATCCAGGGACAGATCAAATTTGGAAATTTGATTGTCTATGCCAAAGTTGGTAAATGTCAGGCCGCCCGCTTGGAAGACATCCTCACCGAAGCTGTGCAAAGAGAACATGACATCAAATAACGGATTCCGGCTAAGATCCCGTTGAAGGTCCAAATTCGCTACCAATTCCTCAAATTGATAGTCCTGATTCTCATACGCATTTAACGTATTTTCACGCACTTCTTCCAGGAAGTGAGCGAATGTTTTGTTGCCTGCGGGAGCATTTCTCATACTCAGGGTGTTAACAAACATCCCGATCATGCTTTGCAGATCAGCATGACGTCTGCCCGCAACAGGTGAGCCGACCACGATATCCTCCTGGCCCGTATATTTGGTTAGAACCACGTTAAACGAGGCCAGAAGCAGCATATACATCGTAACGCCCTGCTTGGAAGCCAGTTCACTGAGCTTGCCAAACAGGCTGCCCCCCAACTTAAATTCCAGCGTGTCCCCTCTAAAGCTTCGTCTGGAGGGCCTTGGATAAGTTGTGGGCATATTCAATACCGGAATTTCGCCTTGGAACAAGTCTTTCCAGTATTTCTCCTGCCTGCTGATCATACCGGACTCCAATGCTTCATGCTGCCAAGCGACGAAGTCCTTATAATGAATGTCCGGCGGCGAAAGCTCCTGCCCGGTATACAAAGCTATAAATTCCTTGGTCAGAATATCCATGGAGACACCATCCGCGACGATGTGATGGATATCAAAGAGCATGACATGCTTCATATGATCCAGCTTAATCAAGCTAACCCGGAACAAAGGCGCTTTCTCCAATTCAAAAGGAACAACAAAGCTCTCTACAGCTGCACGGATTCTCTCCGGATCTCCTAGCTCACGGTCTCCATCCTCGGAATAAGCGACATCACATTCGATCTGGTCATGGATCTTCTGCATGCAGTCTCCATCAACCATATGGAAGGAGGTCCGGAGCGATTCATGCCGACGGATAAGCTGCGTAAAGACATTTTTCATCTGCTTGAGACTAATCTCGCCATCCACTACCATCGCAACCGGAATGTTATACGTTATGGAGGACTCTTCCATCTTGCTCATCAGGAACATTCTGCGCTGCGCAGAGGATACCGGATAGAATTGATCCCCTTGCACATGGGCGGCAGCGACAGGTTTAATGACCCGGTAGTTGTTGTTGTTCTTGGCAGAATGGATTAGTATAGCCATCTCTTGGATGGTTGGTGAAGAAAATACGTCCTTCAGTCCAATTTCAACATTGCATTCCTTGTGTATGCGGGAGACCAGCACTGTTGCAGTCAAGGAGTGCCCCCCCACCTCAAAGAAATTATCGCGTATACCGACTTGGGAAATTCCCAGTATGTCACACCATATTTCGGCCAGCTTCTCTTCGGTCGGATTGGAAGGCGGTTGATATTGATTTCCCCTAATGGATGTTCCCTTCATCTGCAGCAATTCAACTTTATTCACCTTGCCATTATGAGTCAGCGGTATTTTGTCCACCTGCATGAGGAAAGAAGGAATCATATAGATCGGCAATACTTTGGCAAGATATTCTCTTAAATCCGATTCCTCTAAATTCATATCTGATACGATGTAGGCAGACAAGAACTTCTCGTTGCTTGCATCCTCACTTGTTACCACTACCGCTTCACTGATGCTGTCATAACTTTGTATCACGGCTGCAATCTCATCTGTCTCGATACGGTATCCTCTTATTTTGACCTGTTGGTCGATTCGTCCCAGAAATTCAATATTCCCATCCGGCAACCACCTTGCAAGATCGCCTGTTTTATAGATCCGTTCCCCTTCCACAAAGGGACTGGGAATAAACTTGTCCGCTGTAAGCTCCGGTCTGTTCAGGTAACCTCTGGCTACGCCATCCCCGCCTACCCACAGTTCACCCGGCACTCCAATCGGCTGGAGGCATCCGTTCTTATCGACAATATAAGCCGTTGAATTGGAAATGGGCTTTCCGATCGGGATATTCTCTCCGTAATCATTGTCGATCCTGAAGAAGATAGAGAATGTGGTATTCTCTGTAGGTCCATAAATGTTGCAAAGCGCCTGATCCTTGCAATGGTTACGAACAAGATTGATATGCTTGGCCGATAACGTTTCTCCTCCCACCAGGAGGTTTGATACGCTACTGAACATTGCCCCATTATGTACCGCCATCTGATTAAACAATGCTGCCGTGATGAACATCGAAGTGATTTGATGCTCCGCAAGTATCCGGCTGAACTTGTCCGGATCGATGATGTCTTCCTTATCCACCAGATGAAGTCTAGCTCCGTTCAATAAGGCACCCCATATTTCATAAGTGGTGGCATCGAAGACGGGCGCACCGATTTGAAGCATTCTATCCTTTTCCGTAAAAGAGGCATAGTTGGTGGACTTCACCAGTCTAATCACATTAATATGCTCTACCAGAACGCCCTTCGGCTTGCCGGTAGAACCCGATGTATAGATGATATAAGCCAGATCATTAGGCTTATTCTCTGTACTCAGGTTAGCTCTATTGCCCTGGTACACAGACACGTCACTCAGATCGACCAATTCCATTCCGTCACGCGCGGCATGAATAAACTCTGGAGTAGTTAACAGCAGCCGGGCCCCGCTGTCCTCGAGCAAATAATGAACGCGGTCAAGCGGATAATCCGGATCAACAGGAACGTATGCCCCGCCCGATTTGAGTATGGCAAGCATGGCGATAACCATCTGCATGGAACGTCTCGTCATCAACCCGACAGGGGTATCTGGTTGTACGCCTTGGCTCTTCAGCAGCCAAGCGAGACTATTGGCTCTCTCATTAAGCTCCTGATAAGTAAGTTGCTCGTCACCATAAACAAGCGCAATGCATCCGGGATTCCTTTCTACCTGCTCCTCGAACAATCCGGCAATCGTACGATCATTGGGATATTCAGTCCGTGTATGGTTAAAATCGTACAGAATCTCGGTAACCTCCGCCTCGGACAGCATCGAGATATCCGACAATCTCGCATCCGGGTCTGTTATAACGGATTCCACAATCTGAATAAAGTGTCTCGCCAGCCGTTCCATGGTCTGATTGTTAAAGAGCTTGGTACAGAACTCGAGTTCAAAACCAAGTTGATCCTCCTGTTCTTCTGCAATCAGAGTGATGTCGAATTTAGCCGTTTTGCTCTTAAATCCACGTGGAATGAAAGCGACCCCGTCAGCTTCCATCAGTCCTTTATTCATGTTCTGAAGGGAAAACATAATATCAAATAAAGGATTTCTGCTTAAATCTCGTTGCAAATCCAGCTTTTCTACCAGCTCTTCAAACGGATAATCCTGATTCTCAAGAGCTTCAAGGGAGCTTTTCTTGACTTCCTCAAGCAGTTGTCTAAAGGTCATATCCGGCAACGGCTTGTTGCGGATCGCAATGGTATTGACGAACATTCCTACAACTCGGTCAAGCTCGCCGTGATTCCGTCCTGCTACCGGACTGCCGATGATGATATCCTCCTGACCGCTGTATTTATGAAGCAGTACATAGAAGGCGCTGAGAAGCGCCATATATAAGGTCGCTTCTTCGTTAACCGCAAAGGATTTCAGCTTGTCTGTCCACACACGGTCTATTCCGAACTTGAGACTGTCTCCTTCAAAGCTGTATACAGAGGGACGCTGATAATCTGCAGGAAGCTGGAGAGCGGGCAGTTCACCGGCAAACTGCTCCAACCAGTAGGTTTCCTGCTTCTTGAGTTCCTCCCCGTTCAAGAATTCGGCCTGCCATTCCGAATAATCCTTATATTGCCGCGAAATCTCAGGCAAAGCTTCTCCCTTATAAAGACTAATGAACTCCTTAATCAGAATCGATACGGATAATCCGTCCGAGACGATGTGATGCATATCGAACAGTACCTGAGAACTGCCATCCGGACGTGTTAACAAGCCCACCCGAACCAACGGAGCCTTGTTCAAATCGAACGGCCTTATGAACGAATCGATCTCATTTAGCGCCTGTCCTTCCGCACCTGTGAACCGGCTGATTTCAAGTGTTACGTCATGGTGGATTTTCTGTACAACCTCGCCAGCCTTCAGTTCAAATGAGGTCCGCAGCGCTTCATGGCGTTCAACCAGTTTCTGGAATGCCGAGCTGAATTTCTCAATATCCAATTCTCCGGAGATATCAAGAATTTGAGGCATATTATAGTTAATTCCGGCTCCCTTCAATTGGGAAAGGATGAACAATCTTCGCTGCGCGGATGAGGTTTTGTAATAGTCTGCTTCTGCAGCCTTTTTGATCACGGAACCCAAGCTTTTCTCAGCCGTTTCCAGCCATCTGGCCTGTTCGTGCAGATAAGCAGCCTTGAACAATTCACTAATCGGCATATTTGCGCCGAATTCCTTGTGAATTTTTGAAGCAAGCATAGCGACACTTAAGGAATGTCCACCCATCTTAAAGAAATGATCATTTAAACCCACCTGCCCGGCACCCAATACTTCTTGCCACAGCTTGGCCAGCTTTTGCTCGATATGGCTTACGGGAGCAACATATACGGAAGCTGCCTCCAGCTCGGGTTCAGGCAATGCTTTTCTATCGATCTTCCCGTTCTGGTTCAAAGGGATATGGTCTATCGGGATAATCCATGCCGGAACCATATAATCGGGTAATGCTTTCGCCATATATTCGCGGAGCAACTCCGAAATAATTTCCGACCTTGCAACTACATAGGCAACCAGGAACTTCTGGTTATGATGGTCTTCCATCGCCATGACTGCCGCATCCGCAACAGCTGCATGCTTCAACAGAATATCCTCGATCTCTCCGATCTCGACCCGATTTCCCCGAATCTTGACTTGCTGGTCAATCCGCCCCAGGTATTCTATCGTACCGTCGGCCTTCCATCTGGCCAAATCACCTGTTTTATACATACGGGTTCCGGCCTCGAACGGATTCGGCACGAATTTCTCCGAGGTCAGTTCAGGTCGTTTCAAATATCCTCTCGCCAAACTGGCGCCGGCGATACAAAGCTCCCCAGCCACACCGATAGGCTGAAGGCGATGTTGTCCATCCAGGATATAGACTTGCGTATTGGATATCGGTCTGCCAATGGATATATTCTCACTCCATTCCGTGACCGGGTGATAGGTTGTCACTACGGTATTTTCCGTCGGGCCGTAACAATTCATAACCTGATAGCTCCGGGGATAATAAGTTCTCAGCTTATCACCGCCTGTGAGCAAGATCCGTAAGCTGCGGTTCTCCAGTTGAATGAACTGTTCACACAGCTGTGTGGGCAGGAAAGAAATCGTTATGCCATTGGTATGAAAAAAATTGTTCAACGCTTCCGGATCAAGCCGAATCTCTTCCGGTACGATGTGGACGGAAGCTCCACTGATCAGGTATGGAAAAATCTCAAAAATCGATGCATCAAACGCAAAGCCGGCGTACTTCGAGCTTTTATCTTGTTCGGTTATCCGAAAGGTATCCACTTGCCAATGGCACATATTAACGAGGGACCTGTGTTCGACCATTACGCCTTTGGGCAGCCCGGTTGTGCCCGAGGTGTAAATCACATACGCCAAATCTGTTGAACGCCCTTCAGAAATTGTACGAGTCTTGATCTGCTCCTGATTGGTCAGTTCCATGATGTCGCAGAGCACGTCTCCCGTGTAAACACCCTTCTCTCTTATCGCGGATTGGCTAAGCAAGAGTGCAGCCTGGCTGTCCTCAAGCATGAAACGGACCCGTTCCGCAGGATAACCAGGGTCAATCGGAAGAAAGGCTGCTCCTGTATTCAAAACACTCAAAATACCGATAATCATATCTACAGATGGCTCCAGCATGATGCCTACAATATCGTTCGTGCCAATACCACGCTCCTTCAGAATAGAAGCGAGACGGTGTGCTCTTGTATTTAATTCTCCATAGGTCAAACATAAACCATTGCAACAAACCGCGGTATTTTCCGGAGTCTTCGCAGCCTGCTCACTAATCAGCATATGAATACTCTTATCAAGCGGGTATTGGACAGCCGTATTGTTAAAGCCGTATGTAAGAAGCTGCCTCTCCTCTTCCGGAATCACTTCGATCAGACTAATCGGAAGGTCTGGATTTGCTGAGACTTCTTTTAGCACATGGATAAAATGAGCGACCATCGCCTTGATACGTGATGTTCTAAACAGCCTTGTGCTGTACTCAAGCTCAAATTCCAGCACATCATTGTCCAGGGCGGCAAATAACGATATGTCAAACTTGGATGTGCCAGCTTTCCATGGATAAGCTTCAATCTTTAGCTGGTCTAGCTGCAATTGCTGCCACTCCATGTTTTGCATGGCAAATACTACATCAAATAATGGATTTCTGCTCCAATCACGCTGAATCGCAAGATGTTCAACCAGCTCTTCAAAGGGATAATCCTGATGCTCATAGGCGTTAATAAAGTTTTCCTTGACTTCATTCAAGAAGTAGCGGAAGGTCTTCTCCCCTTCGGGCCAATTTCGTAACGCGAGGGTATTCACAAACATCCCCATCATCGACTCGAGGCCTGCATGCCTTCTGCCGGCTACCGGGCTTCCCACAATGATGTCTGTTTGACCGGTGTACCTTGCGAGCAGCACATTAAATGCGGCAAGCAGAGTCATGAATAACGTTGCACCCTCTTGTGAAGCCGTCTTTTGCAGCTGTTCGGTCAGCGGTTTCTCTACCTGAAATCTAATACTGTCTCCTTCGAAGCATTGGACGGAAGGTCTGGAATAGTCCGTTGGCAGTTCAAGCACCGTTGGTTGCGACCGATATTGCTGAAGCCAATAGGCCCCCGCTTCTTTCATCTCATTCCCGGCCGCATACCTGCGTTGCCAGGCGCAGAAATCTTTATATTGAAATTGAATAGGTGCCGGTTCCGATCCGTTGTACAGGCCCATCAGCTCTTGGAAAAGAATACCCATGGATACTCCATCGGAAATGATATGATGGAAATCAAAGAGCATCACATGCTCATCGTCGGAACATCTTATCAAGCTTACCCGAAATAATGGCGCCTTCCCTAAGTCAAAAGGACGGACCAAATCGTTGATTGTTCGATCCAAATCCATGCGGCCGAGATCAATATGCCCAACTTGGAATACTACATCTTGATGAACCCGCTGCATGGGCAGACCCTCAATCAACTCGAATGAGGTTCGTAAGATATCATGTCTTTGTACCAATGCCGCAATCGCTTTTTCGAATCTTTCAACATGAATCGTTCCCGTACATTTCATTACTGCCGGAAGATTATAGCTGGTACCTGTAGCTTCCATCTGGCTCAGAAGATAGATCCGCTTCTGTGCGGAGGACAACTCATAATTCTCTTTCTCTTCAACCCTTTCAATAATCAGGTACTCTCCGTCCCCAGCCGATTCCAGTAAAGCGGCAATCCCTTTAACAGTGGGGTTAAGAAATATCTCACGAATAGGAAGAACAACCCCAAATTCCTTCTGAATCATTGCAATCAAGGATGCTGCCTTAAGAGAAGTTCCTCCGAATTCAAAAAAGTTGTCGTTAATGCCCAGCTGCTCCTTCTTTAGCGACTCCTTAAAAAGGAACAAAACCGCTGCTTCCGTTTCCGTAGTTGGAGAGGCAATCGCTCTGCCCGATTCCAGCCGAAGTATCCTCTGCTCCATATCTTGAATCAGCTGATCGTATTCACCGGAACCATACCATTCGGCAAATTTATACCTCTGTACCTTTCCGCTTGTTGTTTTTGGAATTTGCTTAACCGGTATGATTGACTTTATTTCCAGCCCCATCATCATGTTAATGTGGTTTATCAGTTTGCGCTCAACCGGAATAAAATCTTCAATGGACTTCCTGAATAATACAGCCAGCATGATATCTTCCTGTTGGTCGGCATGGTTATATACGCTGAATGCCGCTGTTTCAATCATTGCGGAACCAAGCGCCTCGCCAGCAACCCGTTCAATGTCGTGCGGATAGTAATTTTGTCCGTTCACAATGATAATATCCTTAGCCCGGCCCGTAACGGTTAACCTTCCCTTTCTAGAGAAGCCCAAATCTCCGGTTATAAGCCAGCCATCAGGAGTAAATGCCTTTTCCGTAGCTTGTTTATTGTTGTAATAACCGCCCGTAACGTTATTCCCTGAGATTTGGATATAGCCGATTTCTTCATCCTGCAATAGTAGGTTCTCCTCATCACATATACGATAACGGCATTGGTCGACCTGAAAACCAAGATCAACAAAAGAAACCGAGTTGGCAGAATCTCCGCTTTCAAGAGTAGTGACTCGTCTGCCCGTAACCAAACTGCTGCGGTCCAGGTGGAGCGTGACCATTTCCTCTTGCGGCGGAGGAAAAGTAACAGCCAAACCAGCCTCGGCCATGCCATAAACAGGGAATATGACATTGGGCTTAAGTCCATACTGATGCATCACATCTATGAAATCCTTGCAAGCTTGACTTGATATCGGTTCCGCACCGTTAAAGATCAGCCGTACACAGGATAGATCCCAGTCGATCGGGGTTCTACGGCCCCTCGAGCTTTTGCGTTCCATGAACTTGAGAAGATATTGATAACCAAAGTTGGGCGATGACAACAAGGTTGCTCTGTGTTCGTTCACCTTGTTGATCCATAAGATGGGATTTCTGGAGAATACCGAGGTAGGCATGCTGTACTGCCGAATGTTCCTTCTTAATGGAACCAGATGACCACCGATTAGCCCCATGTCATGGGTAAGGGGCATCCAGCTAAATACGGAATCATGAACGGTAATACCGGCACATGAAATAATCGCATCTATATTTGCCATCAGATTCTTATGAGTCAGGATCACTCCCTTGGGATCTCCTGTAGAGCCTGACGAAAATTGTATAAAGGCTATGTCATCGGGCTGTGCCTCGTAAATCTTCCCCCTTCCCGCGCTTTCGCCCTCTAGTTGCTCGAAAAGGAACGTTTGACCGTCGATTTCCTTCATCAGGTCAGTCCATTCGCCGCTCTCCGAATTCAGTTTCAAAGATGCTGCAGATGCTGTGTCTGCGATCAGCCAGGGACGATTCAGGATTCCCCAAATTTTAAACAGCTTCCGCTTGTGTTCGAAATTGTTGCCTACAGTAACCGGAACCGGTATCATCCCGCCTAACAGGCATGACCAAAATACTTTAATAAACTTCTCATTATCTTCAAGTTGAAATACGATTTCATCGCCTTTCTTCATTCCAAGCTCCTGCATATGATGCAAGATTCTTATAGCACTGCTGTATAACTCGGGATACGACATGAAGCTTTCCTTATGTTCACCTTTGACAAACGTAATACCCGCTTTATTGTCCGATAAGCTTACTTCAGTAATTACATGAACTAAACTGGATATACTTGCAGCTATGTACAATTGCGTCCCCTCCATACATGAACATACATACAATCTTCCTCCTACAAAGGAAATCCACATATAATTTATCGATTATTGTTTCTATTACGAAAATTTGGCATATACAGAGATTATACTTAATAAATTCAATATTTTAACTGTAATCGACAATGAAATGTGGAATTTTTGTGATAAAATCATTGTCTTCCACTTTAATATCGCTTGTTTCTACTCTTTGCGATTCGCCTGGAAGCTTGCATTTAATGTACCTACTGTGAATTTAGCCAAAAAGCTTATTACGTCAACTTTTCCGAATTTCTTTCTCTTGTAAGCAAAAAGAGTTTTAGGGCTTGTACGCAAAATGAACAACGCGTAGAAATTAAGTAAAATAAGGAACATGAGACGAAGATATGAGTTAACGGATGAAGAATGGAATGTACTAGAACCCCTATTGCCCCCGGCCCGAAAAAAACAAGGAGAACGATCGCCTAAAGATCGGCGGCAAATGCTGAACGCGGTACTTTGGGTCGCTCGAACCGGAGCGCCATGGCGAGTTTTACCCAGTCATTACGGCCCATGGTCTTCCGCCTACAGTTTCTTCTGGCGGTTGTAAAAACGAAGATATGGGATGAGATTTCTGAAACACGTTGCCATAGAGCCGGATTGGGATCAAATCATGATGGACGCCACCATCGGACGTTCACGCTGAGGATTAACCACCAAAATTCATACGATCGTGGATGCGCTCGGCTATCCTCTGCGTTTTGAGTTGACGCCAGGGCAAGACCACGATTCCGTCACCTGCTATCGCCTTCTCCATGAGCTGGAGTTCGGCCCGGGCGAAGTTTTAGCAGACCGCGCTTACGATACAAATGCCATTCTGGAACTTCTGCAAAGCCGAGCAATCACTCCTGTTATCCCAAAGCAAACGCAATCGGCGGGTGAAAAAGCGCGTTAGACCGTGAAACATAAATAAAGAGGAGCCTAGATGATCAAAGAAGAGGCCGTCTCAAAAGTAGGATTTTAGAGATTGCGCGGCAGCGGTCGCCTTTGTGTCCGGATTTTCACTGCTAAGGAGAATAAAAAAATCTGGAGACAACAGCGATTGGAACAACGGTCCCCAGCAGCCAGTTCATGGGTTTTGATATGCTCCCCATACGGTAGACAGGTGAAATAATAAAGACCTGTTACTGCAAGGGGAGCATATTTATGCATAAAAAGAAGTATATAGCTCCATCATTCAGGAAATTGAGAGCGGACTGACGGCGCCGTTAAACGAGCAGGGTAGTTGAAGATCAATTACGGTGAACCGTATCGCAAATAGTGGTAAAGCGGAGAGTGGAAGTAACAATTTGTACAGAAGAAATACCGTTCGTATCGTAGACGGAGTTTCTTTCAGAGGACTTGAGCTTATTTCAACCGAAAATCATATCATTCTGGCTACAGCGATTGATCAACGCGGATCTCTGGGAAAAATGATTCAAAGCTACAATGACAATTTGTCCTATGAAGAAGGGCTAACCCAGTTTAAGGCAGGTATCAGTGAGGTTCTCGGAAACGCTTCTTCCTCCCTATTGCTTGATCCGGAATACGGATGGGAAGCCTCCAATAAACTTAATCCGGATGTCGGCTTAATTATGGCCTATGAGAAGACAGGATATGATGCTAATGAAAAAGGCAGACTACCCAATCTGGTGGATTTCTGGTCCGTACAGGATTTTGTAAAAAAAGGTGTATCGGCACTTAAACTTCTTGTGTACTTTGACCCAAACGAAGAGGAGAAATATAACATTATTAAGAAAGCATTCATCAAAAGAGTCGGCGACGAATGCAGACAAAATGATTTGTTATTTATTCTCGAAGCCGTTTCCTACAGTGCTGAGGGTTTATCGACAAAAAGCGATGCATTTGCAAGAATTAAACCTGCTATTATTGATTATTTTATGGATGAGTTTTCAAAGTAAGAGTATGGTATTGAACTGCTCAAAGTAGAAGTTCCTGTCTCCATCTATAATATTGCCGGTTATGACCAATACTCAAATTATCTTCCGGTGTTCAGTCAAAATGAAGCGTCTGAATTCTATCGCAGAAATTCCGAAAAAAGCCGTATTCCATTTATCTATTTAAGTGGCGGAGTAACCAATGAGCAGTTCATTGATACTCTGAAATTCGCCAAAAATGCAGGTTCTACATTTTGCGGTGTTCTTTGTGGAAGAGCAACTTGGAATGACGGAGTAAAACCCTTTGCAGAACAAGGCGATAACGCATTCCGGGAATGGTTGCAAAAGGACGGGCTGGCCAACCTGGAGAGATTAAAAAATGTTCTTCAAGAAACCGCTACTCCTTGGATATAATACATCGTTTCTTGCATCATCAATGATAACAAAACAAGCGATCAATCGAGTTAAAAGGTTTAACCGCCTTCTCGAATGATCGCTTATTTTTAGTAACCACGCTTAGTGACATCATTTGTGGCCGTTTTCGCAGCAACTTAGATGAAGCAGTAGTCTGGTAATCAAGGTCACGAACCTCATCCTCATATAAAGAACAGACCGACGAGTTTGCGTGCATCTTCTGCTTGTTGACATGGTGCGCAAAGATTCAATTTTTCTCTCATCACGAATGCCAAGTAATGGGTCCTTATACCGACCTAGTGTATATCAACAAATTATAGACCGTATGTACAATGGTGGCCGACCATAAGGAGTTTGTCCTTTTGAAGAGATATCCCAGGGCGACCCCAACAATGAAAACAACGATTATATTAAAGACTAGCTTCGGGAGGACAATCCCTTGAATAAACCATACAGGAAAGTGAATCGATACAAACAGAACAGCTGTAATGATATTGGCTTTCTTAAAACCGATAGAGTCATTAAGACCTCGTAAGATAAATCCTCTGAACAATACCTCTTCTGGTAAAGCAAATACGAAAGTGGTAATCCACCGCCATCCTAAATCTAAATTGAATCGTGTATGCGTAACGGTTATTAAGGTCCCCTCAATTAATATTAGCAGTAGGCTTACTATACTTCCCCATAGAATCCCCCGTCTTATATTTGTATTTAACTTCAAATAGGAGAACGGTTTATGATTACACTCAAGGTACCGAAGAAATAGAAAAACTGGGATGATCCAGATCACGATCTTTACAAAGATTAGAGCAAATGTTGCATCATGATGGTCACGGAAAATAACTTCTTTTAAAGCCCACACGATGTAAAATATAAGAAAAAATAGGGAGCGTCTTCTTTTCCACATGTAATCCATCCTTTTTTGTATAATCATCAAAAGTTCTTCGCTTTCGCTCTTCATTAATCGGTTTAAGCCAATCCTTTTCCAGAGGGGCAAATTCATTTCCTTATTTTATAAAAGAGATGAAGCCTAAACTTA
This sequence comes from Paenibacillus forsythiae T98, assembly GCF_000520735.1. GTDB lineage: Bacteria > Bacillota > Bacilli > Paenibacillales > Paenibacillaceae > Paenibacillus_AQ > Paenibacillus_AQ forsythiae. Next base: position 46,007 of record NZ_ASSC01000752.1, read on the forward strand.
GGCGTCTCGTTTACGGTAAAATACAATAGCTACTGTAATAAAGATAAAAGGAATTAAAGAAATTCACATCAAAAACACCTCTTCTTATTATATAAAGCTATTAGGTTTACCCATACTTAAAAGAGTGCATACTTTCTCTTTATAAATGAAAGATAAGTCGCCCTCTTCGAATGTATACGTTAAACCACACTTATCTTTACTGTTGCTTGAATAAGCGCATTCTTTGACGGGAAATGGTAAAGAAGTCCGCCCTTGCTTATCCCAGCTTCCTTGGCGACCGCATCGAGCGTGAGCTGTGAGGCGCCCCTTTCCCTGACCAATTTGCAGGCCACTTTTAAAATGGTGTCACGTTTAGAGCCTGACTTCATCATTACCGCTCCTTCCGTTTTTACTGTACAATCCGGACGGTATACCCGTCAATAACAAAATTATAATTCCAATTGAAATAGTATGGTTTAAGTAAGAAAAATTCCTCTAAATAAAGTGAGTGAAGAGGAGCCTCTTCATGACGACAACTGTTTCGGCGCGTGTCGTCAGACTCCTGGGCTTGAACGTTCTGTCACTAAACCCTTGGATCAGACCCAGAGAAGAGGTCATTTCTACGGCTTTCTTTGCGAAATCCGATATGACGTTCGCATCCGTATACTTGTGTTTTTGCGTGCCCTTTTCCAGTGCAGCATGTAATTACGAATACACTCCATGGCTAGCTTTATTTGTCATTGTTCGGACGTGACCGGCTTGCCATGATCGGATTCAATACTCATTGCAGTATGCTGCCCCTCTACAAAGCTGTAAAAAAGGAATGACTTCAACCGCTAATTGCGGAATTAAGTCACTCCTCTTCTTCTAAACTATTCGTCCGTGCGGTTATCGCCTATTTATTTTAATATACATCACGTTGGTAACGCCCTTGCTCTTTCATATCATTCAGATATGCTTCGGCGGCTTCACGGGTCATCATGCCTTCTTTTTCAATAATGTCAATGAGTGTGTTGTGGACGTCTTTCGCCATATACTGCTTGTCTCCACAAACGTAGAAGTATGCGCCATTTTCCAGCCACTCAAACAGTTCTTTGCTGTTTTCAACCATTTTATGCTGTACGTATACTTTTTCCGCCGTATCACGGGAGAACGCAGTCTCTAATCGGGTCAGTACCCCGTCTGTTAGATAACTTTCAAGCTCGGCTTGATAGAGGAAATCCGTGGCTGAATACTGATCGCCAAAAAATAGCCATGCTCTGCCTGGTGCTTTATTTACTGCACGTTCCTGAATAAAGGAACGGAATGGCGCAATGCCTGTGCCCGGACCGACCATGATAATGTCTTTTTCTTGCGACTCCGGCAGATTAAAATGTTTGTTTTGTTGAATAAATATCGGCAGCGAATCTCCTTCTTGGAGACGTTCAGCAACTAAGGTCGAACAAACGCCTTTACGTTCACGTCCGTGAGCCGTATAGCGCACAGCACCGATTGTTAAATGCACTTCCTCAGGATTAGCGGAAATGCTGCTTGCAATTGAATATAGCCGTGGCGTTATTTTTCTTAACAAAGAGACAAGCTCCTGGGCAGAAGCTTTCCAAGGTCCATAATCACGCAACAAATCAAGCAGATCACGCCCGTCTACATATTCTTTAAGTTGATCGGCATATTCAACCGCTACAAGCTCTTGCAGCTTTTCGTCTTCTGTTAATCCCACTGCCTGCTGTACAATTTTTTTCGTTAAGAGCGTAATTTCAAAGTTTGTAGTTAGAGCTTCCTTTAATGGGAGGGTCTCACCATGCTTATTAATTTCAACTGCCGTTTCGGCGTCCAATTTCATTTCCTCAAGAATGGAATTCACAAGTTCCGGATCATTTTGGAGGATCATTCCCAGGCAATCGCCCGGGACATAGGAAAGGCCAGCTCCTGTTAACGACAACTCGAGATGCCTTGTCTCTTTGCTGGAGCCAACTCCATTTAAATTTACATTTTTGAGAACTTTCGCATGAAATGGATTTGTTCTAGAAAATATTGTACTCACCTTTTTGCCTTCTTTCGTATTTGGAGTTTACTATGATGATATCGGATTTTAACCATTTCCAAAGACCTTCCACTAGATTGAGCTCAGGGTTAAGTGTCAAGCTCAAAATTAACCGACCAAGAGAGGCACTCATCGTTCCGGCAACATGTTCGTTTCCGTCTTTAGTCGATACAACGCGTGTTAGCCGCAGATTTTCGTAGTGCAAACTCATGTTTCTTTCCCCTATGAGCGGATTCGGTCATGTTCTCCATACCTAGGATAAGTTGTAAAGAGATTCGGGACAATTAATCTCTGCGGCCCGCTTCCAATGCATCTACAAAAGCCGGTTAATCCCTTAAATAATAGAGATAACCGGCTCTTAATTATTTATAATGTAGTATGTTGGCTAAAAGTAGCTAGTATTTCCTTGTTTTTTATATGAATCAATTTATTTTGTGCTTCAATAATCCCTTTTTCCCTCCAAACTTTCAGCACCTTATTCACGGTAACTCGAGTAAGTCCGGAAAATTCAGCCAAATCCTTTTGTTTAATGTATATTTTCTCGTTTCCCGACGATTCGCATAATTGAAGTAGTGCATGGGCAATTTGTTGTTCGGCTGTAGAGTGAAATGATTGTTCGACAAGCACACTCATCTTCTTTAGCATGGAGCTGAAAATGAGCATAAGCGGTTTGTCCGATTGCTGTTGTAATTCTTTGAAACGCTGTAGCGTAAAAAAATAAATGACCGAATCCTCTGCTGAAATTGCCGTTGAAATCGAGGGTTCCTGTATAAGTGCAAGCTCACCAAACATTTGCCCGGGCCCAATAAAATTGATATTTTTCTCTTCCCCAAGGTTGGTGCAGGTTTTAATTTTGATAAGCCCCTTCTCGACACAATAAAACCCAATAATAATATCTCCCTGATTGTAGATAACTGTATGTTTGGGTACAAATTTGCGTTCTCCGAATTGTTTGAACGCATCCCATGGATCATTAATGGATTTTAGTTCAGTCATAAGAAACCTCCTTTTGGAAGAGTTTCTTATATTATAAAAGATCCCATGAGGTCTTAACAATGAACACAAATTGTAAGAGCCGAGTCATGCGTGCAATCTGCCCCTCCTCCTATATACATTATGGCTTCCAATAATTAGCCCTTATCTAATCCAGATTTTCTGTAAAACCTGCATGACGTTTCCGCCTGCTGCCTTTGCAATATCCTTATTGCTGTAACCATGCTGAACAAGCCACTTCACGATATTGGGCATGGCCTCAGTAGGATTTTCTACACCCAACACAAAGGGAGCCTCATTAAATTTTTCCCCGCTATGGGAGTCGCCGATGCTTAGTCGCTGATCAACCGCATGTTGCAAAGCGACATGGTCGCCATAAAACGTATCAGGACCAAACCCTACATGATCTATTCCGACTAACTCACGGATATATTCAAAATGTGCCATTACCGAGTCTAATGAATGTCCTGGATGTACCTTGGTCAAGGTTGTATTTGGCGCTGCCAATATTCCAATAATGCCACCTTTTGCTGCGCAAGCCTTGAGTACCTCATCCGATTTCATACGTGGCGTGTTCCAAAGAGCCCTTGCTCCGGCATGCGTAATCAACACTGGCTTCTCGCTCGTTTCAATGACATCCATACTTGTCACGTCTCCGCAATGAGAGATGTCGATCGCCATCCCTAGTTGATTCATCCGTTTAATCACTCTTTTTCCAAACTTGGTTAAACCGCCGTCCCTTTCCTCGGCCAATCCCGTGCCAAGCGTATTCGCTTCATTATAGGTTATTCCCATGCAGCGAATGCCAAATCCATACAGGATATCAACACGGTCAATCTCATTCTCTATGGCTGTAGCAGCCTCCAGACAAGGGACTATTGCGACCTTGCCGCCTTCATGCGCTTTGTGGATATCGGTTAAGGTTCCTGCTATGATCGCGGTATCCTGCCTAGCAATATCACAATATCTCAAACCTAGATTGTAGATGACATCATCCCATTTTAACCCTGCCTTGGAGGTAATGTTCATGATACCATCCATAAAATTATCGAACACCACATCCAGCCCGGATTTGGCTAACCCTTCGTAAGCAAATGCGGTATATCCATCCCGGCAATAGGGATCGATATCCTCACGACGAGCAGGCATGATAAATCCATGATCTCTCATCGATACCATGATATGCTTGTCAAAGATTCGTTGAACTTGTGCCTCCTGCTTTCCGGTTAAATCGAAAACATACGACTCTGGAGCGGCTTCCTGGCTTGATAACGGTACGTTTTGATAATGGGCCCCCTCAGCCAAGTAAGAGAACGAAGTGTAACCGTCATAAGCTTTCTGTTTCATGGAATCAGGTCTCCTCAAAATGTTTGTCAGTGCTCAGCTGAAAGCTTTCTTGAAGCGGGATAGCCTCTCTCCAGGTTTTTGTTTTCGAATCTACTGTTCCGCAGCTGAATAGTTTCTTTAATGGAATTTCGTGCAGTTCTTTTTCTTTCTTCTTTAATCCCTTCACCTGCTCAAGCAGCATTTTGCGTATATGAATGAGTGGCAAATCACTAGTTCCCAGATGCTCCTTGGAGCGGTCAACGATTGGCCCCATTGTCTCCGTTACCGCATGGTCCTGATTGGCGATTCCGCGAATTCCCGAATAATTTCCATCAATCATCAAGTCGCGGTCCTGCTCATAATCGTTTCCAAGGTTACGAAGCTTACGGAAGTTTTCATCCAAGATTAAGCCTCTTCTTTGGCTTTGCCCTGCCCCGTCAATCGGTTTATTATGGGAGAATTGGACATCCCAGCTCCATGTGCTGTGGTCATCGCGCGGAATAAATGCATGCCACATGCCATCCTCACCCTCCATCCGCGGTGGAAAGGTATAGAATGGGAAAATATAATGAATTTCCATAAAAGCAAAATTGTCCTCATCCTCAACGCCAACACCTATGCAACGTTTACCGTAATTCGTATTCTCAACCGCTTGTTTAACCGGAGGATTCTTCACCAAAGGATGAGATGGATTGATCCCCAGATCGCTGCTTAATAATTCGCTGCTAATATTCTGTTCATTCAAAGCCTTATGCAAAAAAGCGGCATGCACATAATCCACATCATTTTCCATAACCTGAAGGTAGTTGCATTCCTGCCAAACACGTTCTGAAATCAGTTGATCGTCAGGGAGACCCATCCAGTAAAATTCAGGGAACGGCGGTTCGGATTCTTTGGGACCAAGGTATCCCCAAATGATGCCGTTCTTTTCTTGCACCGAATATGATTTTAAATGAATTGCTTTTTTCATTTTGCTTTCGGCCGGTTCTGAAGGGATATCCAAACAGTTTCCTTCCACATCAAATTTCCATCCATGGTAGATACAGGTTAAACCACAATCAGCGTTAATACCTAGAGATAAAGATGTACGACGGTGTGGACATTTCTCGTCAACGAGTCCCACTTTACCTTCCGAATCCCGGAAAATGAGCAAATCTTCTCCCAAAATTTTAATTTTCAACGGCTTGCCATTCGGTTCTGCAATCTCATTCGAGTTAACGACTGGAATCCAGTATTTGCGAAATAATTCGCCCATGGGTGTGCCCGCATCCGTTTGGGTTAAGAGTTTGTTATCTTCAGTTTTTAACATGTGGTTGAACCTCCTATTTTTTTGCTGGAAATTTAGCATTCGTATGCAATTAATAAAATTGCGTAGAATATAAATAAATTGGCTTTAATCAAATTATACGAACTTTTACAGATCAAAATTGTAAAGCGATTTACACAAACTCATTTTTTGTCGCAAAAAAACAACCCCAGAGCGGCTAAGGCTCCAGGGTCTAGTTTCCCATCCAAAATACGGTTTATTTTCTAAATCCCGCTCACTCCACGTAGCCGTCAGAGAATAACTCCACGCGTTTGCCGCCTGACTCAAATACATTTTGATGACCTTAAATGAACTATACGACCTCTTCGCTCTTCGCGATAACTTTTAAGGCTTTTTGCATCATAACGACTTCATCGGCCAAATTATGAATTCTTTCCAGAACCTCCGCGTCGATGATTTCATTTTGCTTATTAAAGTGATCATTTTGAGCATAAACATAGCCCGGGGCCACGAAAGCTCTAAAGTAACCGGCGATCGGCTTCAATTGATTCTCAACGACAAGATAATGCTGGTAGGTTCCCCCTGTAGCCACAAAGCCCATCACTTTATTACGCAAAGCTTGTGGGTGAACCAGATCAAACAGATTTTTTAGTGCTCCTGTAATGGATCCTTGGAAAATAGGCGTACCAATGATATAAAAATCTGCAGAAGAAACGAGATCGATAACCTTTTTCGTATCTCCCGTGTAAGTAGACGGATCTCGCCCATCGCAAAACTGCACATCGAATTTTTTTAAATCCAGCAATTCAACCTCTATTTCCGGGTAATCCGCTTGTATTTTTTCTAACACTTTATTCACCACAACGACTGTTTTGGACCCTGTAATCGTTCCGGAAATCCCTAATAGTTTCATCTTCTGCTCTCCTCATATTTTAAATAATGGTTAGTTGCTTCTATTATAATTTGAATCACTCAAGTTTATTGTAAAGAAGTTTACTTATTTCTTGTTTTATTGAATCTCTCCCATATGCCACGGTTCCTAAAAAAAACTCCGGTATGACTTATTCATAGTTGTTTAATGAGACTGATCGATTCATACAGTAAAACCTAAAAAATACAGCAGGGTCCGATTGGTTTCTTCAAAATGTAAATTAATTTAATGTTAGTGGTGTGGAACAAACAGTAACATCCTTTAACAAATCAATTGATTGAAGAGGTGATTTGCATGGCTGAACGAAGTGATTTCCGGCTGGAAGCAATACGATATTACGCTTCTAGGAACTTTTGATAGAGATATCCTTACTGCCGGTCATGCGGGAGATAAGGGCTATCACGCCGTATTACTTTACGATGTTCCGAATTTGCAGACAGTAACAAATATGACTCACGTATTCCGCGCTACCGGAATCGACCGTTATTTCCGTCTTAAGGCCATCATTGGGCGTCCATTCTTCTTATTGGAATCCTAACGCCGCAAATATACCCCTAAATTAAAACATCCAAAGGAGGAAACAATCATGAAAGTTGAAGTGCAAAGTCCGAACCTGCTCAACCGCGTACTTACCGAAATCCGCGCCCGACGGGACGAATTTGACGCGAAGCGGCACGTGCCTCGGGACATGGTAGCGCAACTAAAGCAACTGGGCGTCTTTCGTGCTGCTACTCCGCGTTGCTTTGGCGGCGATGCCAGCTCGCCCTCGGAATTCCTCAGGCTGATCGAAACCATCTCCGAGGCTGACGGCTCCGCCGGATGGGTGGCGAGCTTCGGCTCTGCTGGGGTCTACCTGGCGGCCCTGCCGCGCGACACGCTCGCACGCCTTTACGCAAATGGGCCGGACTTGGCGTTCGCGGGCGGCCTGTTTCCAATCCAGCCCGCAGAGAAGGTCGAGGGCGGCTGGCGCGTGAACGGTCTCTGGAAGTTCGCGAGCGGCTGCAAGGGCGCCGACATTCTCGGCGTCGGTATTGGCGCCGGGGACGGCGGCAAGCCGCGCACCGCCGTGCTCATGCCCGAAGACGTGGAAATCGTCGAGAACTGGGAAGTGTTCGGGCTGCGAGGAACGGGCAGCCATGACCTGCGGGTGAAAGATGTTTTCGTCTCTGACGAAATGACCTTTGTTCGTGGCGGTGTGCCTTCTATCGATGAGCCGCTTTACCAGTACCCATCCATCGCTTATGCGGCACAGGTACTGGCGGTGGTCAATCTTGGCGTCGCCCGCGCCGCGCTTGATGAAGTTTCTCGAATGGCCGGTGGCCGTACTGGCATCACCGGTGCACCGAAGATGGCCGATCGCGCTTACCTGCGAATCGCCGTGGCAAAGTCAGAAGCCTCGTTAAGGTCGGCGCGCGCCTTCTTCTACGAGGCCACCGATTCTGCTTGGGACTCGATCCTGAGGGGCGAAGGTGTCTCCGCTGACCAAACAAGCATGCTGCGTCTGGCATCCGTACAAGCTACCCGCGCAGGCGCGAGCGCTGTTCAGTCAGCCTACCTGCTTGCCGGCACCGCAGCGATCTACGACGGGCACCCACTGCAGCGCTATCTGCGCGACGCGATGGTCGTGACCCAGCACGCGTTCCTCAGCGAAAGCATGTACGACAACGCCGGCTCGGTATTCCTGGGCGTGCCGCCGATGCCCGGCTACATCTGACCCTGCCAACCGGCAAAGGCATCGAGGTGTGGAGGGGATTCAGCGCCATGATGACCTCGCTGGCGATGCTGCCCGGCGTCACGATCCTTGGAACAATCGACGATGACAGCCTGATGATCTGGCCGTCGACTATGCGAAGCAGGATGGCCTGATCAAGACCTTCAAGATTGAACTGGAATAAACATGCTCCACTGCAACTTCAGAAGGGGAATCTGTTGCAATCAGTCCCGCCTGCCTTACCATGCTTCGACGCTCTCACGAGTCTGCTCGCTGATCTCGAACTATACCGGTCGCTGTGTCTTCTGCTGCACCCTGCTTGGTATCAATCTTTCCACCTTGATTGAGAAACTGGAGAAGGGCGAATTATAAGCCCTTTTCTAAGATAAAATCCGAATTCCCATTAAAAAAACCAGCATCCCGATTCGTGATTGCAACGACTTAGAATGTTTGTTTTGCTTTAATGGATTGGGTCCTAATATGTCGCAGACCCATTTGATCTTTCTTCTCCTCCATTTGAAAGGCAAACCGTCATCCGAGACTTGGATATGGAGGAGATCCCTCTTCTTTTGTATGTCGAATTTTCAATGTTATCCCATTTCCAACTTCATGCATAGGGAAGAATTTTATCGAATATTTGATCCCAATTCGCGCTCCTTCGCCCCAGCCCATAGCTGCCGTCATATAGCCGGCCCCTGTTAGCGCAGCCACTGGAGCGCCGATCGGCACCGACAAGAGAAAAAACCAGCCGACCAGCGCTCCGGCCTTTTGACCGAACGTAAGCGTAACAAAATAGGAGACCCCTCCGGCGTTCGGAAATTTATTCTGCTGTTTGCCATCAAGGAACACTCCTCTTCCATTTTTCGATCAACTGACTGTCACGAATAATGATTCGACGTTGTGTTTTCGTACTCCTTGCAATAAAGGGATCCGTCGCACCCTCGGTTCGTGAACTATCCTTTTCATACAGTTCCTGAATGAAAATTCCGCGCCGTTCGTCAGATTGACCCGTAAAGTTTATGCCCATATAGTTAAAGCAGCAACTAAGTATCCTTGGCCCCAATATTTTCGATAACCGGGATCAAAGCACGGAGGGACTTGATGAGGATACGACAGGAACAACAAAAGCCCAAGCTGTGGACTCAAGATTTCATATTATTTACCTTCTCCAATTTTCTGGTCTATTTAAACCTGCAAATGACGACGGTCTCGTTGCCGGCCTACGTCTCCCATAAATTCGGCAGCAGCAGTGTGGCGATCAGTTTTGTCATCAGCATATTTGCGTTATCTGCCATTCTAACCCGCTTCTATGTTGGAAAAACGGTAGTAACAATGAACCGGAAAAAGCTATTGTACACCGCTCTGTTCTGTCTTCTCGTTGCAACGGCGGCATTTTACTGGCTGCCTTCCGTACTTCTGTTTCTGCTCTTCCGTTTTATTAGCGGCATCGGCTTCGGTATTGCGACGACAGCCTTTGGAACGATGGTCTCGGAAATCGTGCCTGCCCAAAGAATGGGAGAAGGGATGGGCTACTTCGGCTTATCCACCGGCTTGTCGATGGCGCTCGCTCCGGTTGTCGGCATATGGCTGCTCACTCAGTACGGTCCTTCGGGATTGTTCGGCGTCGCAACCTCACTCGTCCTATTCACGCTTCCGCTGATTTACTGCATCCAAACTTCTTCAGCCCTGCGCCGCGCAGATTCGGCGGAATTAAGAACATCGGGGATGCTGGAATGGATAGACAAAAGCATTGCTCTTCCCTGTACGCTTAACTTGTTGCTTTCGTTTACATATGGCGGACTGATTAGTTATATGACCTTGTTTGGCAATGAAATCGGGGTATCCAACGTAGGCTGGTTTTTCTTGTGCAACGCTTTGATGGTCATGCTTGTACGGCCCTTCGCCGGACAATTATTCGACCGAAAAGGGCACCGGACCGTGTTGATTCCGGGCGGATTGATGGTGCTGATCGGACTGCTGCTGCTGTCCGCGGCCGATTCCATGACGGTACTGCTGCTTTCATCCGTTTGTTACGGCGCCGGCTTCGGTACGCTACAACCGTCTTTGCAGGCATGGACAATCAATCGGTCGCACCCTCAGAAACGGGGAGCCGCTAGCGGGGCGTTCTTCAATTCGATGGACGTCGGCATTGCCGGCGGTTCCCTCAGCTTAGGCATTATCGCGTCCCAAGCAAGCTACGCCGTGATGTACCGGGCGTCTGCGCTGTTTATGGTGCTGTTTTTGACCCTGTACGGTTTGTCACTCGTTCGCGTCAAAAGCCGGCAGGCATCCTCCTCCCTTAAGGAATAATGATGCCTGCCGGCTTTGTCGGCTTGAACTTACACATTCACTTTCCCAAGCACCAAAAAAATTTCCAGCGCCAATTGGACTTCAAAGCGGCTTATCGAATTCGACAGATCGATATCCGATAGCTGCTTGATCCTCTCGAGCCTGTAGCGCATGCCGCTGATCGACACATTCAGCATCCGCGCCGTCTTGTGCAGATTGCATTCGTTCTCAAAATAATAATAGATCGTTTTTAAAAATTCTGCCCCGTATTTCTGATCGTACTCATAGATGGATCCGAGCAGATTGGCGGAATACTGTTCCAACTCTTCCGGCCGCCGGGCATCGAGCAAAATCGTCAAGTGGCGGATATCTGACGAAAGCGTGACCTGGCCGTTTTTCCGTTTCATTTTCGCGATTTCGGTCGCTTTGACGGCGCCGTTAAACGCTTTGGACAAGGAGGACAGCTCGCGGCATACCTCGCTGATGCCCAGTACGACGTTCACGGAATCGTCCAATGGGTCAAGCTTCCCGATCATCGTTTCCCCGAATTCCCGCACGGTCAATTTCAGCTTGTCAACAAGCGCTTCCGGGATGAGCGCATGGATACAGTCCAGTCTTGTCGAGAACAGCAGGCGAAACCCTTTCTGTTCCGCCTGATCCGAGAGCAGCTGCATGATCTTGCTGCTCAGCGCGGTGGAAATTTCGTTATCCTTCATCAGCACTTTATTTCCGACAATCTCAAACTGAAAGACGAAAACAAAATGAGGCTGGCTTAAATCGTAGCCCAAATAGGCAAGCCTTCTGGAAACCGAATGGTTGTCGGCGGTCGGGTTAAACAGCTCATCCAGCAGCTCGCCCTTCAAGCGCTGTTCGGTCTCCGTCACGGTCCGCTCGTTCAGCATCTGGATCGCGCACGTATTGGCCGACCTCTCGAGCAGAACCGGCTCCAGTTCGCCGAAAGCACCTTCGCATTTCAGCAGCGAAATAAAGCCCAGCATTTGATTGCGCAGCACGATCGGCGTCACAAGCCGGATATGCGGCAACTCGTACGGCTCGTTAATTTCAAGCTGGACCGTGCATCGCTCCGCCAGCATTTTGTTGATTTTGTCGCGCTGATGGCCCGCCTTCAAGAAATAAGGATGCTCCATGATTCTTTTCAACGAATCGTCCGAAATGTCTCCGAAGCCGTTCATTCGCTCGAAATGATGATTTTCGATAATGACGCCGCAGTGCAGGCTTTCACCCAATATTTTGGCCATATCGTCCAGCCCTTTTCCCTGCAAAATAATCCGGGTCATTTCCTGGCTGAGCGTTGTCACCCGGTTGAGAACTTCCTTCTGCTTCTCGATCCGCTTGTAGGCAAGTTCCAGCTCATCCTCGATCTTCTCCTGCTCATAGTCGATCAGATCCTCGGAAATATCCTTTCCCCATTTTTCGAGCGTCTTCCCGACATAACGGCAGCGCGTGTCGCCTTTGCCGATGCATTCCACCTCTTTGAAAATCACTTTCTTGCCCAGCGTTTCCGTGCAGTAGCCGCTCGCATAGCCGACCAAAAAGTAGCATACCGGCTCATGATAGAGCGGAAAATGCTTTAAATATTGCAGCGCTTCATAGGAGTTGACCCAAAAGCCTTCGACATCGAACAGGCCTTCGCTTTTGTTAATGTTGAGCCGGACCGGCGTCGAGAAGACGCGTCCGGCGATACTGTGCATTTTCGATCCGGCCAAAATCCACTCCAAATCATCGTCCCAGCTGAACATGTCATTTAAATACTGCGCTTCGCTCACACCGAACTTCCAGCCGTAGCGCATCAGAAACCGTTTGGCCCTTTCCATGCCGAGCGCGACAATCAAATCTCTGCATAGCTGCCCCCACGCTTCCGTGCTGGTCAGAATCATTCTCCGGTCTCTTAAAAAAAATTCGCCCTCTTCTTTGCCGAACTGGACCAGATCTTTAAGGGACATGGTGCTTGCTTTCGTCAACGTCCATCTCTCCCTTGATATCAGCATAGAGGAAGATTAAATAACATGTTGATAATCAACATTGTAAAAGGACTGCTTTCAAGCGTCAATCATTTTTGCGCCAAATTGCCGGATGCTGCCGTAATTTCCCCGGGAGCAGGCATTAGCCCGAGATGGCTGAGCAGATCGACGAACTTCTTCATCGTTTCCTGCTGATAGGCGCTTAAGTCCCGGGATGAAAAATCGTAAAACCCTTGCCCCGCTTTCATACCGGTGCGGCCGCTTGCCATGTTCCCGGAAATAATTGCAGGGGAAGCGAACCGGTCGGCGGATAAAGCGTTCTCCAAATAACGGTCAGCGTAATACAAAATGTCGCCGCCGCCCCAGTCAATAAACTCGAGCAGCCCTAATATGGCAAAACGGATGCCCAAACCGATCCGAGAAGCTTTGTCGATATCCTCCGGCGACGCGACTCCCTCTTCAACAAGTCTGGCCGCTTCGTTCATCGCCAGCGCCTGAATGCGCGGCACGATGAAGCCGGGAGACGGCGCGCATTTAACCGGCACTTTGCCGACGCGCTCCAGCAGCGCCAGCATGCCGTCCAGCACCTCTGGATCCGTTGCGGCGCCAGGGCTCACTTCCACCAGCGGAATCAAATAAGCAGGATTCAGCCAGTGCGTATTCAGAAACCGCTGCGGACGGGCTATGTAAGCAGCGAGCGTATCCACTGCAAAAGTGGACGTGGTGGAAGCAACCGTCGCTTCCTCTCTGGCGGCGGCGCCGATCCGCTCGAACGTACTTTGCTTTACGCCCAGAATTTCCGGCACCGCTTCGAACACCACATCCGCCTGCGGCAGCGCCGTCTCCAATTCACTGGAGTCATGGTAGGTGATCTGCCCCATCATCGTTTCGACGCTTCGCTCATCCATCAGACCGAGCGAAGCGAGAAACTTAAGATTGCCGCGGATCTGATCGGTTGCTTCCTGCAAGATGCGCGCCGATTCCGCCTCGCTGCGCACTTTGATGTCGATCAGATCGACCGGGTGGCCGGCATACGCGAACACCTGCGCAATGCCGATCCCCATCCGGCCGGCGCCCACTACGGCGATGCGGGCTTTATCCCCGTTCATAATGCAACCTCATGTTCAAGACCGCGCGTAAGCAGCCGCTTCATTTCCGGCGCGGATAAACGGTCGAGCCCAAGCTGCTGCAGCGTCCTGCCCGTCTCCGCCAAATCTTCGCCGGCGACAACCGATGCGACTGCCAGCAGTCCCCGCGCCACCGGTGCCGGCACATTCGCCCAGGTCGCCAGCGATACGAGAAAAGCGAGTCCGCAGGCGATATCCTCCCGCATATAGCGGTGCGTCGCCAGCTCGAGATCCTCGCGCCAGTCCGCGCTGTCGACCAGCTTCTCGTGCGCGGCGTTGCCGTACATCCATTCGTCGCCGTCCTTGCTGTAATGATCGGCAAGCGGAAAATGCGGGGCGCCGTATCCGAGCGCTTCGCGAATCGCGATCCGCTCCGCATCAAGCGCATCATGCACCCTGCGGATCGCCGGCTGCGTCCCTTCATTATGAATATCCCAATAGTCAAAATGCTCGATCGGCCCAGCATTCATCAAGATGAGCGGCGGGTGAATAACCGGTCCCGCGTTCATCAGCGCTCCGTCGAGCGCGTCCTGCATCCGTTCGACGGCCGGAAACGCTTGTTCCAGCACGGAGAAAGCATGTTCGGAAAGCTCGCTCGGAAACACGCCGGTAGGCAAACGGGTCGCCCGGCCGGAAATGGCGACCGTATCCGGTCCGTGCTTGCGGGCGAGATACGGCAGCGTGCCCGTTTCCGCAAAGGCAACGTTCGCCGTGCAGCCGGCCTCTTGCAGCGCTTTGGCCATCACATAGCTGCCGAACGTGCCCGGAGGCAAATAAATGACCTGCCCGTCTTGAAGGTATGGAGCCATCTCGCGGGCGAGCGATTCCTGCGCAAAAGCCGGCAGCGGAATCAAGATTAAGGCGGCGTCTTTAATAATGGGAGCCAAATCCGTGCCGGCCATCGCCAGCTTCACTTCTCTTTCGCCTGCTGCGTCCTTCAAGATGAGCGCTTGTTTTTCCATCACGGTCTGAAAAGCGGAACCGTCTCTTCTCCAAAGTCTTACACTGTGTCCTTGTTCCGATAAATCGGCAGCGGCCGCATAACAGCCGTTCCCTCCGCCCAACACCGCAATTTCCATAATCGATGACCTCCGCTTCTTAGTCGAACAAATCCGGCTGCAGCTTCACAATTTTATCCCACAGCGGCTGGAAGCAGCACCAGCCGACCAGTTCGGTGCCAATCTGATCTCTCGTGCCGGCGGCCGCTTCGGGACCAATTGGGATCGGCGGCGTCAGCGCCGCTTCCGCCATCAGCTGCGCCTGGCAGGAGCGCTCCATCGTGATGTACCACCAGGCGGCCGACTCCACCGTATGACCGACCGTCAGCAGCCCGTGATTTTGCAAAATCGCCGCTTTTTTCGATCCTAGCACTTTCGCAATCCGGTCCCCTTCTTCCGTCTCATACACAACTCCGGAATAATCGTTGAACACGCCATGATCGTTGTAGAAAGCGCACGCGTCCTGGGTCAGCGGGTCGAGCGGACGGCCGAGGGTCGAAAAAGCTTTGCCGTATACGGAATGGGCATGCGCAGCGGCAATGACGTCCGGACGGGCTTCATGAATGCGCGAATGAATGGCGAATGCGGCAACGTTAACCATGCCGCTCCCTTCCATGACCTCCCCTTTATCGTTGACCAGCAGCAGATCGGACACCCGAATCTGGCTGAAATGTTTGGCGAACGGATTGACCCAGAAATAATCGGGATATTCCGGGTCCCGCGCCGTAATATGTCCCGCAACGCCTTCGTCAAAGCCGAACAAGGAAAATAAGCGGAACGCTCCGGCGAGACGCTGCTTCCGGTGCAGCCTTTCCGCTTCCACGCTTTCAAATTTCATCGGATACATGTGCTGAATCAAATCGACATTTGTCGCCATTGGAGTTCCTCCTCTTTAATCCGTTAATCTTGTAATAAGATAATATGAACTTTTCCGGGACCGTGGACGCCAAGCGCCAGATCCGCTTCGATATCTCCGGTCCGGCTCGGGCCGGTGATGAAATTGATGCAGGCGGGCAAACCTTCTGGAATGCGGCTGCGAACGAAGGACATGCCATCCGACAGCCGCGGATAAATGAATCGTTCCGGCAAAACGGCTACGTAAACCGGCGGAAGCAGGCTGATGAGCCGGCCGCGGCCGCCTCCGTTCATCAGCAGAACGGTACCGGTATCCGCCAGCCCCATTTCGGCAAACGTAATGCCCATATCCGCACTTTCCGCAAATGTCCGCAGCTCCCGCTCATTTTCCATTGTCCGCCAGAGCCGGTGATGGATGCCGTTTCGATTCAACGTTGACTCCAGCTGCAGCTCGTGCAACCGCCCATCGTCCCAGCTGATTGCGGATCGAACGCCGTTCTTTGCAATCACATCGGACAGAACGCGCCCGAAATCCGCCCTGGACACTCTGTTTACTGCCGCGTTCAGTGCTGACAATTGCTCCATAAACTGCCGGATCAGCTGTTCACGTTCGGCTGCCTGCCGACCGCCAGCCTCCGCTTCCGGGTTCAGCTCCTGACCGGAGTCTTCCCAAGGCTTCCGATCCCATGATGGCGGGGAGACCGCTGTGCGGCGCTTTCGTCCGAGCTTCTCCGCGATCGACCCAAGAAACGCGGCCTGCTCCACCGGCTCATTCATCGCGGGCGCCCCCTTTCTCTTTCCACCAATCGCGAAAAGACTGCTTGGCCGGCTGCGGCAGGTCCCTGCCGGCCGTCCATCCGGCCAGCAA
>NZ_ASSC01000753.1 GCF_000520735.1 Paenibacillus forsythiae T98
CACCAATCTTGCCGCGTCCGCAAGACCGACAGCGCCCGCGAGGCAAGCGGCGGCCCATTCCCCGATGCTGTGACCGAGCAGACAGGCGGGCTGGATGCCCAAATCCAGCAGCAGTCTGCCCAAGGCATAGTCCATCGTAAAGACGGCCGGTTGCGTCATATTCGTCTGCGCAAGAAGCTGATTATCGGCTTCCTCCCCGTAGAGCAAATCGGCAAGCTTTAGATTCAGAAAGGGATAAAAAGCCTCGGAGCAACGGTCCACATACTCCCGGAAAGCGGGAAATTGATCGTACAGCGCTTTGCCCATCCCCGCATACTGCGCGCCTTGTCCGGTGAACATAAGCGCAATCTTCGGCGGGTTCAAGGCCGGGGCCGACTCCGGCGAAGCGCTCTTCAGCTTGCCGATCAGGTCCTCTACCGACTCGGCTACCGCATGGAAGCGGTGCGGCAGCGCCGTGCGCGTCACATTTTCCGTATAGCAAATCTCCCCGAGCGAACACTCCCCGGCTTGTTCAAGAAAGGCGGCTAGGTCCGCTTTTTTCCGCTCCAGCGCGGCACGGGTATGAGCGGACAGCCCGATAACATGCTTCGGCCGCTCCGGATACACCTCCTTGTTAACCGTGTGCTCCTGCGGCGCCTCCTCTACAACCAGATGGCTGTTGGTGCCCCCGAAACCGAAGGAGTTGATCGCCGCCCGTCTGGCCGCACCATCGGCCACTTTCCATTCTCTGGCTTCGGAGAGTAAATAGAAGGGCGTCTGCTCAAATTTCAGCATGGGATTCGGATGAACCACATTCACCTGCGGCGGCATCGTCTGATTCCGCAGAGCCATGACGATCTTGATAAAGCTGGCGATTCCCGCCGCCCCCAGCAGATGTCCGATATTGGATTTTACCGAACCGATGGCAATCGATTCCCTTGCAAGCTCCCAGCGCTTGAAGGCTTTGTCCAGCGCCCTTACTTCACTCGGATCGCCTATTTTCGTGCCCGTTCCATGGGCTTCCACATACTGAAGGTCCGCCGGATTCAGCTCATTCCGCAGATAGAGAGACTCAATTAATTCCCGTTGCCCGTCAGGGTTGGGAGCCATGACCCCGATGGAGTGCCCGTCATTGTTGATTTCGCTGGCCTTGAGCACCGCCAGGACGGGATCTCCGTCTTTGCGCGCCTGCTCAAGCGGCTTCAGCATCACCAGCCCGGCCCCTTCCCCGGGCACGAAGCCGTCCGCGTCGGCATCAAAGACGCTGCTGCGTCCGTTAGGCGATAAAGCGCCGGCATTGCTGAAATATTGATACGAGGTAGGCGTCAGCAGGAGCGAGACTCCTCCGGCTATGGCGGATTCACATTCTCCCCTGCGGATGGACTCGGCTGCCAGGTGAAGCGTAACGAGCGACGAAGAGCAGGCTGTGTCCACGGCCATGCTCGGACCTTTGAAATTGAATTCCTGCGAGGTGCGCGCCGGAATCATATTGACAATATTGTCGACCAGCAGATTGGAATGGGCGCCGGTGAATCCCAGCTTCCGCCTCCACTCTTCCATAATCCGCTCCTGCTGCTCGCTGCTGAGCACGGCGAAGCTGTCGAAGCTCTGGAGCTTCATCCGGTTCAAGGTATTCAGATGATATTCGAAATAGGAGTTTCCTCCCGCGCCGACGAATAATCCAACCTTTCTCCCGCTCATTTGTTCCCGAGAATAGCCCGCCCGTTCGATCAGCTCATACACCAGCTCCAGAACCATGCGCTGCTGCGGGTCCATCACCGCCGCTTCTTCTTCGGAGATGCCAAACAGGCTGGCGTCGAAGCCGTAGGGATTGTCAAGAAAGCCCCCTGTACGGCAATAGGTCTTGCCAAATTCCGGGTACGGGCTATAATAATCGTCAATGCTCCAGTGACTGGCGGGGACTTCCCCGATCGACTGCTCCCCCTGGACGAGCTTATGCCAAAACTCCTCCGGGCTGGAAGCTCCAGGGAAGCGGCAGGCCAACGAGATCACGGCGATATCCCCGCTTCCGGGCTTGCTCCCGCTTGAAGCTGGCAGCTTCTTCCGTCCTTCGGATGGGCTGGCATTTGAGTTCAGCCAGGCCGCAAGGTACTCATCCATGTCCCGCACGGTACGGCACTTGATCAGCAGATCATGAGTCAGCTCCACAGACAGCTCATCCTCCAGCGCCCCCAGAACCTGCATCGCCTTCAGCGAGGTGCCTCCCAGAGAGAGGAACGGCTCATCGTACGGTATGGCCTCAACCGGTTTTCCAAGAACAGAAGCCCATATCCCCCTGATTTTGTCGGCAAAATCTCCAGCGGCGGCCGCATTGCCCGGCTTGTGCTCCGGCTTGGCCGGTACAGCTTCGGCGGTAAAATAGTCGGCCGGATACGTCTTGTCCCGAAATTCTCCCTTTTGGAAGGAACCGACGAGATTGAAGCGCTGCACTTTGCCGCTTGTCGTCTTGGGGATGGAGCGTATAAAGGAGACGTAATCGACAGGAATCCCCATCGTTTCGTTGATGTGGCGGAGGATTCTGGAATAGACCGGTTTCACGTCCTTCTCCTGCAGCCGCTGAGCCGAGAACAGCCCCACCTTTTCTTTTCCCTCTTCCTCATCATGCCAGCCGCAAACGGCTATTTTTC
>NZ_ASSC01000754.1 GCF_000520735.1 Paenibacillus forsythiae T98
ACTGGAAGCACCTCGCCCGAGGCGTGGATACGATTGCGGTATATATGGGCGTCAGCCGTCTCGGGCAAATCCGGGAGGAGCTGCTGCGCCATGGCAAGCCGGGATCGACGCCGGCGGCGCTGATCGAGAACGGAACGACGACCCGCCAGCGGACGATTACCGGAACACTGGACAACATCGAACAGCTGGCAACCGCCTGCCGGGTCGGCAATCCGGCGATGATTATCATTGGGGAAGTTGTGAGGATGAATGAGCTGCTGACGCAACAGGCATCGGCGCCCAGCGAGCAGATTGTATAACCGCCAATCCCCAATCCATGAGTTTTTCCCGATTCGTATGTTTCAGTTTGGCCCGGGTGGTTAATTAATACACATGAACCCCTTTTTATAGATGTATGGCTCCGCCGGCTGGCGGAGTTTTTTTTGTGGACCTCTGTCAAGATAGTAGACACAGATTTTTAAGCAGCATGGTTTAGGTAAAGCTGTTCATACTCCGAGGGGTATGGTAATTATAGGTATAACGGCCCGCAGAATTATAGCATATTTTGGTATTAGGATAAAGTTTAGACAAAAATAATAGCCACCCTATGCGGGCAGCTAACGGAGACGATTTTTTATATAGCAGATTTCAACCAAACTTTATAGCAAATATCATGGGCTACCGAGCTTTGTTTATTGGGATCAGCGTCATAGTTGTAGTCGGCCGGGTTTGTGTCAAAAACATACATCACATTGGTCACAATATAGAGCTTACTATTCCAGAGGATTAATTCATCTTTTCTCGGAATAAAAGGTAATGCAACCAGGTCAAATGTTTCAACGCGTCCATGCGGCCCATCTTCGCTTAGCACAATTGCCAATTCAATAACTTTCAATTCCAATTTTTCCCTCAATCCTCCTTTCAGTATATTCTGTGTCTACTATTCAGTCTAACTCCACATTGAATCAACGAAGCGCAGACGTTTCCGTCGAGACCCTGTCGCCTATCTTAAACAGGTGGGAAATAAGTTGTGTTAGTTGATTGGACATCCGTACTTTTTTTCGCATTCATTCAGGCAGGCGCGGGCTGCCTTTATCCGTCTTCGATGATCTATGAATCAGTCTTCAGCTCCCGATTGATTGCATCAATCATCGACTGTATCCCTTCCTCGCTAAAAAACAAGCCATCACCCTCTGGGAGAAGCTCTCCCTGCTCGTGATCGAACTCCGCAAATCTCTGATCCTTCGGCAGCCTGTATATCCTGTGCTCCTTCAGTCCGTCGAAATGGTGTATTGGAGGCTGGCCTGTCAGATTGATGACATAAACAAGTCCCCGGCCGATATCCAGATACAGGTGATTTCTGTTTCTCCGGGGCGGCTTGGGCCTGGCCGAATTGAGCCTGATCTGGTGCTTGTATTCTTCACGGGACAGATGAAGTGTAACCACCTCATTGTTGTCCGCATCAACGGACAGGGTGAGACACGGAGCAATTTGGGCCAAAAAACGCAGCGCCTCCGAATCCCGAAGCGATTCGTCAAAAGTCCAGCCCAGCGGCAGCAGCACGTACTGTTCATTCCGGTCGAAGTAAGCCTTTTGCAGCACCGCTCGTAATGCGGAGTCACCGGCAACCGGATAAGGCTCAAGAACGCTGCGGTTTACCGTATAATGAAGCAGTTTTCTTTTTCTTCCTATATAAGTCTTGGTGAAGTCTTGATGGCGGTACAAATCCTCCATGACTGGAATAACGCCGCTTCTGGCTGAATGGAACAGCATTTTCGATCCAGGCTTGACGTGCTGCATGTAAATCTCCTGAATTTCACCTTGGGAGACACAAAGTTTGACATCCGTAAAATGGGGAGCAATCTCCTTCATTACGGTCTTTCGCGTCTCCTCGTCCTGTACCGGCAGGATGACCTGAAAATCATCGCTCAGCCAGATGCTCCCCGCCATAAAGAATTGAGCCAGCGGCGTAATGCCATCCGGCATGTCCTCCGCAGCGATCCTCTCGAACCGGAAGTCCGGCTGGCCGAATTCCATCCGCTCCTCCTCGGCAATGTATTCTACAAGGCTGCGTTTATTGATCCAATTAAGCACCGGATTGCCCTCCCTTGATCATTGTCCCATCCCGACCGGATCAGGTCACCTTTACGAACCGTTTGGCGAATTGATCTTGGTAATCCCGGGTAAAAAAGGGCCCGCTGATCTGTTCTCTCCACTGCTGATCGGACTTGATGCTGTCGAGGTCGGTATTATAAAATTTCTCGACCGAGCCTTTGGTCAGCGAGACGGAGTAAGTCTTCCCTTTGTACGGCAGCGTGATATCGATGGAAGCCATGCCCGGAAATTCGCGGAACAGCCGGGTCGATTCTTCCATTAAAATAGCGTGAACGGCGTTGACGGAGCCAAGCTTGTCTGAATAATCCGCTGCGGTAAGCTTGGTGCCCGGATTGGCCTGTTTGTACTCCGCGAAGCTGCCGAAGAAGCGAATCTCGATATTGTCCGTTCCGACGCTGACCTCTCTTACAAAAGGAGAGCCGTTCATCTGCCGTGTATAGGCCAGCACTTCCTGCTTGGGCAGCGGCACCTGGTCGGCAGGAGCTGCCTGACCGGATTCAGGCGAAGGTGGAACGGTGGCCCATGGCGTACTCGTTGCAGGCGCAGCGGACGATGGGCTTGGCGGCGCAGAATTACCGGCGGAAACGCCGGGCGCCGGAGACGCTGAAGGATTGGCCG
>NZ_ASSC01000755.1 GCF_000520735.1 Paenibacillus forsythiae T98
CGGTCAATCCTATGTCATTCGGCTTCGGGACAATGTCCATCTTGAAAAACCACGCTCCTTACGCCGACTGACACAACCCGATTCTCCGATTCTTCGCGATCTGACCTGCCAATTGGGTACGGCTCAATGCCATTCCCGCAAGCGTCACCGTGTGGTTATTTTTCATGATTACCAAGATCGCGAGATTCGGGTGGTTACCGATTTGATGTAGGTCACTGCCGAACAGATTGCTCTGATGTATAAAGCTCGTTGGCAAGTCGAGGTCTTTTTCCGCTGGATTAAGCAGCATTTGAATATTCCAACGCTCTTTGGTACCACCGAAAACGCCGTGTACGGCCAA
>NZ_ASSC01000756.1 GCF_000520735.1 Paenibacillus forsythiae T98
GAGAGCATGCTGGACTGGGAGCGGAAGCGGCGGCTCGATCAGGACGCTCCAACGCATATCGCGGTTCCCAGCGGTTCGAGGATTGCCGTTGATTACAGCAATCCGGCTGCGCCGGTGCTGGCGGTGAAGCTGCAGGAAATGTTCGGGCAGCGGGAGACGCCGCGAATTGGAAACGGAAGAGTGCCCGTTCTGCTTCATTTGCTGTCTCCGGCAAGGCGCCCGGTTCAGGTGACCGCCGATCTTGCAAGCTTCTGGAGCAACGCCTATTTTGAAGTCAAGAAAGACTTGAAGGGGCGTTACCCGAAGCATTATTGGCCGGAAGACCC
>NZ_ASSC01000757.1 GCF_000520735.1 Paenibacillus forsythiae T98
GGCGAACACGCTGTTGCAGGACAGGGCGAAGCCCTGCTCCAGCGTCAGCGCGCCGTGCCCGTCTTCCTTATGGCAGGACAGTCCGTATCTGCCGTAAGCGCCGTGGCAGTGGAACACCTCGCCGGGCGAAGTCACGCCGGCCTCCAGCGCTGCTGCGGCGGTGACGATTTTGAAGATCGAGCCGGGCGCCGCCTCCTGCAGCGCCCGGTTGTTCCATTCCCCCCCTTGAGGGGAAATGTCCTCCGGGTCGTAGAACGGCAGCGAGACCATCGCCGTCACGTCCCCGGCTTCCGCGTCCAGCACCACGACTGCGCCTTCCTTCACCCCGTCCGCCTGTGCCAGCCGTTCGATGCCTTCCTGAATACGGCGATCGATGGTCGTATGAATCGACAGCGGGTAATACGGATTGGACGGCGTCCGCACCGTCAGCCCGCTGCCGGGAAGACGGTTCCCTTTCGC
>NZ_ASSC01000758.1 GCF_000520735.1 Paenibacillus forsythiae T98
CTGTTCGTCAAGCGGATGGGCGAGGTTCATCTCGTGTCCAAGGTGCTGCCCGATCCGGAATCGGTCAAAGTGGGGCCGCACATGGTTTCGAAGGAGCATGATTGCCCGCAGATCGGGATTTACAACGTGGAAGGCCCGCTGTTCTTCGGGGCTGCCTACCGCTTCGAGCATACGATGCCCGGAGCGGGGCCGGATCAGCCAAGGGTGGTTCTGCTGCGGATGAGCAAGGTGCCGTTCATCGACACCACGGGGGAGAGCAATCTGGCGGGACTCGTCAAGCATCTGGAGCAGTCGGGCGGGAAGCTGATCATCTCCTGCATCCAGCCCCAGCCGCTTGAGCTGCTCCGGAAGACGGGCCTGTACGAGCGGATCGGCGCCGCAAGCTTCTACGATCATACGGGGGAAGCGATTAATGAAGCGCTGCGCGCCATTTCCAGGGAGCGGTGCGTCGGCTGCCGGCACGCCGCCTTCCGGGAGTGCGCCGCTCTGTCCGGCTATGACGAAGCGCCCGGCCTGCTCGGCTTCAAGGGCCGCTCCAAGGCGGAGGCCGCCCGCTGACGAGGCGAAGTATGATTTCCAGGATAAACGGGAGACAAGCCCGGGGGCTGCGTGGTCAAGGCCCAATTTGTAGAGAGTTGAAAAAGACCCTGAGCTATAAGCTGACGCCGATACTCAATCGGAGTCAGCTTATTCAGCTTTAATAGAATCCGTTCCTCATTGCAAAAGCGGTTGAATCCTTCTGTTCATTGTTCTGCCTCTTGAATAGGTGAACAATTGAGCCAATCCTCATGGCCTGTAAATTTAAAAATATCCAAGTTTTTTAAGAGTGGGCATAAAATGACCAAGCTAAGCGGATACTAAAACTAATTTTTACAATTTGTAAAAATTAGTTTTACAAAGTAGTGGGGAGAGAAATATAATGAATATATAAAAGAGTGAGGTGTTAAAACGTGACGATCAACTTTTTCGAACATCAAGATACAGTAGCCCAAAATCTAATCACTTTTATTCGATTGAAGGGTTACTCCAAATTATCCTTATCCAAACTCACAGGCATATCTCGGCCAACTATCGACCAGATTTTAAAGTGCGAAAGTCCAAACCAAACTACGTATAATGCCCAAATTACAAAAATTAACGAAGTATTCGGATTAAGAGAGGATTTTTTTCTGACTGCTCAACCTGTTGCCTTCTCCCCTGCGCTTCCGTTTTATGCATTTTCGGACCATGGCAGTGGTTCTGAGCGAAGCCCTCAAGCAAGAGAATTGCTGGAGGGCTTGGATAATGTGCTTGATATTTATTCCATGTACTTGAAATGAGGAGGTGTTCTCAAGGAGTGAGAATCACCAGTGGAAATTTAGACGAGACGATAGAGCGCAACGAGCAAATTGCTAAAGAAGTTGAAGCTCATATTCAATTTATTGAGAGATGGCGGATTAAATGGAAATCACTTCCCATCGAACAACAAGGGTTAGAGATTTTGAGAGAACACAACCTGATTGAAGTTCCGATACCGGATGAGAATTGGGGCGGGGCTATTCGGAGATTTGGCAATGGATGGATGGTCCCAATTATCAACACGGCGCAACCCCGTTTATATCAATATTTCATTTATTGGCACGAAATTTACCATCTGACCGAACAAGAGGAAATCAAGCGCCATCAGGAAAACAGTTATGAAATCACAACTGAATTTGATTTGAACGAGCGCAAGGCGGATTACTTTGCAAGTCAGATGATCTTCGGATATTCTGATTTGTACGATTATTTTCATTCGTTGAAGTATAATGACTTTCTGATTAAAGTCGTACATTGCATGAAGTCCTTCAAAGCACCGTACAAGGCCGTTTTGATTCAATTGTATCAAATGGCAAAGAAAAGTAATAACGATCATCTTCAAACTCAAATCAAATTGCATTTTGATAAACAATTGGCAACAAATGAATGGTCGGCTATTTTCCAAGAATATTCTTTGGATGATACGCTTATGAAGCCTTCTCTTGTTATAAACATGTCTTCAATTAAACAAGCGATTAAAGAGGAAATTGAACGCCATCCTGATGTGGAGTTGTATAAAGATAATCTGAAAGTGGTGATGGGATGGGAGGAAAAATATAAAGCGATTCAACGGGACTTAAAGGGGCGGTTGGATGGGTAATTACAGTAGAATCGAAGCATCGTTAAGAGGGGCTGCAAAGGCAAGAATACTGATTTTGGATACAAACAATATTCAGTTTTATTATCAGCATGAACGGTTGTTTCCTCAATCAGATATTTTTCGTCCCTACGATGTAGTTCTAATTCCAGGTTGGGTTCATGCGGAATATTCGCATCATGAGGGCAAAGCTCACTATATTGCGAGTATTCCTGTTCCGACCATCATTATTGAAGAAACCGATGATTATTTACCGATGTTGGGTTATAGTGACAAACGACTAATGGAGTTATTTCGGGTTGCTTCCCCGTTCTCGGAGTCGCAGAGATTTTTTAATTGCTATCGTAAACTTGAGGTGGACGAGCTTTCTGACAATTGGATTGACGAATATTACAATCAGGGTTTCTTTACTCGACAAACGGGTACCTTGATTACAAAGAAAAATGCTGGAGAGGTTTCGATACTTTCTCTATGCTTCTGTCTGTTGTCTCATTATCCAACGCAAATTGGGAATATATCAATTGCCTCAAGCGATTTTGGCATTATTGCATTGAAAGACAGAATCTTAAAAGAAGCAAACAACCAGCCTTTGGAACTCGGAATCCTGCAATCACCTCCCATCTCATTTTTAACCACGGATGTTTCCATGTTTGGTGCTATAAAAGCGGGCAGCCTTTCACTTGAGCAGATTCCATCGCTGCGCCCCAATAAAAGGTCATCACTATATATCGAATATTTCGCCGATCAGACTTCAACCTTTCATCAACATGTGGTTGATACTGATTCGTTTGTCAATATATGCAGGAATCATGAACAGTATCGGATCATCTTTTGAAGTGTAGCATCAATGCTATAATACAATGGGGTAATATACTTCTATACTTCATAATCGCAGATAAGGAGAATGCAACCAATGAAGGAGCTGAATTATCCGAAGGTATTTCTGCTGCTTGCCGGGCTTACGCTGGCAACGCTGGCCGTGTATGGCATAGTTTCGCTGAGGACCGATGATTTCTACAAGTTCTTGATCTGGAACCTGTTTCTGGCCTGGCTGCCGTTTCTGTTCTCGCTGGCGGCGCATGCACTTTATAAACGGAACTCGCGCAGTCTGCTGCTGTTTCCGCTCGGAGCGGCCTGGCTGGTCTTCTTCCCCAATGCCCCGTATATAATGACCGACCTGCTTCATTTGACGATTCGCAGCGGGATTTATATTGTTGGCGGCGTCGTCCAGAGCCGGTTCTGGTATGATCTCGCCATGCTGCTGCTGTTCACCTGGACCGCGTGGCTGACGGGCTTCTTCTCGCTGTATCAATTTCAGACGGTCATCTGGCGCAAGGCCGGCCTTGTGATGTCCTGGCTGTTCGTGCTGGCCGCCTGCGTTCTCGGAGGGTACGGGGTGCTGCTGGGCCGGGTCTACCGCCTGAACAGCTGGGATGTGCTGACCGACAGGCACCGTCTGTATCAGCTCATGCTGGACAGCGTGAACCGCCAGTCCGTCTTCTTCAGCCTGTTCATCGCGCTGGTGCTGCTCGTCATTTATGCCACGCTGTACAGTCTGCTGAATGCGCGCGGCAGCGGGGGACGAGGCCATGAGGGGGGCGGACTTCAGTTTGGGCGCAGGCCGTGGTAAGCAGAACCTAAGCCGGGCGAATGGAGAGAAAGCCTGCTTGCCGTTTCCGGCAGGCAGGCTTTAGCAGGTTATTTCAAGCCGCAGGTCGTATAACCTGGGATGGTGATGCTCAGCTGATCGCCGGATTTCTTGGCTTTAACACCATTGGAAGTGGAAAAATCAAGCTTTCGCTCGCTCCATTCTTCACGGGAGACTTGGATGGTTACCTGCTCGCCGCTCAGATTATGCAGAACGAGCACGGAGTCATCCCCAAAGGTTCGGGTATATCCCACAATGCGGCTGTCTCCGGTCGGCAGTTCCTGAATGTCGCCTTTCATTAAGGCCGGACTCTCATGACGGATGCGAATGAGCTCCTTGTAATGGGTGAGGAGAGACTCCTTATCCTTCTCCTGGGCCTCGACGGAGACGGCGTCCGGACCTGAATTGTCGCGGGAAGGCTCCCAAGTGGTCTGCCCTTCTCCGCTTCCGGGATACCACCGGAACGGCTCGCGGATATTCTCATCCGGCTTCTCCCCGAGCATGCCGATTTCCTCACCATAGTAAATGAACGGATTGCCCGGCAGGGTGAGCAGAATGGAGGCGGCGGTTTTGGCTTTATTCACGTCCCCGTTCAGTAAGGACATTGTACGTACCTGATCGTGATTGGTCAGGAATGGGGCGTCGATAGGGTTATCGGCGTATTTGCTGTAGAGGTTCAGGGTATCCGCAGCAAAGGCAGCCAGCCCGTTATCCGAACCGTTCTGCGCGGCGTCCAGAATCTTCGACGACAGGTCGAAGTCGAAGGAAGAATCCAGCGCTTTGTAGTAAGGCGCTATATTGTACGGGCGGTCCCACACCTCGCCGACCAGATAAACATCCGGCTTCACTTCGGCCAGTCCCCGCTTGAATTCATCCCACCATGCGACGTTCTTATCCACCTCATCCGGCTTGCTGTAAATGTGCATGGCCGCGTCGAGGCGGAAGCCGTCGGCTCCCTGATTCAGCCAATGCTTGCCGACATGGATCATTTCTTCACGCACCTTGGGATTGTCAAAGTTCAAATCCGGCATGAAATCTACGAACAGCGCATAATAGTAGTCCCCGGAACCCGGATACGACTCGTGCCAGAGCTGCTGTCCCCACGGCCCTTTTTCATTCAGGTCAGTGTTCTCGTCGGCCCAGATATAATAATCCCGGTACGGGCTGTTCTTGTCCCTGGCAGCTTCCTGAAACCACGGGTGCTTGTTGCTCGTGTGGTTGAGCGCAAGGTCGATCGTCACTTTCATTCCCCGTTTATGCGCTTCTTGCGTCAGCTTGCGGAAATCTTCCGTGGTGCCGTACGCCGGATCTACACTGTAGAAATCGGTCGTATCGTATTTATGATAGCTGGGGGAAGGGCTGATCGGCATCAGCCACAGCGAATCGACGCCCAAATCCTTCTTCGTATGCGGATTTCCGTCATTGAGATAGTCAAGCTTTTGCAGGATGCCGTTCAGGTCGCCGTTTCCGTCTTTGTTGGAGTCATAGAAGGAATTGACGTAAATCTCGTAATAGACGCCAAGGCTGGAATCGCTTTGCGCATGCGGCTGGGCAAGAGCGCCCGAGGCGAAGCTGAACAGCAGGGGCAGGGTTAAGGCCATGGATGTTATTTTTTTCATCGTTGAAACCTCTCTTCCTTAAAAATAATGGGGCTTTGCATCTTAATTTGCAGAACCGTAATCGGCGTCAATGATCGTATCCAGGGAATGTCCGCTTTCCGTCAACGTTTCGACTACCGTTCCCAGATACAGATCGGTCTGCCAATAGCCGGATTCCGGCAGGTCGACTTGTACAGTATGCGTTCCCGGACCATAGGTTCGGGTCACGTTGTCGTATACGCGCTGATTCTCATAGGGCTTGCCGTCTTCCTGGGGAACAACGCCTTCCGGATAGACATAGCTGGAGAAGCTGATCCGGATTTCCCCGATGCCTTCAGGGACCGTAAACGTCGCCGTTCCTCCCTGAACATCGGAGTTGAAATACTGATCGAACGGACGCTCGGGCTGGACCGGTTCAGCGGCTTGACGGGTTTCCTCTACGGTAATGGAACCGCTCCATAGTACACCTGTTCCCGGATGACCCGGACGCTGACCGGCTTTGAACATATAGTTGCCTTGCTCCAGCACAGCCGGCGTGAAGGTCAGCACCTGCGACTTTCCGGGAGCCAGCGCCTTGATTACGCCCGAGGCAACAACCTCGCCGTTCTTCGGATTACCGGTATCGCTGCGGTATACTTCATAGATTGTTTCACCCTGCATCCCGGAGCCGTCGTTTATAACGGTCGCCGAAATTCCGGTATAGGTCGTTTCTTCGACGGTAAAGCTTAGGGTGCTTTTGTCCCATGCGGCTTTAGCGGGCTGGGCCTTGCCGCTGTTCCGGCTTTTCGTTTGTCCGTTGGTGACTTTTTCAGCAAACGCGGTATGTACAGGTTGGACAAGCGGAAGAGTCAATAACGACAGGGAAAGGACTGCGGCGGTAACTGTTTTTGTGTATTTCATATTAGGCACGCTCATTTCTTCGAAGTCTGGCTCGGATGGCTGCGGCATCGCCTTAAGGAACAGTAAAACGGGTGAAGCCGAAGACGCTTACCCGTTCTACTGTTCCTCCGGCAATAACCGTGAATCGTATTATTGAATTTTTACACCGCGGTCTTCGTCGGCCGGGATCTTGACATACAGAACTTGTTCCGCCGAGTCGAAGTAGTAGCCGCTTTCCTGCCCGTTCAGCTGCTCCAGGCTGCCGACCTGGTCATATTTATGTTTGGCCGCCTGAACTTTCTTCGGCTGCTCGGCATCGTGCAACTTAAGCGTATAGGACTTGATGGCGGAATCGTAGTTTTGAGCTTTCTTGTCCTGCTCGAACTCGATATGGTTGCCCTTCTTCTCCACCTTGAAATTAGTAATATTGAATTCGCCCTGCTTGTAATCCAGAGTCTCGGAATCGTCCTCGTAGAAGCTGTAGCTGGCTTCATCGTCCAGATAGGTGTCGAGGATCAGATTTTCCAGCTTCTTCTCGTCGGTGGATTGCTCCACTTCCTGACGGGGGATGATCGAATTGTTTTTCACGAAAATAGGCAGTGTTCCAAGATCGGCTTTAACCGTGATCGTCTGGTTGCCTTCGTACGATTTGCCAGTCCAGTAATCGACCCATGTCTCGCCGGCCGGAAGATACACTTCACGGCTCGTTTGGCCTTCTTTAACTACAGGCGCAAGCATCACCGAATCACCGAACATAAACTGATCCTCGATGTTATACGTCTTCGCGTCGTCCTGGAACTGGTACACGAGCGGTTGTTGAACCGGTTGACCGTTCTCCGCCGATTCCTTGAACTGGTTGTACAGGTAAGGCAGCAGCTCATAACGCATGGAGATATATTTGCGGCTAATATCCTCAACCTCTTTGCCGAAATTCCAAGGCTCTTGCCCGCCTGCCAGTCCAGATTTCGCACTGTTGTCGTAGTGGTCGCGTGCAAACGGCAGGAAGGCGCCGACCTCGATCCATCTTGCGAACAGTTCAGGCGTCGGAACATTGCCTGGCGATTTCGCAAAGCCGCCGATATCATTGCCGACAAACGGTACACCGGACAAGCCGACATTGGAGTTCATCGGAATCGACATTTGCAGATGCTCCCAGTTACTTACGTTGTCGCCGGTCCAGAGCGCCGCGTAGCGCTGCGTTCCTGCGTACATGTCGCGGGTTAACACGAACGGACGGGTGTTCGGTTTATTTTTGAGGAAGCCGTTGTAAGTCGCTTCGGTTTCAAGATGTCCATAAAGATTGTGGACTTCCGTATGCAGCTTCTTCTCCCCGTTGTCGCCTTCGAACACGATATCCAGCGGCATCGTATGGAAAGGACCGTCAAATACGGCAGGCTCGTTCATGTCATTCCAGATCCCGTCGACGCCCTCATTCAAGAGTGTTCCGAGATTGTTCGCCCACCAGTTGCGCACATCCGACTTCAGGAAGTTCGGGAAGGCGGATCTGCCCGGCCATACATCGCCGAAGAAGGTAGTGCCGTCCGGATTGTTCGCCCAGTAATTGTTGGCGGTTCCTTCCTGATACATGCGGTAGTTCTCGTCCTGCTTGACGGCCGGATCGTTGATCGTGATCGCGCGGAAGCCTTCATTTTTCAGCGTCTTCAGCGCTTGCTTATACTGGTCGTTCCAGGTGAACACGCGGTATCCGTCCATGTAGTCGATATCAAAATGCATCGTGTCGAGCGGGATTTTTTTCTCGCGGTAGGTTTTGGCCACATCCACGAGTTCTTCCGGTGTATAGCCCCACTTACTTTGATGGAAGCCCAGGGACCACATTGGAGGCGTCTCGGATTTACCCGTCAGCTCGGTGTACCGGTCGATCACATCGCCGATTTCCGGACCGTTGATGAAGTAGTAAGTAAGTGCGCCGCCATTGGCGTAGAAGTAATAGTAATCATCTTGTTCGCTGGCCATTTCGTAATAGGAGCGATAAGTATTGTCGAAGAAAATGCCGTAGGCTTTTTTGTCCTTCAGCCCGATGAAGAATGGAATGGATGTGTACAGGTACTTGGTGTTCTTGTTGTAGGAATAAGCGTCCGTGTTCCACATGCCAAGGCTCTTGCCGCGCTTGTTCAGCCCGCCGGATTGCTCGCCGAAGCCATAGAAGTTCTCAGTGGCATCCGTCTTCTTGAACACATAAGGCTTGCCGTCTTCATAGCCGACCCCCTGCGCCGCGTCTTCGTTGATGACGTTCCCCTGCTTGTCGAGGAATTTGACGCCGAACGGCTGTTTGTTGATTTTTACAGTGAGTTCGTCGGTGGAAAGGATGTATTCTTTATCTGTTTCTCTGGATTTGAATCTGGGCGTTCCCCAATCCTTCTTGGCAATTCCGGGGGAGACAAATTCGGCTTCGCCGTTTTTGACCACAGAGATTTTGGCCATGTCCTCCGAGAAGAGCCGGATATACCCCTGGTAGTCTCCCAGGTTTAATTTCACTCCATTGTCCAAAGCTTCGAGCGACTGTACGGATAACGGCTGAAGATTCTGTTTGTTTAACGGGGTATCCGCCTCAGGCTGGGTTTCCGCAAACGCCACGGTGGCCGGAAGCACACCCGCAGCCGTTCCTGTCAGCAAGCTCAGGCACACGGCCGCCCTTGCCAGTTTTCCAGGAAGGCTTAAAGACTTTCCCTTTTTACGCATACATTACTCTCTCCTTCTCCGATTGGGTTGGTAGATATGAACAGTCGGCCGTCCGCTTGCCCGGCATCCCGTCCTCTATCAAGGTAGCAAGCGGCTCCGGGGCCGGACAATGGGGAGAACCTCCTACGGGATGGATGCAGAGGCTTGAATTTATTTGTGGAATCGTTTTCAAAAATAGAGTGAATTACGGCTAAACCAGCGCCACGCCTGGGAATCATGCCTTTTGGCGCAATCTGCTTGCATCTTCCTTCTCTAGTAATTAATTGCCAATTAACTGGGATAAACAGGGAGAGGCTAGTTCCAGTGGTCTATTAAACCGGTTTTTATTTATATTGAGAGCGCTAAAGTCAACCTTTTATATTGCTGTGTATCGAAAAATAGAACACCTTTTCCGGCGAATCGATGCGGTTGAAAGAAAAGCAAGCTATAAATATACAAATCATGTAAAAACATGCGAGTGCAATATCTTTCTCTCTTCCGCGAAAATAAGACACCCCAACGTATTAAAACGGTTACAATGTGTCTGCGTCAATAAAATCGTGCGATGCGGGAAGCCAAAATAGGTACGTGTCCCAATTGATCCCGAGAGTGTTTTCTCCGATAATGTACTGAAACCAGACATGGGAGTGACGAACATGAGGAACATGAGGCCGATGCGAAAGCTCGCGGCTGCTCTCTTCTTGACGGTTATTTGGCTGATATCGGCTTGCGAGAATGCTTCGGAGATCGTTTTGGGTCCGCAGCAGGTTGACCGGATCGAGCGCGGCGTGCTGGAGAAGCTGGCTACCGACAAAGCAGCTTACCGGCCCGGAGAGAGTGTCCGGTTTCATCTAAAGCTGCGGAGTCCGGTGTCCGGCGGGACGATACATATCCGCTATTTGCACATGGATCGCATTATAGAAGAAGCAACGCTGAAGGTGAAGGGAGAGGAGCTGGAGTGGGACTGGAATCCTCCGCAGGATGAAGGCCAAGGTTATTTGGCCGAAGTCTTCTATATTCAGGACAAGCAGGCGGCCGATCAAATGAATATTGCCGTCGACGTATCCTCCGACTGGGGGCGGTTCCCGCGTTACGGGTATCTGGCCGATTTCCCGCAAATGAGTGAGGATGAGAGAAGCCGGGTAATCGACCGCTTAAACCGGTTCCATATCAACGGTATCCAGTTCTACGATTGGCAGTACAAGCACCAGGAGCCGATCCGTTTCGAAGACGGACGTCCTGCGGCGGAGTGGTCCGATATTGCGGGCCGTCCGGTATCGTTTGACACGGTGAAGAGCTATATCGGCCTTGCCCACAGCCGCGGCATGAAGGCCATGAACTACAATTTGCTCTTCGGAGCCTATGAGGATGCGGAAAAGGACGGGGTGAAGAAAGAATGGGGAATGTTCAAGGACTCTGCCCACGGCGAACAGGATAAACATCCTCTGCCGGATAATTGGGCGAGCGATATTTATATGTACGATCCCGCCAATCCGGAATGGCAGAACTATTTGGCGGAGAAGGAAATCGAGACGTTCAAGACGCTTCCCTTCGACGGCTGGCATGTAGACCAATTGGGCGACAGAGGCCAGCTGTGGACCTATGACGGGAACCCGGTCGACCTGGCCTGGACCTATCAGGCTTTCTTGAAGGCGGCCAAGCAGCAGCTGAATGTCGATTATGTCATGAACGCGGTGGGCCAGTTCGGCCAGGAGCAGATTGCCCGTAACGCTCCCGTCAAATTTCTGTATACCGAGGTATGGGGCAATCATCCCGGCTACCAGAATCTGAAGGAAGTGATTGACCAGAACTCCGCATATAGCGGGAACCGGCTGAACACCGTATTGGCCGCGTATATGAACTATCATTATTCCGATGCTCCCGGCGAGTTCAACACCCCGGCGATTCTGCTGACGGACGCGGTGATCTTTGCCTCGGGGGGTTCGCATCTGGAGCTGGGAGAGAATATGCTGTCCAAGGAATATTTCCCTCATCGGAATCTGCGTATCTCCCCGGCGCTTGAGGCGCAGCTGATCAGCTACTACGACTTTCTGACAGCTTATCAGAATCTCCTTCGGGACGGGACGGAGGAATCCGGGCTGAAGGCCGAAGGGACGCCGGAGACGGCGATTTCGGACCAGGCTTCGCAGGGGAAGGTATGGTCCTTCTCCAAACGGAAGGAAGGCAAGGACATCCTTCATTTCATCAATTTCACGGATGCTTCCACGATGGACTGGAATGACGACCAGGGAAGGCAGACCGAACCCGCAGAGAGAGAGGATGTGTCCGTTTCTGTTCGAACCGATCGGCCGGTCGCCAAAGTATGGTTCGCTTCCCCTGATATCAGAGGCGGCTCGCCCCAGGCTTTGGAGTTCACACAGCGGGACGGCAGACTGAAATGGAAGCTGCCCAGACTGAAATATTGGGACATGGCGGTTATCGAATATAAGGAGTAAAGGATGATCTTCCTAAAAATACCACTGGCATACAGATTTATATTCTGTACACTTTTAATTAAGAACAACAATGGGAGAGGCCGTATGCTGCATAAATTACGAGTATCCAATCGTTTTACCTCCAAGATTATACTGGTCCTCCTGCTGGTCATTATCATTCCGACTCTCTTTACCAGCCTGTCCTTCTATTGGCTGTCCGACTCGATTCTCAAGAAGAACGTGCGCGAGTCCACGATCCAGATCGCGAAGCAGACGGCGGAGTCGCTCTCTTTCATTCTCGATGTGGGGATCGACACCTCCGATTTCATCGCCGGCGATGTGAACATTCAGCGGGCGGCCATGAAGCTCGGCAACAGTCCGTCATATGAAGAGAGCTGGAATTTTCAATATATCAATACGCTGCTCAACAACTATGTCTATTCCAATTCCTTCGTC
The DNA here is from genome assembly GCF_000520735.1 of Paenibacillus forsythiae T98. GTDB lineage: Bacteria > Bacillota > Bacilli > Paenibacillales > Paenibacillaceae > Paenibacillus_AQ > Paenibacillus_AQ forsythiae. Next base: position 11,851 of record NZ_ASSC01000758.1, read on the forward strand.
AAAATCGTCTATCTGCTGAAAGAGGAGGGGAAGGGCTGGGGCAGCGGCACCTTTTCCGATCAGAAGCTGAAAGAGATCCAGCTGTCCGACCAGGAATGGGTCAAAGAGGCCAAACGAAAAAATGGAGAGCTGGTCTGGCAGGGCCTGCAATACGACCATTTCAGCGGAGGCGGGGTCAATACGGATCTGGTTCTGCCGGTAGCAAGGGTCCTTAAGGATTTCAATACGATGCGCACGATCGGCCTGGTGCAGGTTCATTTGGACGGGCAGTCGGTGGTGGGCACGATCCGGCAGCTGGAGCTTGGGAAGACGGGCAAGTTCTTCGTTGTCGACTCCGAGGGGAGGATCATGATCGACTCCAACCTCGATATGATTAACAAGCGGGTGGAGAATCCGGATTTGTACAAGCGGATTGTCGGCGACAACGCCGTGGAGTTCGAGTTCCACAAGAACGGAGTCCCCTACTACGGGGTGAAGCAGCTGCTCAGCAACGGCTGGATGATCGTCGGCACCGTTCCGGTTGCGGAAATCAGCGGGCCGCTAAACCGTCTCCAGACCTGGATTCTGCTGTCTTCGGCGGCATTTTCTCTGATCGCCATCGGAATCGGGCTGTTTATTGCCAGATGGGTAACCCAGCCTGTCAAGCAGCTGACCCAAAGCATGCTGTCCGTTCAGAACGGTGATCTGCAGGTCAGGGCGGCTGTCCGGACCTCCGATGAAATCGGCTTCCTGAGCAAACAGTTTAACAAGATGCTGCTCAAGATCGAAAATTTAATGCAGCAGGTGGAGGACGAGCAGAGCGAGAAATACCACGCCGAGCTCCGCGCGGCTATGCACCGGATTCACCCGCACTTCCTGTACAACACACTCAGCACGCTCCGGTGGCTGATTGACTCCAGGCAGAATGACCGCGCATCCGAGGTCTTATCGGCGCTTAATCATCTGCTTGAGGCGAACATGGGCAAAAGCGGCAGCCGAATCACGGTAGAAGAGGAGCTGGATATTATCCGGAAGTATTTGATCATTCTGGAGCTTCGCTACGAAAGAACCTTTTGGCTGGAGCTGGATGTCGAGCCGGGCACGGAGAAGCTTGTTATCCCCCGGATGCTGCTGCAGCCGCTCGTGGAAAACGCTATCTTCCATGGGATCGTACCGAAGAACACGGATGGCCGGATATCGATCCGGATTCGAAAATATGACAGGGACCTGGAATTCCTTATGGAAGATGACGGCTTGGGCATCGGAGAGGACAAGCTGAAGGTGCTGAACAGGCTGGAGACGGCGGCGGAAAATGGAGAAATCGGCATCGGCCTGCGTCATATCTACGACATCCTGCGGCTTTATTACGCCAGGAACTGGACTTGTTCGTTTACAAGCAGGCCCGGACAGGGAACCGCGGTGCGCATCGTATTACAAGTTCTTTCCGAAGCATCCTCTAAGAATGAACAGATCGGGGGAAACACCCATGTACAGAGTACTTATCGTAGACGATGAACCCATCATCCGTAACGGGATCAGCGCATTTATCGACTGGGAAAAGGAAGGGGCGTCGGTTGAAGAATGTGCAAATGGCGCTGAGGCGTTGGCCCGATTGGAGAGCCGGGGCTGCGATATCCTGATTACGGATATCAAAATGCCTGTCATGGACGGCATTGAGCTGATGAGGCGGGCCCTTGCGCTGTGCCCCTGGATCAAGGTGATCCTGATCAGCAATTACAGCGATTTTAATTATGTAAAAGAAGGCCTCAAGCTTGGCGCGGTCGATTACTTGCTCAAGCTCACGCTGCAGCGGGATGATCTTCTCGCCGTTCTGCACCGCAGTATTTCCATGCTTGAGGAGGAACGGAGAAAGGTCGTTGAACTGAAATCGTATCAGCAAAGCGCTCTGTATCTGGAACGAAAGCGCGCGGAGCAGGAAATCAAAAGGCTGATCGTGCAAGAGCAGCCTTTATCCCCTTCAACCATATGGGTTCCGTCATGGCTGGATCATTCCTACGCCTGCGTGTATCTTATGCTCGATTCCGCAGAGGAATGGAAAGAAAATCACGGATACCTGTATGTTCAGCTGCTGCTGGAGGAGCTGCAGGAAGCATTCTATGAGCATTGGGAGGAGGGAAGCGCGCTGCTGGCTGCCGAGAGCAGCCTGTTTCTGATCTTTCCCGACCCGGAGAGAGAGGCCGGGAACTGGCTTCTTCAGTGGAAGGAGCGGGTTGAAGCGGAGTGGGGAATTTCCACGTCGGTCGGCTTCGCCGTCAAGAGAGGAGCACGCCGTATACTGCCAGGATATTTCGGCAGCCGTTCGGCCTGTCAAAGACGGTTCTTCGAAGGGATCGGCGGATTATATACGGCAAGAGAAGCGGAGAACCATGTTGCAGCGGCAGACCCCCTGAACGACTATGACTGGGAGCCCTTCTTCGAGATGATTCGCGGCGGAGAGCCGGCTTCATTCGCTGTTGATTTGGCTATGGAGCGGTGGAAGAGCATGAATCTGAGTCCGGAGCAGGTGCAGCAGGAGGCAATCTCCCTCCTTACCGAAGCCTGCCGGCTCCATGCCGATACCGGCGCCTTGCTTCCCGAACGGTATGAACAGCTCCGCAAGACCGAAACATTGGAGCAGCTCGCGGCGTTTATGTCCGGCGAACTGGAGGCAATCGGCAAATCGTTCATTCCCAAATTGCTGGACAACGGGTATGGCGGACAGCTGATTACGAAGGCGCTGGAGTACATCGCCTCCCATTATACCGAGAACCTGACGCTGCAAAGCGTGGCGGATACGGTTCATCTCAGCAAAAGCTATTTCAGCCTGTTATTCAAAAAGCAAACCGAGCGCACCTTCATCGACTATCTGATCGAGCTGCGGATTCGGGAAGCGAAGCGGCTGCTGACGCAGCTTGACAGCCGGATTTCCGATGTGGCCAAAGCCGCCGGGTTCAAGGACGTCAAATATTTCAGCAAGGTATTCAAGAAAAGCACGGGGTTGACTCCCATGGAATACAGGGAAAGCACGAGGTGTCAGCTATTTCTTGCCGAATAAGGAAGGAGAGAGCTTCAATTGCCCATACGCTGGATAACCTTGATTCTGATCCTGCTGTTGACGGCCGGATGTGAAGGCACATCCGTGATCTCGAATCCGGAGAGCGTACAGACCCTTCGCGGGAATGATAAGACCGTTGTTATTTTCTGGCATACGTATAATGATAGGGAGACCCGGCTTTTGATGCAGGAGATGATCCCCGCTTTTGAGAAGGGTCATCCGGATATTCGGATCAAGTGCATAAACCTGGCTAACAATAACGAATTAAAATACAGCTTGATTGCGCGAGCCTCCTCGGGCCGGGGGCCTGATATCGTGAGGATGGACATCACCTGGGTGCCGGAGTTCTCGCATAAAGGGCTGCTTGAGCCGTTAAACGCCTTACCGGGCTTCAATGAGCTGAAGGACGCTTTTCATCAAAAGGCCATGAACGTAGGCCATTACAATGACCGGTATTACTCTCTTCCGCTCAATCTGTATACGAAGCTGACTATCTTTAACCGGGAGCTTCTGGCGCGGGCCGGGTATTCAAAGCCCCCGGATACGATGGATGAAATTCTGGAGCTGGCCCGCAAGCGGCATTACATCATCGGACTGGGGGGGCTGGAGGTCTGGGACACCCTGCCGTACGTGTACAGTCTGGGCGGCTCGTTTATGGACGCCGGCTTCACGAGGGCTTCCGGATTCCTGAACAGCGACAGCACGGTGCGTGCGGTGGAGAAGCTGGCGAAGCTCTACAAGGAGAAGCTCATCCATCTCTCCGCGGTGACCCAGAACCGGGATAACTGGGCAAGGGTACGAAGTGGAAGCATGCTGCTAACCGATGAAGCGCCATGGTTCTTCAGCTTGCTGAAAGAGTCCGACAAGAGACAGGCTCTTAAACAGACTCTGTCTGTACCGTTTCCGAGAGGGAATGGAACAAGCTCGATTATTGGCGGTGAAAATTTGGTCATGATGAAAGGGAGCAGGCATCCGGCCGAGGCGTGGGCTTTTATGAAATGGATGACAGGCGTCGAAGGGCAGCTGATTATGGCCAAGGCCGGATTAATTCCGACCAATAAGGAAGCGGTTAAAGCGCTGAATGTCAGCCGGGAATCTTATCTCTATCCTTACGCCCAGGCGGTTGATGATATTTTCCTCCGGCCTCCTGTGAAGAACTGGAGCCAAGTTGGAGAGGTATACACCGTGTACCTGCATCAAATCTTTCTCGGGAATCTGTCCGCCAGGGAAGGACTGGACCGAGCGGCCGGGGAAATTGACAGGCTTCTGGAGGAAGAGGGGGAGCCTCGTCATTCCGCCGGACCGGGATCATAGCCGAACCGCTTCAGATCGATCGTTCCCCGCTCATCGAATTCGACGCCTTCCCCTATAAGGTACAACCGCTGAATCTCGCCGGATTCCCCGTCCGCCAGCGAGATTCTTCCCTGCGCATTGATGATCCGGTGCCAGGGAAGCTTGCGGCTGCGGCTCATGGAGTGCAGAATGCGGACAACCTGCCTTGCCCCGCGCGGACTTCCCGCCGCAGCCGCAACCCCTCCATAGGTCATCACCCTCCCTTCGGGGATGGACTGGATGATGTGAATTACTCTTTCCGTGAACGGCGTCATTCTGCTGGCGCTCCTTTCCCCCAAGACTTGTATCCTTCGATTATAGCAGAGAGAGGAAGATTTGACTGAATGCATAAAGAGCCCTCCTGCTTGAAGCAGCCTGTTGTGAAAATCCGGGGCTTATCATTTCCGCCCCCTGCCAATTAAAGGTATAATGAGAAGCAATCAGGGCGGGAGGTGGAAGGGAACATGGCGGATAAGGTGATGAAATACATAACGATGCCCTCCCATTGGGGCAGGGAAGTCAGGCACAAGCACTATTTGCAGGGATCGGATACGCTGGTTGTTGTTTTTCCGGGGAGAAATTATCCGGCAGAGCTTCCTCTGCTGCATTATGCGGGCAAGAACGCGCTGGAGCACGGCTGCGATCTGCTGCTGCTCGAATATGGCTACTATAGCGCGCGAACCGAGCTGAAGCGTGAGGACATGGGCATCCTTGAGGAAGAATGCGCGCAGGCGCTCGCATTGGTTGCCGGCTATAAACGGCTGCTCTTTATCGGCAAAAGCACCGGGACGGTCATCGCAGGCCGCCTCGCAGCAACCGCAGACTCACCGGCAAAGGTCGATTGCCTCTATCTGACTCCCTTGCGGGAGGCCGTTCCTTACATCAAGCGTTCGGGCGGCATAGTCATATACGGCGGAAGCGATCCCTTGTTCAGCGAGGAGGATACGGCGGGACTCGGCGGTCTAACGAACGTGTCGCTGTACAAAATCGACGAAGCCAATCATTCGCTGGAGGTCGGCAGCGTCAACGAGTCTTTGGCGGTGCTTATTGTGGTTAATAATTTGGTGCATGAATTTTTTCGGAGAGCGCTGGGTTCGTAAAGGAGGAGGAACATGATACTGGAGGCGGCTATGCTGCACATCAGGGAGGGAATGACGGAGGCGTTCGAAGACAGCTTCAGGCAGGCTTCGCCCCTCATATCCTCCATCGACGGCTATTTGGGCCACGAGCTGCAAAAATGCCTGGAAGACGATCACAAATACCTGCTGCTCGTGCGTGGGCGGAGCCTGGAGGATCATACGATCCGGTTCAGAGAATCCCCGCAGTACCTGGAGTGGAAGGCGCTGCTGCATCATTATTACTGCCCGTTTCCGGCGGTCGAGCATTTTACGCGCATCGATCTGGAATAGCGGGAGAAACGGAAGGAGGTCTTTCCTTGAGCGAATATATTGCCCTGATCCGCGGCATCAACGTCGGAGGGAACAAGATCGTCAAGATGCAGGACTTGAGGACAATGCTTCAGTCACTCGGGTTTCAGAACGTAAAGACTTATATTCAGAGCGGAAACGTGGTATTCGGCGGCGAAGGCAACGGGGAGGAGGCGCTTGGGGAAGCCATTGAACAAGGCATACGGAATACCTTCGGCTTCGAAGCGTCCGTGATGATCCGCACCGCAGAAGAGCTGGAAGCGGTCATTGCGAATAACCCGTTCGAGCTGGCCGGGGCGGAGGATTCCAAGCGGCTGTATGTCTCTTTTCTGTCCGGAGAGCTTACGGATGAAGCGCTGGAGCGGCTGCGTCCCTATGAGGACGGGGAGGACAAGCTGCGCGTCATCGGCAGGGAAATGTACATTCTCTACAAGACCAAGATAAGCGATTCGCCGCTGTTCAAGGTTCCCCTGGAGAAAATCATGGGCGTATCCGCCACGGCGCGCAACTGGAACACGGTGAACAAGCTTGCGGCGATGGCGCGGGAATGAACAGTGCGCCGTAGCTCTGTCAAGCTGACAGTCAGAGAAAGGGGCCTTGAGCGGCGATCTGCTCCCGGTATTCTACTGGAGGCAGGTCGCCGAGTTTGTGTTGGAGTCGGGAATACGAAAGGCTTCCCGGATTGAGGGTTAGACCCTAAGCTGCTTCCGGCGCTCTGCCGGCGGGAGCTTATTTGCTTGTATGCAGCTTGATTTGGTGGCCTATGTCTTGAAGGGGCAGCAAGCGGGATAGCATCTATACCAATATATACCACCGGAGGCTCTATTTATTGAACGCATCCGTGGCGGCCGACAGCATCGGAAGGTTGCGAAGAATGAAGAATTACAGCGTACATGCATCTTTTTACTCGTAAAGCCTTCCTCCCCGACTCTTGTCCTGCAAAAGCGCAGGCATTTCTTATCCAGTCTCCTCATATCGGCGATACAGCAGCAAATACCTGCACAATAGCGTCTATTTCTCTCCTCCAGGGCGAAATTCAGTAAGAAGCCTGCAGATTGGCAGGAAATCCCCCCCCAGTTCTACCTAAACGAAGCGAATGAGCGATCGGCGGTTCTCTTTCACCGGGCCTCTTCCGCATAACGCTGGGGATATGGCTGTCCGGAGCAGCCGATTGCTCTGTTCAGCAAACATTCAGCGGGCACTCATTATGAGTTAAGGTAGGGATGCCATAATGGCAGTACGGAAGAGGAAGCGACAGGCTTGCTGTCAGCCGGAGAAACAATGAACGGATGGAGAGTGGATGGGATGAGATTAATCAGGAAGCTGGGCTCGGAGCCTGTTCTTGCAGCCATATTGCTGCTTGCGGCATTTCTGTACGGCTACGGGATCTGGAATGACAAGTACGTCAATCTGTACTATACAAGTGCGGTGGGAAGCATGCTGCAGAGCTGGCATAATTTCTTCTATGCTTCGCTGGACTCGGCGGGGG
>NZ_ASSC01000759.1 GCF_000520735.1 Paenibacillus forsythiae T98
CGCCTTCCACGGAATCGGAGTCTCCGCCCGCCCCGTCAGCCGACAGAGCTGTGCTGTTCCTGTCCGCCGATCCAGGCGTCCCCTCATCCGTCGCCGCTTGGGCCGTTCCCGCCGCCGGAGCGGCAGCATTCCCGGCGACGCTCCCGCCGCCTTCAGGCGAAGCAGCGGGAGTTGCGCCAGACTGCGCCGCGGGCCCTTCGCCGGTCTTCTGCTGCTCCAGCCATAGCTTCAACTGATCCTCCAGCGCGGACAGCAATTGATGAAGCTGCGGCCCGAACACCGCCTGCTGAAGTCCGCTGACACTCCCCGGAGTAACCGGGAGACCTCTTTTTTCCGCAATGACAGCCGCTTCCAGCCACTCCTGGACAGGCACGCTTGCGGGCTTGGCTTCCATAATCGCATTCAGCTTGGCCGCTGTCTCCTTCGTCAGCGGAAGGCCCCCGGCCTGCATCGCCTGTATGATTTCACGGCCTGCCTTGGAGCCGCCCAGACCAAGCGCATCAAGGGCCTCCCCCATCGTCTGCGGAGATGCCTGACTGCCCGCCGGAGCCGGCTTTAATACCGGCAGCCCCCGATCCCCCGGCGGCCCCACCTGCAGCGTCAGCGATTGCCCCGGCTGCAGCGGCGTCTCCAGCTCCGCCCGCACAGGCGTGCCGTTAATTTGCACCATCGCTTCTTTTCCGGATTCCGATACATTGAGAACAACGCCGCGGACAATCTGTCCTTCTTTCAGTTCAAGCGTTTTCGCTTCTCCGGGCTTGCTGTCTCCCAACAATCCGCGAATCAAAGACCCAATGTTCACGCCGTTTCCCCCTCTTCTTAGCTTCTTGCTTTTATATCGGCAGGCGGC
>NZ_ASSC01000760.1 GCF_000520735.1 Paenibacillus forsythiae T98
CGCTTGCATTCCGCGCAGCCGATTACGCCCTTGCGGCACGCCTCGCCGATCTCCTCCGCGCCTTCCACCCGGAAGCAGCGGTGATACGCATAGACCGGGCAGATGTCCGGATGCCCCGGATCGCCCTTGCGCACGCGGGAGGGATCGGTCACCGCCTTGCGCATTTTCAGCTCAAGCTCCTCACGCGAGGAGTCGAGCAGAATGGCGTTGCCAAGGCTCTTGCTCATCTTGGCGCTGCCGTCCGTTCCCACAAGCCGCGGCGTATCGCCGACAAGCGCCCGGGGAAGGGTCAGCACGGGCCGGTACAATTCATTGAACCGGCGGACGATTTTGCGGGTCAATTCGATGAGAGGAAGCTGATCTTCCCCCACCGGAATGATCGTCGCCTTGCAGAACGTTATATCCGCCGCCTGGCTGACGGGATAACCGAGAAAGCCGTAATACATCTCATCCCCACCGCCGCTCTGCGCCTCCGCTTTGATCGTCGGGTTATGGCGCAGGCTGTTCACGGTAACGAACATGGAATAGAACTGGGTCAGCTCGGCGATTTCCGGAATCATCGACTGGATGAAGATGGTCGCCCGCCCCGGATCAATTCCCGCCGCCAAATAGTCCAGGGCAATCTCCCGCAAATGGGTGCGGATCAGCCCGGGCTGATGAAAATGGGTGGTCAGCGCCTGTACATCGGCCAGCATAATAAAGGTGTCATACCGGTGCTGCAGCTCCACCCGGTTCTTGAGGGTACCCGCGTAATGGCCCAGATGCAGCTTTCCGGTTACGCGGTCCCCGGTCAATACTCTCTCTTGATTCATTGCTCATTCTCCTTTTTGGATATATTGTAAACCTTAACCATCGCCACCAGCCGCCATCCAAGGCCATCACCCCCTTTCAAAATCTTCCCACAAAGTGAAGAATTGTCACTGAAGTGTTCTCAGGTACTTTGCGAGGACCCGAAAACTTATAGATTCTTATCAACAAAAAAAGCCCCGTCCTTATAAGGACGAGACTGCTCGTTATGCCACCTTAAATCGACCGCTCCTTCCGGCGCGGCTGCGCGGAGTTGACGGTCCTCGTTAGACGGTGCGGATTCGGCATATGCATGCCTCTTCGATACCGTTCCCTCTGATAACGGCGGGAACCCCGGCTATCCCTACGACCGGCGGGCCGGGCTCGGGACAGCAACTCGGAAGGCCATTCAATCGTATGCGGAACACCGGCTCGCAGCCACCGCCGGCTCTCTGCAAATTCCTGCCATACGTCTACTTACCCTTCGTCTTCGTTGATTCACCTTTAGGCTTACTTCTTTTTCCAATTATAACCGCGCTCGCCGGTCAGGTCAATCCCGCAGCTTGTGAAACGGAATCTCCAGCACGACCTTGCCGATCAGCTTATCCTTCGCGACGAAGGGCGTGTCCCATGAATGCGCGTCGAAACTCATATTCCGGTTGTCCCCAAGGAAGAAATAATGATCCTCCGGAACTGTCACCGGCCCGAAGGCGTAATCCATCTTTGCGGTGAGGTAGGATTCATCCACCTTGTCCCCGTTGCGGTACAGCGCTCCGTCCTTGATCTGCACAACATCGCCCGGCAGTCCGATCAGCCGCTTGACGTACAGCTTCGTCTCGCCGGGGACCGGCGGATGGAATACAACGATGTCGCCATGCTTCAGCGAGGTGGCCCAGAGCATTTTCTCCACAATGAGCCGGTCTCCCGCCTGGATCGTCGGGACCATCGACTCCGTCGGAACGCTCATCGCCTCGGCGACATAGCTGCGAATCAGCAAAGACAGGACAACGGCTACCAGAATCGTCGGCACCCAATCCTTAACCAGCTTGGTAAATTTGTTCACTATAAATAACCTCCTTCAAATTCCGTATGTACGGGCAATCGCTTCTAGCTCGTCCCTCAAGGGCTGCTCCGCTTCTTTCGGAACGTGAATGATGAGCACTCCTCCAAATACCGTCTCCCACCTCCCGCCCCGCTCCAGCACCCGCTTCCGGAATGCGGTAAGCTCCGGCGACTTCGCGGCTTCCCGGCTAAGCAGCCTGACCAGCTTCCGGTAGTCCGATTTCCGCACCGTTTCCACGTAGTAATAGACGCCCCGTTCTTCCTTCACTTTGATGATGTCTCCAAGGGATAAGTCCGGTCTGAACACGGGGGTCTCTTCGATCCGGTATTCATTCTCGCCGGTGCGGGTCACATCCAGAATTTCAATTTCGCGTCCCGCTTCATCGAAGCACAGCTGGAACTCCATAAAATCAGGCATCGGTTGCCTCCAATCACTGTAAATATACCTAGCTTTACAATAGACCACCAATCGGGAAAATTCAAATATCGCCGTCACCTGAGCGCCCGGGCGACTATTCGCTCGAACCATCTCCAGGGCAGCAGGCTCTTGCCTCCGGTCAGCAGCCGGGAGCCTCTTCCGACTACATAGCGCAGGCGGGGCGAGCGCATCTGCGCTATTCGGCCGATCAGCTCGGCGACCTCCTGCGGATCGGGCGCCGTATCGGCGGTCTTGCGCGAATACCGCAGCACCGCATCCAGACGCGCCCGGTACGGAGATCCATCGGCGGCGCTGATCTGCGACAGCCCCTTACTCCAAATGGCGGTGCGGTACGCGCCCGGCTCGATGATAACGACCCTCACTCCGAATGGCGACATTTCATGCCGCAGGCTCTCGCTGAAGCCCTCAACCGCGAACTTCGAAGCGGCGTATGGCGCGTAGCCGGGAAAAGCCGCCAGACCGCTGACGCTTCCGATGTTGATAATGAGGCCCGAGCGCCGCTCCCGCATCTGCGGAAGAACGGCCTTCGTTACCGCAACCAGGCCGAAGAAGTTCGTCTCCATCTGCCGGCGCCACTCCTCCATCGGCACCTCTTCCACGAAGCCGCCCGCCGCATAGCCCGCATTATTGACCAGCACATCGATCCTGCCGAAACTGTTCAGCGCCTCCGCGACGGCCGCTTCAATCGCGGCGGGGGCAG
>NZ_ASSC01000761.1 GCF_000520735.1 Paenibacillus forsythiae T98
TTTGCGAATATCGCCGGCGCGTTTGCTTCGGGAACCGGGGACTACGTGCAGCTGTTCGAGCCGCAGGCTTCGATCTTTGAACGCGAAGGCCGGGGCATGGTTATCGCTTCATTCGGGGTCGAGAGCGGCTATCTGCCGTACACGGTATTTATGTCCAAGAAGAGCTATATCGGGAGGAATAGCGATACCGTGCAAAAATTTACCAATGCGCTGCAAAAAGCCCAGCTGTGGGTGAAAAAGCACAGTCCCGGGGAAATCGCCGACGCGGTGGCGCCCTACTTCGAGAATACGGACCGCGACATTGTGGTGTCTGCGATCAAGCGGTATAAGGACCAGGATACCTACGCGCAGAATCCGGTCATCGACGACAAGGAATGGAATAATCTGCTGGATGTTATGGAAAATGCGGGAGAGCTGAAAGCGCGGGTGCCGGCGGCCAGGATTGTGGATAACACATTTGCGGAGAAAGCGCAGTCCAAGGCGGCGAGCGGCGAGTAAGCTTGCTCTTCCATCCGGGATGCCAGGCGTAAAGGAGGGGATTGCATGCCGCCGGTTGTGGAATTAAAGTCGGTCACGCACGCTTACCTGGGCGACAGGGAGGCTTCCCTTGCGGTCGAGGATCTGAATCTTGAAATTGAACAAGGCGAGTTCGTCAGCCTGGTCGGACCGAGCGGCTGCGGCAAAACAACGCTGTTGTCAATTATAGCCGGACTCCTGCATCCTTCGCGGGGGGAAGTGCTGGTGAATGGACGCCCTGTGAACGGCCCTTCTCCGGAGGTCGGCTATATGCTTCAGCAGGACTATCTGTTTCCATGGCGCAGCATCCTGGACAACGCGCTTCTGGGCCTGGAGCTGACCGGCCGTCTGGACGAAGCGGGACGAGATAAGACGGCCGAGCTTCTCGCGGAAATGGGGCTGAAAGGGAAGGAGCAATCGTATCCGAACCAGCTGTCGGGCGGAATGCGCCAGCGGGTCGCGCTCGTGCGGACGCTGGCGACCGACCCGGGCCTGCTGCTGCTGGATGAGCCGTTCTCGGCTCTGGATTATCAGATCAAGCTCCAGCTGGAGGATCTGGTATCGGAGACGCTGCGGCAGCATGGCAAGACGGCGATCCTCGTTACCCATGACCTGTCGGAGGCGATTGCGGTCAGCAGCCGGGTCATTCTCCTGGAGCGGAATCCGGGCAGAATCCGCCGGGTGTTCGATATTCCGGCGCAGATCGCGGATACGCCGCCCTTGTATGCCCGCGATCAGCCCGGATTTGCCGAGCTGTTCCATGCGTTATGGAAGGAAATGGAGCTTGCGGGCAATGCCGCTGACGCAGTTGACGCAGCCGGAAAGACCGAAGGCTAGTGAATAATAGGGAGGGAGAGCTTGTGAAGGCAACGGGAGCGGACAATACAGGAATCGCGGCTTCCCGTTCGGAGTGGCTG
>NZ_ASSC01000762.1 GCF_000520735.1 Paenibacillus forsythiae T98
GAATCGGTCCAAAGATGCTGGAGAAGCTACGGTCTTATATTTTATTTTGATAGACGCGATGGATGTTATATTGCCCGGCTGCGAGGATATGCTACAATAGTTAACGACGATTTTGGAGAGAATGGGGAACGACAATGACCATTGCCTATCGCAAGGATTGGGATACGTATTTTATGGACATCGCCTTTATGGTCTCGACCCGTTCGCGCTGTCCGCGCCGCCATGTCGGCGCCGTGCTTGTCCAGGGCAAGAAGCTGCTCGGCACTGCCTATAACGGCGCTCCAATGGGAGTGCCGGACTGCTCCGAAGCTGGCTGCATGATCTCCGAACAGTATGAGCTTGAGATTGTAGACGGCGTGGAAACGATGGTCAAGAAGCAGCGCTGCATCCGCACAATTCATGCGGAGCAGAATCTGCTGCTCTTTACGGACCGGATCGACCGGGAAGGCAGTACGGTATATGTGACCGATGAGCCCTGCTGGACCTGCGCGAATATGCTGGCCAACAGCGGCGTTGTCGAAATTGTCTATCACCGGAGCTACCCGAAGGACACGGAGAAGGTCCGGGCGATGATGGCCTCCAAGGGCATCGAGTTTCGCCGGCTGGAAGGATATGAGCCTCCCCGCGAGACGGTGCTGGGCGTATCGGATTAAGGCGGATATATGATCTAAGCGAATGATGAATTAGCCAGGAGGAAGAACCTCTGTTCACGCATTTATGCGTTAGCAGGGGTTCTTTTTTTGGAATTTATCCAATTTGGTATTTTGCAGGAAAAGGAGGGATAGCAATGACAAGAAGACCGCTGCTCTATTTGGTCATCTGCTGGGTGATCGGAAATGGAGCCGCAAGCATGCTGCCTACAGAAAGGCTGCTCATGGCATGGGCTGGAGCGTCGCTGCTGCTTGCGGCCGCCTTGCTGTCAGGCAGATGGAGCCGCAAGCATCTGATCCTGCTGTGGGCTGCGCTTGCTGCGGGCGGGGCGTACTGGGAGTGGAACGACCTGCGCAATGAAAGTGTCCTTCCGCAGGCGCTTGAACTCCCTTCCGCGCGGCTGGAGGAGCTGGCGGTTCACGCTGAAGGAATCATTGTGTCAACCGTGGAACGGGATGGGGACCGGGTTGATTTTACGGTGAAGCTGGAGACCATCCGGCCGCTTGACGCGCAGGGAGGTTCCATGCCGGTTGGTGAGGAGAGCAAGCCCGCGTCGCTTCATCAAGGCGGAACAAGCGCCGTTGCCGGAAGCGCCGCCCAATCAGCCCATGGGGAGAAAATCGCCGTGCAGCTGAAGCTCCAGGCCGAGCAGGAGATCGAGGTTGCGGCTTCTTGGAGAAGAGGAGACCATGTTGCTCTGGATGGAGCGCTTTCGTCCCCTTCCGCCGCCCGAAATTTCGGCGGGTTCGATTACCGCGAATATTTGCGGAACCGGCATATTCACTGGATGCTGAAAGTGGACGGGACCGGGCAAGTAGAGGCGGCGCGGCCCGGTAAATGGAGCTTCCGCACACTTCTGCGCTGGAACGACGCCGTTCGAACGGGGCTGGGAGCGGAGCTTGAATCCCTGTTCCGGGAGAAGGACGCCGGATATTTAAAGGGGCTTATTATCGGAATGCAGGACGAGCTTGATCCGGAGACGTACCGGCAGTTCTCCAGACTCGGACTTACCCATATTCTTGCCATTTCGGGGATGCATGTCGCCGTGTACGCGGGCTTCCTGCTGTTTGTCCTGTCGCGGCTCAGGTTCACCAGAGAGAGGGCGCTGACTGTGACGCTGCTGCTTATTCCCGCGTATGTGCTCCTTTCCGGGGCGGGTCCTTCCGTCGTACGGGCGGGACTGATGAGCATGATCGCCTTGTATGCGGCGCGCATGGGTGTGCTGAAGGACGGCATGCATATTTTGAGCGCCTCCGCGCTCTTGATGCTGATCTGGGAGCCGTACTTTTTGCTTAACGTCAGCTTTCAGCTGTCGTTCCTCGTCACGGCCGGACTCATGATATACGTTCCGCTGGCGGTGCCGCTGGTTTCCTTTCTGCCCCGCAGGCTTGGAAGCGGGATTGCAGTCACGCTGGTTGCCCAGCTTGTATCGTTTCCGCTGACGATATATTACTTCAATCAGTTCGCGGCTTTGTCGTTCGCGGCCAATCTGGTGCTCGTCCCCTTTATCACCTTCGCCGTACTGCCGGCCGGGACGGCCGCGCTGCTGCTCGGCAGGGTATGGCCTGGCGGTGCGGGGGCTTTGGCTCATACCGTTGAATGGATGAATGACGCGACATTCGGCGCGGTAGAGTGGACTGGTCGCTACGCGGGGGTGACGATTTGGAGCTCGCCCTCTCTTGTATGGATCGGGCTGTACTACGCCCTGCTGTATGGTATGCTGCGTGTCTTGAAGCATCATGCGGATACGCTGAACGCGCCGCTGTATACGGATGACGAGACGAGGCCCCTTGAAGGGCTGCGTCCGCATTTAGGGGCGCGGCCTTCCGCCGCTACGTATCCTGGCGATTCTCAGCAGAACCGAACGCTCGCTCGCTGCCGGATCGCCGCCGCTGCGCTGGCTGCGGGTTTGGTCTTCCTGCTCTATACGGGATACCGCCCGGAGCGATTGTCTCCGGAAGGCTCCGTCAGCTTTCTTGATGTAGGGCAGGGAGACAGCATATTGATTACGACGCCGGGAGGCGCCCATATTCTTGTAGACGGAGGCGGGACGGTGAGCTTTGGACACCGGGAGGAATGGCGTATTCGCCGCAGCCCCTATGAAGTCGGGGCCAAGACGCTTGTCCCGCTGCTCAAGAAGCGCGGCATCCACCGGCTGGATGCGGTCATCTTGTCGCACGGGGACCAGGACCATGCAGGCGGCCTTCAGGCCGTGCTGGAGGAAATCCCGGTCTCGGCGCTGCTGTTCAACGGGACGCTTGCGGAGCGCGAGGACTATGTCAAGCTGATGAAGACAGCCGTGGAGCGGGGCGTCAGGCTGTACGGCGTTCATCGGGGGAGGGCTCTGTCCCCGGACGATTCCTCGAAGCTGTCCTTTTTATGGCCCGAGCCGATGAAGCTGGACGATGGAGCAATTCCGGTTCTGGAGAAACAGAACCCGGCATCCGTCGTATTCAAGCTCGACGTGAGCGGGAGGAGCTTTTTATTTACAGGGGATATAGACAGTCAGACCGAGGAGCGCATAATGGCAGCCAACCCACTAGAGGGACTCGGCGGGAATTCCGCCGTCGACGTGCTGAAAGCCGCCCACCACGGCAGTAAAAGCTCAAACAGCGCAGCTTGGCTCCAATACTGGAGTCCTCTTACAGCCGTTGTCTCCGCCGGTGTTCATAACCTGTACGGTCATCCAAGCGGCGAGACTCTGGAGCGCTTCCATACAAGGGGAATGCCTGTGTACCGAACCGACCAGCAGGGGGAGATCCAGATGCGGATACGGCAAGGGGAAATTCAGGTCAGGCATAAGCTTGAGGCTGAATAGCTTTGATTTAAGAACTACAGGGAGAGATTTGCTTTGATGTGCTCTTAAACGGTGCTTCATACTTAGAAATTTTCGTGAAAAAAGCCGCGATTTACGCGACTTTTTAAGACATCCTTTGATCTTTCAATAGTGTTACTTGTTTCTTGCTACCGATATCACATATTTCAGATCTGCCCCATAGGTTCGGGTGATCGTGCTGGTTTCCCCGCTCTTGATTTCTTTTAATGGGGGTCTCGATGAACGAGAATAGGGATCTACGGAAATGGTGTCCGAGAAATGAGCTAAAGGATTAATATCGGCTGAGCCCGCTTTAATGACCCGTTTAGATATATTTTTCGCGAAAATGGTGATTTTGGAAGATTGTTTGGCCCGCTCGATCGTATAGGAAGTTAACATGATATTGCCATCCTGGAAATCCTTATTCGAGTCTGAATCATTAAAGAAAGTGAATTCATAGCCTGTCAGTATTTTCTCATCCGTGATATGCAGCAGTTGATTATTTTGGTCGTAGATATATTTAATATCCGTATGATCTAAAAATAAGCGAATAGGCAAAAACATAGCTCCCTGCTTCAAAATCGGGGTTGTATCCATTGAACTTTCAGTTCCATCAACCCATGCGATTTTCGAGCCGATTTTAAATTGAAAAGAATGCCCTAACCATTCTAACGAAGCCGCTTTTTCCAAATTCGAATAGCTGACCTTGGCTCCAAACAGATCGGAGATCGAACGTAAAGGGATCAGGAGTCTATTATTTTTATCAACAAAAGGTGCGCCGGGAGCAGTGTATAAAATGAAAAACTTTCCGGCCTTTAAATGGACGGGGACGGTTTGTGACGCAGCATAAGACGGTGAGAAGGAGGGAAGCAAAAATACGACCGCAACCAAGGTGGCTATGAAGGCTTTTTTCATCGGCTATCAGGTCTCCTTTACATAAAAAGCTCATATATCTATTCGATCTATGGATCTCGCTTGCAGTTATTATCAACGATACTATACGATTCACATAGGAGAATGGTAATATAGTAAATTTACTAAAAAGAAGCTATACTTTTAGATAAAGAGTGAATTTTTTAGTACAGCTTGGAGCGAAAAGGATGAAAAAATTAACCATTGAAGATGTGGCGCAAAAGGCGGGCGTATCCAAAAGCACCGTCTCGCAGTTTCTGAACAAGCGCTATAAGTATATGAGCGAGGCGACGAGAAAGCGGATTGCCGAAGTGATTGACGAGCTGGATTATCAGCCGAACGGCCTGGCGCGCAGCCTGAAGCGAAACCGGACGAACACGGTCGGGGTCATTGTGGGCGATATTAACTATTCTCTGTCCATTCAATGTATCCGGGCGATTGAGAACGAGCTTCAGCTCAGCGGCAATCAGGTGATTATCTGCAACGCCGACGAGAATACGGAGAAGGAAGCCAAATATATCGAGACGCTGATGGCCCGGCAGGTGGACGGTTTGGTCATTTTCCCCACGGGAGATACTCCCTTCCTCTACCATCGTCTAATCGAACAAAAATATCCGCTGGTGTTCATGGACCGGCTTGTCGAAGGCGTCGCGACGCAGAGCTTGCTGCTGGACAATGAAATGGCGGTCAGGACAGCCTTTAGAGAATTTATCCGGTATGGGCATGAGCGAATCGCGCTTTTGACACTGCCGGTTGGAGGCTATGCGATTACACCGCGCAAGGAACGGATCAGCGGCTACAAAAAGGCGGTTGAAGAAGCGGGGCATCAGTGGCGGGACGATTATGTATGCAGCGCATCCAGGGAAGACATGGCGGAAGCGCTGGAGCGTCTGCTGTCTCTGCCCGAGCCTCCGACCGCCCTGCTGGCGGCCAACGATATAGCGCTTGCTGAAATGCTGAAGTATGCGAATAGACGCGCCCTGTCCATCCCGCGTGATTTATCGGTTATCGGCATCGACGACGCGGAATTCGCGGCGATCTATAATCCCGCAATTACGACGATCCGCCAGCCGGCGTATGAAATGGGGCTGCAAGCTGCCAAAATCATCCTATCCGGCATAGAAGACACGGGCTCTACCGTGCCGATTACTTACCGGTTCACCCCGTCCCTTCAGCCGGGGAATTCGGTTCAAGCGGCGCCAGATTCCCAATAAAACGGTTTGCTTCCAGGCATCACCCCGCCATCCGGAGTGATATCCCCCGCAACAACTGTACGTTGGTCAGACCGAACCATGGCGTATAAACCGCTCAAGCTGCTCGCGCGTCGGCAGCCCGTCCCGGTCGCCGGGAGACATGACCGCCAAAGCGCCGATGGCGTTGCCGCGCCGCACCGCTTCCTTGAGCGGAAGCTGCTCCAGCAGCGCGCTGATGACACCGACGGCAAAGCCGTCGCCTGCGCCTACCGTGTCTATGACCTGCTCGACCTTGAAGCCCTGTACATAGCCCTCCGAATCGGATGATTTGTAATAGGCGCCTTCCGGCCCCAGCTTGATAACGACCAGGGATACGCCCAGATTCAAATAGTAAGACGCGATTTCCTCGGGCGCCGAAAGCCCCGTCAGAATCCGTCCTTCGCCAAGGCCCGGGACGAACCAGTCGCAGCGGGTGGCAAGGTCATTAATCGTGTCTGCCATCGTCTTGGTGTCCGGCCAAAGAGACGGGCGGAGGTTGGGATCAAGCGATACGGTCTTGCCGCTCCGCTTCATGAACTCCATGGCGTGAACGGAGAACTCATGGCATTCCCTGGAGATCGCCGAGGAAATGCCGGTCACATGAAGATGTCCCGCCGAGGCGAAATAGGCTGGATCGAAATCGGCAAGTCCAAGTCTTGAGGCAGCCGAGCGCTTGCGGAAATATTCTACTTTGGGATCGCCCGAAGCCACTTTGGATTTGATGAGCATTCCGGTCGGAAATTCGCGGGTGAAGGAGATGCTTGAGGTATCGATGCCTTCTGTATTCAGCGCTTTGATAATGAAAGATCCGAAGCTGTCCTCGCCCAGCTTGGTTACATAGCCAACTTTATGCTCCAGACGCGATAAGCCTGTGGCCACATTGCTCTCCGCTCCGGCCAAAGCTTTGGAGAAAGAATTTACTTCGTCGAGCGGTCCTTCCTCATTGGCGTAAAACATGGCCATCGGCTCCCCGAAAGTGACCACGTCCAGATATTTGCTCATGCCGATTCCTCCTAAGGGATAGGGATTAATTCTTGTTTGATTAACTATGTTTTGAAGGTAGCACATAAACCGGTTTTGTACAACGGCTATAAAGATGAGTTTACCGGGTTTTCAGCAGAGAAATCGGGTATACGCTTATCTGGTTCCTATATTTAATAGTATTTTAGACAAGAAGAATATTGAATAATGGACATGCTTATATACGATTTCCGCAGGTGTCCAGCTTGTTTATTACTAAACTTTAATAAAATAATTTATCGATGGATTTAACCTATTCTGGAATCGACTCCGGGCGAAACAAGTGATATCAAACCGGAAATTGGCAGCTCTTTTTTTTTCATCCGAATATATCAATGTGTCAGTTTTGTAATAAAATTAGGCTGGCGGAACGTTTGATTGCCGCAGGCATTCCCTGTATGCTAAGAAAAGTGTGCGCCTTGAAAACAAGCTTCATTATAGCCGATAGGCAGCCATTGCGCGCCGGGCATAAATGAAACGCTTACGTCACTGGTGGCGTATGTATCCAAATATGGTATTCTAAAATATTGTTACAGATTGCAACAATTCCGCGATCTTGCGCGTCTGTAAGATTGCATAGAGAGGGGGAACCTTCGTGGTGGAGCAGGGACTCGTCAGAGCCGCTCAATCGGGCGATCGCGACGCTCTAATCACCCTATTGCGAGAAATTGAAGGCCAGGTATACAAGACGGCCTTTTACATTTTGCATAATGAACAGGATGCGCTGGATGCCTCGCAGGAGGCTTTGATCCGGATCTATACGAAGATTGGCTCCTATGAGGAGAAAGCCCAGTTCAAGACATGGGTTCAGCGGATCGTAACCAATATATGCATAGATAAATTTCGGAAAACGAAGCCGACCGTTTCGATCGACGAGCATGAAATGATATTCAAGGATAAGCAGGACGTGGAGCGCGAGGTTCTCTCGGGGTATCTGGCGGAGGACATCCGCGAGGCCATTGACCAGCTGCCGGAGCATCACCGGACGGTTATCGTATTGCGTTATTTGCAGGATTTTTCTTACAACGAGATTGCAGACAGTCTGGACCTTCCGCTGAATACGGTGAAATCCTACCTGTTCAGGGCGAGGCAGCAACTGCAAAACAGACTTCAGGAGTACCAGAAAGGTGGTGTATCGGGATGAACTGCGCGGAGGTGATGGAATGGATGCATCGTTATCTGGATCATGATTTGAGCCGGGACGAAAGCTTTGAAATGTTCCGCCATATCGACGATTGTCCTGCCTGCGCGGAATTGTTCGAACGGCTGAGTGCGCTCTCCGGTGAACTGGAGCGGCTTCCCGATGTGAGTCCCCCTTTCAGCCTGGTGGATTCGATTCTGCCGAAGCTTGAGGCCATCGACCGAGAAAAGGGCGCGGCGGCGGTTCCGCTCGCGGGAGAGACGGACGCCGCGCCGAGAATGAGCCGCAAGGCGTCGCGGGCGAAGACCCGCCGGAGTTCCTCTCTGGCCGGCCGTTTTGGTATAGGCGCTGCCGCCGCGGCGGTTATACTGGGTATTGCAGTGTTCAATATGCCGGAGAAGCTGCCGGGCGCGCAGGCGGATTTGATGCTGAAGAGCAACACCGGGTTTAAGGAGAATGCAGATTCGGCGGCGAACGGCAGCGAAGCGAATTCCAGAACGGAGGCGGCTCAGGAGCTGGATAGCGGAGTCGCTGCCGGGAGTGAGGAAAACAGCGGTGCCGGCAGCACCGATGACTCGGCTCTGACTGCGCCGGAGAGCCCTTCGCCGAAGAGCGGCGGGCAAGATGCGGAGGGTGGCGGCGTGAAATCCTCTGCGCCCGATTCTGCGAAGGAAGCGCAGAGTGACCGCAGGGGTGATCAGGCCGCGAGTCCAAATCCGGGCAACGAGAACAGAACGTTTTCAAGAAAGATGGACTCTCCAGGGCCTTCAGCCAATGCGTCTGCGCCGCCGGAAGCGGACTCAGGCGATCAGGGCGGCGGTCTTAGCGACTCCGCCATGTCCGATACAACGATGCAGGCCCCGAGAGACAAAAGCATGGACATGGGAATTATGGGCATAGCTCCTGTGGAAACGCCGCCGGATGCCCCGTCCTGGACGTCGCCCGACGGTCAGTATACGGCGACCGTGGAGGACGGCAAGCTGGTCATTTACCGCACTGCTGCGAATGCTCCGGACGGAAGACAGGCTGTCGACGCGATTGCGCTGGAAGGAACCTGGGTGTCGGGAGAATGGAAAGAGGACAGCCGGCAGTTTACGTACGTGACGAGGACGGACGGGGGCGAGGTTAGCGGCGCGTTCACCGTACCGCGGGACCCCGCCGCCCCATCGGCTGGACCGGCATCCTCATCGCCATCGGCTTCAACACAAGAGTAAAAAGTTGGAACGTTTTGCGGAGCAGTCGAATACAATAAAGCATGAGGACATGAGTTGCTGCGGAGCGGCAGTCCCCCGCATAAAAACATCGGTATGACCGGCGGCTGAGGAAGTTTCTAGAGCTTCCCGCTCCGTCGTTTATATAGATGAGCCGCGTAAGGGCGGAGAGGTTTCGGCTATTTAAGCCGAAGCTTCTCCGCTTTTGCCTTGCCGGGGCCGTTTACGCGCAGGGCGATTGTTTGCTAAACTATTAAAACGTACAACGTCATGAGCGGGCAGATTTGAACAAAGGAAGTGACGCAAGGGATGGATGCCAAGACAGCGGCCAAGGGAATCAGGCAGGGGAATTTCTCCCCGGTATATTGTTTATATGGAAGCGAGAAATTCCGCATGAATGAGTTTGCGGCTTTCCTGGAGAGCGAACTGATTCCGAAGGAGGACCGCGACTTCGCGGTCATTCCTTTCGACCTCTCCGAGACGCCGGTCCAGGCGGTGGTGGAGGAAGCGGAGACTGTGCCGTTTATGGTGCCCCGCAAGCTGCTGGTTGTAAGGGATGCCTCGCTGTTCACGGCAGGCAAGGATAACGCCAAGCTGGAGCACCGGATCGATGTCCTTCAGGAATATTTGGCGCATCCCGCCGAATTCAGCGTGATTGTCTTTCTGGTCAACAGCGATAAGCTGGATGAGCGCAAAAAAATCGTCAAAGCGCTGAAATCGGCAGGCATCGTGCTGCCGTTCCAGTCGCTTGGCGCGGACGAGCTGCTCCGCTGGGTGGAAAAAGGCATCCGCGACCGCGGCTGCACCGCCGCGCCGGGGGCGGCAGAGGCGCTTATCGCCTGCGCCGGCACGGGGCTCCAGGGATTGACGGCCGAGATGGACAAGCTGTGTCTGTTCGCCGGAAGCGGCGGAACGGTGGATACGGCGGCTGTGGAAAGCCTGGTGCCGCGCGGGACAGAGCAGAACGTCTTCACGCTTGTCGAGGAACTCGCGAATCTGCGGCTGGACAAGGCGGTCGGGATGCTGCATGAGCTGCTTAAGCAGCGCGAGGAGCCGATCAAGATTGCCGCGCTCATCACGCGGCAGTTCCGGATTATTTTGCAGGTCAAGGATCTGTCGGCCCAGAGCTATTCCCAGGGACAGATCGCCTCCCAGCTCGGGCTTCATCCCTATGCCGTCAAGCTGGCCGGGGAACAGGCGCGCAAGTTCGGAAGAGAGCAGCTAAGAGAGATTTTGAGCAGTCTGGCCGATCTGGACTACCAGATGAAGACGGGCCGAATTGACAAGGTACTGGGGCTGGAGCTGTTCATGCTGCGGCTGGGCGCCGGAAGACCGGCGTAGCATAGCAATCTTCTATTGTTGGCTACCTAGCCTGATTCTCATAATAGGCTTCGTCCGCATGCCGGTGGTCGGTGCCCTTCAGGTAGGCGAGAATCATCCGCGGATGATTGATCAGATACCAGTCTCCAACCTGATCGAACTTTCGGCAGGAGGTAATCATGTAGGCTTTGGTCAACGTCCCGTATTTTTTTCCGAAGCGCTTTCCGTGTGCTTTGAGCCGCCGCCCAAAGTCGGCATCCTCGGACATCAGCATCTCTTCATTAAAGCTCTATTGAACAACAAAAAAACCTGAACCGCATCATCGGGAGCGGTCAGGTTCTTCAATTGCTTGTTATGGAAGCTCTTAGGCTTGAGCGGAAAGAGCGTTCAGTTTCTTCGCCAAGCGGGATTTCTTGCGGGCAGCCGCATTTTTATGAACGAGACCTTTGGTTACGGCCTTGTCCAGCTTCTTGGAAGCAGCTTGGAAAGCGGCTTTAGCAGTTTCTACTTCCGTACCTTCCAGCGCGAGGTCGGCAGCTTTCACAGCTGTACGAAGCGCGGACTTTTGGGAAACGTTCAGCGCACGGCGTTTTTCCGTTGTCTTAACGCGTTTTATCGCGGATTTAATGTTTGGCATTGCATTCACCTCCTGTAAGGCATTCGGAATCCATCAAATGATTCACAACTTAAAATAGTTTAGCATGTGTGATAGCAAAATGCAATAACCAAACCGGGGGATTTCCGCATTCCTTTTTGCATAATCACGCCCTTCCTCCCGCACACTAGTTGACAAGAAGAAGCCGCTTCGCTGTCCCTGCAAGACGGTACGGTTTCTCGGAGAAATCTATATTTTAAAAAGGATAGGAGGCTCATGACGTATGGAACTGGATTTGCAGCTGTATTCGGTGCGTACCGACCTTGCGATTGAATCGAAGGAGATGGCCCAGGGCATGAACAACATGCCCATTCCCGGGGTGAATGAAGAAGTCGTGGAATCGGACGGTATCAGAATCACCCGGCTTGCCGTCAGCAGTGAAGATGCCTCAAGGAGAATCGGGCGGGCCATCGGCAATTATGTCACTCTGGAAGTTCCCGGACTGCGGGGCGGAGATACGGGGCTTCAACTGAAAGTATCCGAGGCTTTTGCCCGTGAGTTTGAAGGATTTATGGCGCGGATCGGCATTGGCCGGAACGCCTCCGTGCTCATTGTCGGGCTTGGCAACTGGAATGTGACTCCGGACTCGCTGGGACCGCTTGTGGTGGAGAATGCCCTCGTTACCCGGCATTTTTATGAGCTGACGCCGGATCAGGTATCTCCGGGATACCGCAATGTCAGCGCTGTCGCTCCCGGCGTGCTGGGATTGACCGGGATTGAATCGAGCGAGATCGTCCAGGGGATTGTCGACCGCACAAAGCCGGATGCCATTATCGCCATTGACGCGCTGGCTTCCCGCTCGCTGGAACGCGTCAACACGACGATTCAGATTGCCGATATCGGCATTCATCCCGGCTCCGGCATCGGCAACAAGCGGCGCGGACTGACGCGGGAGGTGCTGGGCATTCCCTGCATCGCCATCGGGGTTCCAACGGTATGCTATGCCTCCACCATTGTCGGCAATGTGCTGGAAATGATGAGAAGCCATTTCGGGGGGGCGGAAGGGCGCACCAAGGAAATTATGGGGCTGCTGGACAGCATCACCGAAGAGGAGCGGCTGGCGCTGGTCAAGGAGGTGCTGGAGCCGCTCGGCCATGATCTGATTGTAACGCCGAAGGAAATTGACGAATTTATCGAGGATATCGCCAATGTTGTGGCCAGCGGGCTGAATGCGGCGCTGCATGAAGCTGTCGATCCCGGCAACGTCGGCGCGTATACGCACTGACCTTTTTCCCCCCGCCTTTAGTCCGGCGCAGGAGATGACCTTGCCGGATGCAAGCCGGAGGAGGGAACGATTTTCCTCTTGCCGGTAAGCAACAGCCGAATCAAATAAATCTGGTTCGGTTCACCAAGGAGGGACAGTCGGAGATTGTTATGGAAGGCGACTCTTTTATGGCACCTCTCGAACAAGGGGTATACTACTACGGAGTATCGGCTTATTGGAAATCGGAGGACGGTATGTATTCCGCCGGCGATACCTCTTCCGTGTTCAAGATCGAGGTAACCGCCGGAAACCGGAAATAAACATTAAGATGAGCGGGCCTTACGGGCCGGCTCATTTTTCATTCTTCTAAAGCTTCGCAGTCCCTGAAAAGAACCGGAGAATGTCTGTGGAGAAGCCAAGGCTCTCCTCTCTCTGGAGTATTTTTGCTCTTCCTTTCGTTCTATCGTCTCTCATCCGTTCATAGATTTGAAGTATGAGAGATTACAGCGAGCTTGAGGAGGACATAACAATAATGAACAGAAAATGGTTTCATCTGTGGAACATCGGCCGTGTGCGGTCCAAGGTGCTTGACGCGCTGGCGCTCGGAAGAACGATGCTGCTGCTCGCCTGCGGTTCCCTGGTCTTCTTCATTCTGCTGGGAGCCGGGGGGATGGCCGGAGAGAGGCTGGACAATTCGCCGCTGCCCTCGATGAAGGGACTCGCGGCCTCCCTCTCCGGCGGAATATTCAAGGAGCTGCTCGGGATGGAGGTGCCGCATCTGCCGGACACCAGGGAGCCGTCCGCGCTGTCAGGCGGGAAAGTAACAAGCTTCGTCTTTCAGCTGCTGACGAGCGTGAACCCCGGCGATCCGAAAAGCCTGCTGTCCCGCGAGGTGCCGGGCATGTCTGCGGACGACGCCGTGCTGCTGCGAAAAGGCTCCGGCGGAGCGGAGGGCGCTCCGGCCGACTATCATCCGGGAACGGACGCGGGTGGGACAGATACGCCGGACGCCGAAGCAACCCCGGCGCCGACTCCCGGAGAAGGCGGCGGCACGCAAGGGACGCAGCCGCCGGAGGAGAGCGATGCTCCGGCGCCGTCTCCCGCAAAGGATACGGAGGCTTCGGACACAAGCGTGAAGCGGGTTCTGATCTACCATTCCCATCCGCGCGAAGCGTACAACCCGCTGCTCTCCACGAAGAGCGATAGCCCGAACTCCGCCAACCCTGCCAAGAATGTAATGCTGGTCGGTTCCTTTATCACCCAAAGGCTGGAGAAACGGGGCATCGGCACCCTTCACTCGAAAATGGATTACGCCACTGAAGTTGCCGACTACAACTGGAATTTTTCCTATAAATATTCCCGGGTGACCGTAAAAGAAGCGATGGCGGAAAACGCGGGGATGACGGAGCTGATCGATATCCACCGTGACTCGCAGCGGCATGATAAGACAACGACCGTCATTGGCGGGAAGAGCTACGCGCAGGTGTATTTTATTCTGGGGCGCTCGAACAAGAACTGGAAGAAGAATGAGGAATTCGCCAATAAAATTCACCAGCGGCTGGAGAAGAAAAATCCCGGGCTATCCCGGGGCATTTGGGGCAAGTCGTCGGGCAAAGGAAATAATGGGGAATATAACCAGTCGATGTCGCCAAGCAGCGTTCTGATCGAAGTGGGCGGCATAGACAGCACCGAAGCCGAGTTGAAGGCAACCTCCGAGGTGCTGGCCGACGCCATCGCCGATCTGTACTGGAGCAGCCATCAAGCGGAGAAAGCGAATGCGCAAGGTGAAACGACGGCGCCGGCCAAGAGCGAAACGGGCGGCGATCCGGCCGCCCAATAAATGGCGAGGGAGTCGGTTTCATTAATGTAGAACTTTCCCCGGCCGGGGATGCATAGGTAGAAAGGAAAGGGTGGAAAGCGATGTCTCGTTTCGGCAAAAAGATGGCGGCGATCGGAATTTGGGTCGGAATAGGCGTGCTCGTGGGCATACAGTTCGGCGGCAGCGGGGAAACGGTCTCCTCTCCCGTTCCCGGCTGGAGCGTAATCTCCGGCAGTGTTCAGGGCGCGGCGCCTGTATCCCGGCCCCAGGCCGGGACGGTAACCGGACTTCAGGTGCAGAGCGATGGCAAGGGGGGATACATCTACGTGCCCGTTACTCTGGCTCCCTCTTCGGCGCCCCAGACTCAGGCTCAGACTCAGACTCAGCCGCCGGCGGCGGAACAGCCTGCC
>NZ_ASSC01000763.1 GCF_000520735.1 Paenibacillus forsythiae T98
AGAACGGAATCCTGCTGAGGGTCATCGATTATAAATCCAGCCGCAAGGATCTTAAGCTGCATGAAGTGTATTACGGATTGTCGCTGCAGATGCTGACCTACCTTGATGTGCTGCTGACCTATGCCGAGGAATGGCTCGGGGAGCCTGCGTTTCCGGCGGGAACGCTGTATTTTCACGTTCATGATCCGCTCCTCTCCTCGCCAAACGGCATGGACCGGGAGCAGGCGCAGCAGGAGCTGCTCAAGCGATTCAAGATGAAGGGGCTGCTCATGGCGGACCGCGAGGTCGTCTCACTCATGGATACGACCCTGGACAAAGGGCATTCGAGCATCGTGCCGGTTGCCCTGAAGAGCGACGGCAGCTTTTACAGCAGCGCATCCGTGGCCACGCCCGAGCAGTGGGACCGCCTGCTCTCTTCCGTAAGAGGGACGATCACGGAGATCGGCACCCGCATCACGGAAGGGGACGTAGCCATCGCGCCTTACCGGATTCAGCAGGAGACTGCCTGCACGTTCTGTTCCTACAGGGCGGTGTGCCAATTCGACGAGGCTGTGGAAGGCAGCGGATACAAGCATTTGGGCAAGCCGGGCAAGGACGCAATCTGGGAAATGCTGTCCCGCAAAGACGAAGGAGGAAACAGACCGTGATTTTGCAGTCAAAACCGGAAGGAAGCATA
The DNA here is from genome assembly GCF_000520735.1 of Paenibacillus forsythiae T98. Taxonomy (GTDB): domain Bacteria; phylum Bacillota; class Bacilli; order Paenibacillales; family Paenibacillaceae; genus Paenibacillus_AQ; species Paenibacillus_AQ forsythiae. The sequence continues at coordinate 677 of NZ_ASSC01000763.1, forward strand.
TGGAGCGACGATCAATGGCGAGCCATCGCGGAGAGCGGGGACGACATCCTTGTGGCCGCCGCCGCCGGCTCCGGCAAGACAGCGGTGCTCGTCGAGCGGATCATCCGCAAGATCGGCGACGAGAGCAGCGGCTTTAGCGTGGACCGCCTGTTGGTGGCTACCTTTACCAAAGCGGCCGCGTCCGAAATGCGGCAGCGTATCCGCGAGGCGCTGGACCGTGAGCTTGAGGACGATCCGCAGAGCGCCCATTTGCGGCGCCAGCTGGCGCTGCTGGGCAAAGCCTCGATCACGACGCTGCATTCCTTTTGCCTTGAGGTTATCCGGCGTTACTATCAGCTGATTCCGCTGGACCCGGGCTTTCGCATTCTGAATGAGCATGAAGCGGAGATTATGCGCCAGGAAATACTGGAGGAGCTGTTCGAGGAAAAATATGAAGAGGCCGGCGAAGACGGCGTGTTCG
>NZ_ASSC01000764.1 GCF_000520735.1 Paenibacillus forsythiae T98
ATCCCGCCTATACCGGCGGGTATTTTGGGATGCATGTCTGGAACAGCGCGGCCGTGTTCCAGAATATTCACATGGAAGTCATTGATACCGACACGAAGCCGGGAACGGTGAACAGCAATCTGGGCGGCTGGACGGCGAAGGACAAGGGAACTATCGAAGAGACGCCGGATGGACTCAAACTGTCGTCGGCGGAGAACGGCTTCGCGCTGTCCGCCGAGCAGGGAGAGGATTTCAGCTACGAAGCGGACGTCACCCTGCTTCAGGACAGCGGCGTGGTGTCGCTTGTCTTCCGCTCGAACGACAGCGGGTGGGGCTCGTACATGGTCCAGCTTGATCCGGAAGCGGATATTCTGAAGCTGAAGGACGCAAGCGGCGACCGGGTGCTGAAGACGGAGAGCGTGACGCTGAACGCC
>NZ_ASSC01000765.1 GCF_000520735.1 Paenibacillus forsythiae T98
GATGGAGGAGCCAAGGATCGACAGCTTGTCCGCGCGCCATTTATTTCTGGAAGCTTTGAGAGTCAATGAAACACACCTGCCTGTTTTGTTCAAAATAGAAGATTCAACTAAGTATACCACCGTCCGCCCGCTTCCGGCACCGCCCCGGGACGATTAATAAGCCTGACGCGATTACGCACAGTACAAAAAAGCCGGAACCGGGGAATTCCCCGGCCCGGCTTCTTTTCCGCTCTAAATGGGCTGTCCTTATTGCAGCACTTCCCGCTTGATCGGCTCCAGCTCCTGTGAGCTGCCGTAGACCGGATAAGCGCGGCTTGTCGGCTCGCACCACCGTACGCCGTTGACGATGACCCTCTGGATGTCCGGATGGTAATACGTCGGATAAGACTCATGCCCCGGCTGGAAGTAGAAGATCTTGCCACTTCCACGGCGGTAGGTGGAACCGCTCGGGAAGACGTTGCCACCTTCGAACCAGCCGACAAAGATCAGCTCGTCGGGCGCGGGCACATCAAAGTGCGTGCCGTACATCTCTTCATGCTCCAGCTCAATATATTCACCGATGCCTTCCGCTATCGGATGGCTCGGATTCATCACCCACAGGCGTTCCTTCTCACCGGCTTCACGCCATTTCAGATCGCAGCTCGTGCCCATCAGCTTCATGAAGATTTTCGACATATGCCCGGAATGAAGCACCACCAGCCCCATTCCCTGAAGAACGCGCTGATGCACCCGGTCCACAATTTCATCGCTGACCTCCTTGTGGGCTTTATGTCCCCACCAGATCAGCACATCCGTATTGTTCAGCACTTCCTCCGTCAGTCCGTGCTCCGGCTCATCCAGGGTCGCAGTCTTGACGTCCAGTCCCGCTTCCTTCAGGAAGCTTGCAATCTGGCTATGGATGCCCTCCGGATATACGGCCCTGATGCTCTCGCTTTCCCGCTCATGGCGGTATTCGTTCCATACCGTTACTTTAACCATACTGTCCTCTCCCTGTCCCCAATGTAATCATTTGCCTTCCTTATCATACAACTCGGGGAAGGAGCTTTCCTCCTGCATTTTAGCTGAATTATTCCCGTATATTGTCCTCCTGTATTTCAGCGGCGAAACGCCGGTTGCTTCCTTGAACAAATGGTGGAACGTCTTCACGCTTCCAAAGCCCGAAGCTTCGGCGACCGCCGTAATCGGCGCGTCCTCGTTAAGCAGCATCCACTTAGCCTTGTTGAGCCGGTATTCGTTAAGGAAGGACACAAAGGTCATGCCCGTATTGCGCTTAAACAGCTTGGTAAAATAATACGGGCTGAAGCCCATATATTTCGCGACTTCCTTCAGCGTGATGGCCTCGCGGTAATGCTCTTCGACATAGGTGAAGATGCGCTCCAGCTTCTCCAGCGTTTCCCTGGATTTGGTGGCCGACTCCTCCGAAATTTTGGGCTGCCGACGCACGGCGCTTTTGGGAACCTCACGAACAATCAACGTCAGCATTTCGAACAGCCGGGCTTTGATCAGATAGGCGTACCCTTCTGCCCGCCGGACATTTTCCTCGTGGATGCTCTCGATCAGCCCCCGCATTCGATCCGCCAGCCCTCCCTGCCATTTCCATCCGGACTGCTCCATTGAGGCAAAGGCGTCGCGGAGCGAATGCTCCTTGGCATCCGGAACCGGGACCTCCTGAAAAAAGCTCAGATCAAATTGAATGACGACCCGCTCACTGTCGGGCGAAGCCAGAAAATAATGCACGTCGCCGCCGTTGATGAACTGGATTTCTCCCTCCCGCATATGGATCGGCGCATCATTAATACCAAGATCCAGACTCCCTTTAACCACATAAATGATCTCGATTTCCTTATGCCAATGCGGATAGCACAGCCGGTCTCCCCTGTTCACAAAGCTGCGGAACGGAAAATGCTTGTCGAGCCGGGGAATCTCCAGATATAGTTTCATGCCGTCTCCCGTACCTTTACGTTTAATCTGCTCCGATTTCATGATAATTCAGCCCGGAGGCAAAGAGCAAAAGATTTTTCGGAAACAGCGGCCGGCTTCAGGCGGGTTTCGGGACTTTTTTCCGCCGCATCAGCCCCACCGTCAGCAGAATCAGCGGCAGCAGAATTCCGTTCGTAATGTCCCAATACAAATAATAATTTTTCATAGTAAAGGTGTAATAGACGATATTGGGGGAGATCAGATAGGACAGACCGAACAGGAGAAAAGCCCCCGGCAGGATCAGCGGCTTCGCGCCGCGCATTCCGGTCAGCCTGGACAGCCCCGTCAGGAACGCGAAGTAGCTTAGAGTACATTTGAAAAAAATGCCAAACATCCAGTTGACCGCCAGAATAACCTCGACCCTTTCGAGGAAATTGCCGATATTTATGGTCTGGGCAAGGATGTAGGACGGGAACAGCTCCGTGCTCGTATAGTACCCTCCCAGCACCAGCAGACACCAGAGGACGACTGAAGCAAGCATCGTTCCGCCGATTAAGCCCGACAGAAGCAGATCCCGCCGCGTGTGGGAGCGATGCCGCACAAAGGGAAAAATCATCATCAGCATGCACAGCTCCCCAAACGAGTAGCCCACCGAAAAAAATCCTCCTTCCGCAATGCCCATCGCTCCCTTGCCGGAGAACGGACGAATATTGGCGAGATCAAAATCCTTGATCGCCAGCACCAGCATACTCAGCAAGGCCGCCATAAAAATGAAAAAAAAGATTTCGGCCGACCGGGCGATCGGCTCCAGCCCCTTCATCAGCGCATAGGTGGTCGTAATCGTTGCCAGGATAATGATGACGCGCATAGGCGTATCGGTCAGAATATGCGTCTTGATGAAGTCGGCGACCTCCCGCATGTACAAGGCGGACCCCAGCAAAAAATACGCCAGATACCAGACGCAAATGACGGGGCCCAACCATTTCCCGAAAATGCTCCGGATAATTTCCATCAGCGTCCCGTCGGGGTACAGACGGCTGAGGGCATAGAACAGCCATAAGACAAGAATGCCGAAGGGAATGGCCGCAAAAGCCGAGATCCAGCTGGCATGCCCCGCAACCGTGCTGACAATTGTGGGCAGAATGAGCAGCATATCGCCGACGATCGAATAGATCACAAGCAGCGACAGTTGGCGCGTGCTGATCTGCTGCCTGAGGTTGTTGTCCACTTCATACCACCTTGCTTTCTTCAACCGAATAAGGAAACCATCAGCCGATTGAACGGGCCATAGACTACCATCAACACATGCAGCGGGCTGGGAAATGCCTTGCCGCTTGCCGCCGCAGACGCGCATGCAATGCCTGCCAGAGATAACGCGCCGCACACGATCGCTTCACCGATGCGCCGCTTGCGGAACAAGAGCTCAAGCTCCCGCAATCCGGCGGCAGCTCCCAGCAGAACCGTCAGAACAATCAGCATCTCAGTTCTCCTCCATACGCTGTTTAACGGATCTTCCCGAGGTTCCGATCAGATTGATATGAACCTTTGCCCGGCAATGAACCTCAAGGTCTTCAAACTGTCTGTTCTTCCACTCGTCCCTGATTTTGGACCACAGCCGGGGCTTCTTGTGGAAAATTTCAGCTCCAAAGCCGAGAAAATCGACCTGCAACCGATGCTTCTCGACATCGACCGCAGCATTCATCAGCCTGACCAGCTTCTCCTCGGTTCTCTGCTCGATCTCACGAATACTCTCCGGCCTGGTCACGTCAATCGGACTTGAGACATCGTCCAGATTCGCAGTGCTCTCAACAAGAACATCGATAACAGGCTCTCCGCCCCTCTCCTTGACTGATATCTTCGTCCGGCTATCCGTCGTCTCGGTCAGCGCCTTCCCTTCATCCAGCTTCACATGGCCAACCGAGTTGCGTATCTGGCCCGTGATGTAGTTGTAGCCCTTGGCTTCATCTTCATTCAGCCATCCGATCAGCTTGTCCCTGTGGAACACGGCCAGATTCTTGTAAGCCAGCTGGGCGGAGGGCTTCACCTTGGTGATATTATCCGCACTGTTTCCTTCTTCGGCGTTTCCTTCAATAACCAGCCCGGTCAATACGGGCTCCTTGCCGATCTGAATCACCTGCTCGATCAGCTTGCGCATGTTCACCGTGGAAGTAGGGGAGTAAAAGCCCGTCGAAATTTCCAGCGAATCGAACAACTTGTTGGCAGGAATCCGCTGCAGCGGGGTCATGATTTGGAGCGCCCGGCTTGCGGACACATCTTTGGCAATCATGACATTGAAGTTCCCCCTGACTCTGGGCTCCCGCGGAAAAAAATCAAGGATATCCGCGATGCCCTCTCTGGCCAGCCTCTCGCCGAGCACCAGCACCCTTAAATGGGCCAGATAGACGCGGCGCGGGCTGTTGACGGTCATCTTCCGCAGCGCCTCGAATACGGTAGGGGCCGTGGCTTCATACAGAGTGACCGGCGAGGCGCCGCTGCTGCTCTGGCCCGCAGCGATTTCAGCCGGAATGACGACCTGGGCCGAAAGCGTATACTGGTCCCCCGTCTTGTCGATCCCAAGCCCGATCGCAAGCGCCAGATCATTCAATTCCCGCCGGTCCCAGCAGCCGGAGAGGGGAAGACACAGCAGGAGGATGCACAGGAGCGCAAGACCCGGCCTCCGGGTCACCGGACCCGTCATGCTTCCCCTCCCCCTTTCAGATTCTGGCGCCGGCGGCTTCCTTGTCTGGCCGTGGACGGCCGCTTGCGCATGTAGGGCCATGGAGCCCGCAGCAAGCTGTCCTTCCATTCCCCTTCCGGGGAAGGCGAGAACGGACTCATGTACGGAGCGCCAAATGAACGCAGACCGGCAAGATGAATCGTAAGCATGAAGATGCCCATGAAGATGCCTACGAATCCGAAGGCTCCGGCAAGCAGCATCATGCCGAACCGGATCATGCGTATCGATATCGACATGCTGACGGAAGGAATAACAAAGCTCGAAATGGCCGTAATGGATACGATAATGACCATCGCCGCCGAAATAATTCCGGCCTCCACCGCGGCCTGTCCGATGACCAGCGTACCCACGATGGACACCGCCTGTCCGACCGTCCGCGGCATGCGCACTCCCGCTTCCCGCAGCACTTCGTAGACGAACTCCATCAGAAGCGCCTCGACGAAGGCGGGGAAGGGAATCACCTCCCGCTGCGCCGCCAGCGAGATCAGCATGGGCGTAGGAAGCATCTCTTGATGAAAGGTCGTAAACGAAATATAAAGCGCCGGAACCAGCATAGATATAAACAGGGAGGATACCCGTACAATCCGCAGCAGCGTGCTGATGTCCGAGCGCTGATAATAATCCTCCGCCGACTGGAAAAACTGCATGAACAGCGCCGGCACAAGCAGTACAAACGGTGTGCCGTCCACAATAATGGCGACCCTTCCTTCCAGCAGAGCGGCCGACGCGGTATCCGGACGGTCGGTATTGAATACCGTCGGGAAAGGAGTAAAGGACGTTTCCTGGATAAACTCCTCAATATAGCCACTCTCCAGCACACCGTCGATGTCAATTCCCTGCAAACGCTGCCTGAGCTGTTCCAGCACTTCTTTTCGCACAATCGTGTTCATGTACAGCACCGCGACTTCCGTCTGCGTCTGTCTGCCGATATTGTAGGATTCAATCCGCAGGTCCATGCTCTTGATCCGCCGGCGGATTAAAGAAATATTGGTCCGGATGCTTTCTGTAAATCCTTCCATCGGCCCGCGCACAACGGCCTGGGAGGTAGGCTCAGTGACGGCCCTCTCCTCTCCGCCGTTGGTTCCGACGGCAAGCGCTTCGCGGGCGCCGCCCAGCAGCAGAATGCTCCGACCGGACAGCAAAGATAAAAAAAGCGTCCGGGTATCTTCAAGCAACTGGCATTCACCGGCAACAAGCACTTCGTTGGCAATGTATCGCATGAGATCAAAGGATTTTCCTTCCGCTGGTTCCGGCGGCTGAATCCGGGTAGGCTGCATCAGCGACCCCAGAGCAACTTGAAGCACCTGGTTATCCACCATGCCCTGAAGATAAAGGATCGCGGCCGGCCAGCCGTTTATGACATTCATCGTCTTTATGATCAGATCCTGACTGTTCCCCAGAGCCGCACGGATCATCTCCAGGTTGGCCTCCAGATCCGTTTCAAGCGGTGGAAGAACAAGCTGTTCCGGGGGGCTAAAGCTCACAAGGGTTCACCTCGTTTCATGAGGTCCGAACGGACTTTAGGCGCAACGGACCGAATTCACAACCTTTTTACGTTAATATTCTTCAAGACTGGATAAATATTCGTTTTTGCAACCTTTTTTCGTCCAATCCGTTAATTGTAATAGTGGAGTCGTTTGAGAAAGAATACAGCGGGTATATAGCCTTATACTGCGCTTTTTAGAGTCAAGGGGGAGATTGATCATGTTGCTCAAAAAGACTGTTGTAATGCCTGTCATCGTACTGCTGTTCTTTTCCCTCATCAGTACGGCAAGCACAGCCCTGACCCGGGCGGTTGCCGAGAGCAGCGGACCGGCGCAGCAATTGACCGTCTATATTCATTCGCTCCAGACGGACGGGAACCGGGTGATTCTGACTGCGGATGAAATTAACTGGTATGAAGGAGCCGAAGCCGACCGCGTCTTTGCGCAGCGGGAGCCGGA
>NZ_ASSC01000766.1 GCF_000520735.1 Paenibacillus forsythiae T98
GAAGCAGGTTGCGCTCGGTTGCCGCGTCCGGGTAGCCCAGGCTGATCCGCAGCATGAACCGGTCAAGCTGCGCTTCGGGCAGCGTATACGTCCCTTCAAAGTCGATCGGGTTCTGCGTGGCGCACAGCATGAACGGATGCGGCAGCCCGTAGGTCTCCCCGTCAACCGTCACGTTGCGCTCCTCCATGACCTCAAGCAGCGCGGACTGCGTCTTGGTCGTCGCCCTGTTGATTTCGTCGGCCAGCAGAATATTGGTCATTACCGGTCCCGGACGGAAATGGAACATCTCGTCCCGCGGATGATACACCGATACGCCGGTAATGTCGCTTGGCAGAATGTCCGGATTGCATTGAATCCGGCGATAGTCTCCGGAGATGGATCTTGCCAGCGCGCGGATCAGCTGGGTTTTGCCCGTTCCCGGCACATCCTCGATCAGAACATGGCCGCCTGCAAGCAATGCGGTCAGCAGCAGCTCTATTTCAAACGTTTTTCCGAGAATGCAGGATTCCAGATTGGCGCGGACAGCATTTACAATTTGCATCGATTCCTGGCGTACGGGCATATATTGTAAAACCTCCTAATCAGAATAGACAGTATACTTACTATTTTACATGATTAAGAGGGACAAAGTACATTCGGCGTCTTTTGAAAGCGGTTAAGCTACGCATAAGGAGACGATAAATTACGCGCTGCGGGGCAGGATTTCCATAATATTGAAAGAATCTTGAATATACCATATTCTATCAAGCTTTGGGGGGCCTGTGATGAACGCGGAAGCGCGCAAGGCGTGGAATGAAGATCAGAAACGGCTGACGGCCATGATTCTCTTGCCAAGTGAGCACAAGGAGTCCGTCTCCCTGCTGCTGCGGCAGCACGCGCTGCTGTACACGGCCGACGGGGAAGCGGATATAGCCTTCGGCTTTGAAGACCTGCTTCTGAAAGGCGCCAGGGAGGAGACGCTGCGGCACTATCCGGTGCAGTCTCCCGATACGCGGAATTCCATCGTTTGGCATCTGTGGCACAGCGCCAGAGTGGAGGATATCACCATGAATTTGCTGGTTGCCGGTACAAGACAGGTGCAGGACACGGACGGGATGGCCCGGAGACTGAATATCCGCTTCCTCCATTCCGGCAACGAGATGACCGATGCGGAAATGGCGGAACTCAGCGCGGAAATCGGGATTGAGGGTCTGCTCGCTTACCGGCAGGCTGTCGGGCGCAGAACCAGGGAAATCATAGCTTCTCTTGAAGCGGGACAGTTTAGACAGAAGGTGGACGCGGAGCGGATCAAGGCGGTGAGAGAGCAAGGCGCGGTTACGGAAAAAGCAGGCTGGCTGACCGACTACTGGAGCGGCAAAACGATAAGCGGCTTGATGCTGATGCCCGCGACGCGGCATCATTTCGTTCACCTGAACAAAGCGATGCGGATCAAATCCAGGCTTCAGCGGCGCAGGTCATGAGGCGGGGAAGGCCGATATTTTGCAAAAAGAACCCGTCCGAACGCTCCCTTTCGGCGGGTTCCTCCCAGTTGAATCAGCCCTTTGGCCGCACGAGCAGCGCAGCCAGGAAGGAGAATACAATCGCCGACGATATTCCGGCGCTCGTAATGTTGAAGATGCCTGTCACGATACCGATCCAGCCCGTCTGCTCCAGCTCGATAAGCGCGCCGTGCACCAGCGAGTTGCCGAAGCTGGTAATCGGCACGGATGCGCCCGCTCCGGCGAATTTCACGAGCGGGTCGTATATTCCGACCGCATCCGCTATCGCCCCGGCGACCACGAGCGCGCTCATCGTATGCGCCGGAGTCAGCTTGACCACATCCAGCAGCAGCTGGCCGATGACACAAATCAGGCCGCCGACCACAAACGCCCATACAAAAATCATGCTTGCTCACCTCCGCTCTCCAGCGCAACCGCATGCGCAATACAGGGTATGCTGTCACCCTGCTGATAAGACAGCGGCGACAGCAGCGCTCCTGTGGCCACGACGAGCACCCGCTTGAGCTGCCCCTTCTTCATCCGTTTCAAGATATGCCCATAGGTAACCGTCGCCGAGCAGCCGCAGCCGCTGCCTCCCGCAATGACGAATTTCTGCCTTTCCCGGTCGTAAATCATCAGGCCGCAGTCGGTGAATTCGGTTTGTTCCATCGGAATGCCTGCTTTGGCAAGCAGCTCCTGCGTGATGGGGAGTCCAACCGATGCCAGGTCGCCGGTTGCGATCAAATCGTAATATCCCGGGGACAATCCCGTGTCGCGAAAATGCGCCATGATCGTATCGGCCGCGGCGGGAGCCATGGCGGAGCCCATGTTAAACGGATCTTTAATATCAAAATCCATAACCTTTCCAATGGTTGCCGCAGTAACGAAAGGGCCGCTTTGGGTCCCGTCATTCCGGGTAATCACGGCACAGCCGGAGCCCGTAACGGTATACTGCGCCGTTGGCGGTCTCTGCGAGCCGTATTCGGTAGGATAGCGGAATTGCTTCTCCACCGTACAGTTATGGCTGGCGGTTCCGGCCAGCGCATATTTCGCTCCTCCGGAATCCACAATCATGGATGCGACCGCCAGGCTTTCCATGGAGGTGGAGCAGGCGCCGAATACGCCGAGATAGGGCGTGCCGAGTTTTTTGGCGGCAAAGGACGCGCTGATAATCTGGTTCATCAAATCGCCGCCTACGAAAAATTCCAGCTCCTCCTGCTTGATTTCCGCCTTCATCAGGGCCAAACGAACCGCCTTTTCAAACATTCGGCGTTCCGCCTTCTCCCAGGTGTTCTCATTCATCTTCAAAGTGTCGTACACGAAGTCAAAATCCGCGGCGAGCGGCCCGTCCCCTTCCTCGGGTCCCACTACCGACGAAGCGCCAAGAATAGCCGGCCGCGATGTGAACTGCCAAGTCTGCTTGCCAAGCTGCTTCATAAATGCCCTCCCCCATGTCCAAGAAAAATGTAGACGATGCCTATAATAAAGGCCGCCACTACGCCGAAGACAATGACCGAGCCCGCAAGCTTGAACATGTTGGCCGCCATGCCCAGGACAATCCCTTCGGCACGGTGTTCCAGCGCCGCCGAGCACATGCTGTTGGCGAACCCGGTTACGGGAACGGCCGTCCCGGCGCCGCACCACTGCGCCAGCTTGTCGTATACGCCGAAGCAGGTGAGAATGACGGAGATGAGGATCAACACCGCCACTGTCGGGCTTGCCGCTTCCCGGGGCGTCATGTCGAAATTAGCCATGAACACTTGTTGTACCGCCTGTCCAATCAAGCAAATCAGGCCGCCGGACAGGAACGCGCGAATACAGTTTTTGAATACGGGCCTGGAGGGCTCGTGCTTTTTGGCCATCTGCTTGTAGACTTGAGGAGTCAGGGAATCAAGCTGCAGCTTGACCCCCGAACGTTTGGTTTTTGCCGGCAATGAAGGCACCTCCTAAAGATTTGGCGAAGGCTGGCCCGTTTGCGCACATTGCGCAGCCGGGACGATAAACGACTTCGCATAGAAGATTTTCCTTTATTGTTCGCCGCCTTGCGTCTCCTTATGACACTCAGGGTTCAGGTAAAATACAGCAGCACCGCGACAAGCAGCAGAAACAGCACCAGAATAAGGACGGCCTCACGCTCCGCTTCCGACTTAAACATCCTTCTCTCGCTCCCCTTTCAGGGTTATGGCCTTCAAACGCCCCTAAAAGCATTGTATTCGCCGCCTTCCCGCCGGGTGTACACTTAAGTCCTGCGCCAAGCGCGTATTTCAGAGTCCGGCCTGCCCGGATTGCGGCGCGCTCCCCTGTACGGTATGCCCCCGGTCCAATGGACAATCCGCCGGTGAAAGTTCATACTATACCGTAGTAAAGGAGCGATGGCAGATGAATCAGGAAACACTTGATATGTTCAAGGCCCTAACCGATTTCCCTTCCGCCCCCGGTTTCGAACGTGAACTGCGCAAGTTTGTAAAAGAAGCCATGGCGCCGTATACCGACGAATTTGTGCATGACCGTCTCGGCAGCCTGTTCGGTGTGCTTCGCGGCGATGTAAACGGTCCGAAAGTAATGGTGGCCGGCCATTTTGACGAAGTGGGATTTATGGTTACCGGAATAACCGATAACGGAATGATCCGTTTTCAGCCTCTTGGCGGCTGGCTGGCCTCGGCGGTCAGCTCCCAGCGGCTGCAAATTATTACGCCAAAAGGAGCGATTACGGGCGTCGTCGGCAGTACGCCGATCCACCTGCTCAGCCAGGAAGAACGTGCCAAGGTTAGCGACATCAAAGCGATGTTCATCGATATCGGCGCGGACAGCCGCGAGGAAGCGATGGCGTTCGGCGCGGCTCTCGGCCAGCAGATCGTCCCGGTCTGCCCCTTCACCCCGCTTGCCAATCCGAAAAAAATATTGGCTAAAGCATGGGACAACCGTTACGGGGTCGGGCTGGCCATTGAGCTGGTCAAGGCGCTCAGCGGCAAAAAGCTGCCCAACACCGTTTTTGCCGGCGCTACTGTGCAAGAAGAAGTCGGCCTGCGGGGCGCGCAGACGTCGGCCAATCTGATTAAGCCGGATATTTTCTTCGCGCTCGATGCAAGCGCCGCTGCGGATATGAGCGGGGACAAGCAGGCGTTCGGGCGGCTTGGCGAAGGCGCGCTGCTGCGCATCTTTGATCCAACGATGATTACCCACCGGGGACTGCTGGAATATGTGCAGGACACGGCGGATACGCACCGGATCAAGTATCAGCACTTCGTCGCTCCAGGCGGTGGAACGGATGCGGGACGGGTGCATATAAGCGGCATCGGCGTTCCCTCCGCCGTGATCGGTATCTGCTCACGGTATATTCATACTTCTACATCCATGATCCACACCGACGATATCGACGCGGCCAGAGAGCTGCTGATCAAGCTTGTGGAAGGACTCGACCAAACTACGCTGCAAACTATTATTGAGCGTAGCTGAACGGGATTTACGGCAGCGTCAAACACATGCCGGAATAATGGAAAGCCCGCCGGATTATCAGAATTCGTGCGGGCTTTTTTCGGCAGCTTCATTGCTTTCACTGTTGCCTTTCACTGTTGCCATCGGCATTTATTATATTATTATGAATTTTTCATATATTGATTTTATCATATATTATGCCGCGAAATTACCTGTCTGCACCCTGCTCTATACCCTGTCAGCCATTTTTAGAGCTAGGCTTGCTTCAATACGTTTAGCAGCTTCAATTCGTTAACCCGCTTTAATTCATCGTAATGCTTCAAGACCGCTTCATGAATCTTATGGCCTGGCGGAATCTTCGTATACTTAGCCAGCGACGACCGGGTTCCAGCCTTGACCACGGAAGCCTGAAGCTCGGCAGCTTCGGGATCTTCCATCACATCGAACAGCAGCGCTCCCGCCATCGCCCTTGCAAGCGCAGAGAAGCTGAGGCCCCGCTCATAAGCCTGCATCGCGGGTGAGACGAGACGGTCTCCCGGAGACAGCTTACGGATCGGAGAACGCCCGACCCGGGCCACTTCATCCGTCAGGGCCGGATTTCGGAAGCGTTCCAGAATTTTATCGATATATTTGCCATGCTCCTTACGGTCGAAGCCGTGCTTTTGGATCAACACTTCCCCGGTCTCTTCAAGCACTTCCCGCACGGAAGCGGTAAGCTCCTCATCCTCCATCGCCTGCTGGATCGTTTCCCATCCGCGAAGATAGCCGAGATAGGCCGCCGAGCAGTGTCCGGTATTCACCGTGAACAGCTTGCGCTCAATGTATGGCTCCAGATTGTCGACATAATGAACTCTTTTAATCGGCGTATAGCCCGGAAGCATTTGTGAGGAATCGACGACCCACTCATGAAACGGCTCCACAACTACTTTCAAAATATCCTTATGCTGCTGAATCGGCACGATCCGGTCCACTGCGGCGTTCGGAAAAGCAACCATTTTGTCAGCCTTGCTCCGCGTCTCTTCGTCAAGTCTGGCATAGACAAGCTCTTTAAGCTGCGCGCTGCCGCCTATCGTATTCTCGCAGGCGATGATATGCAGCGGCAGGGAAGACTTCTCCACCCTTAGGGCTATCCCCCGGGCGATGACACCTGCAATATGCTCCAGAATCGAAACACCTACTGCCGTTGTTATAAGATGCGAATTAGCGACAGCCAGCATCACCTCCTCTTCCTGGGAGGCGCTGCTGAGTGCAGTTACATGGTTCACCGTTGCCGTTTCCCGCCCCTCGCTGGCTAGTGTAACGGTATACTCTCCGCGTTCCCGCAGCTCGCGTACCACGGCTTCGTTCACGTCCACAAAGGTCACTTCATAGCCCGATTGCGCCAGCAGCAGGCCGATAAAGCCTCTTCCGATATTGCCGGCTCCAAAATGTACAGCCTTCATACTTCTACGCCTCCCTCAAAAATGCCGATAATATCGAGAGGACTCTCGGCATTCATAATTCGCTCGATTGCGTCATCTTCAGTGAAAATCATCGCCACATTCGTAAGGACCTCCATATGCTCTTCTCCAGCGGCCGCTATGCCGATTACCACAAATGCCGGCTCGTCGCCTCCAAAGTCGACGCCTTCCGGAAACCGGACAACGGACAGCCCCGTCGATTTGATATAAGGCTTCGCATCCTTTGTTCCGTGGGGAATGGCGAGCCCGCCTCCCATGTATGTGGATACGACCTCTTCCCGTTCCAGCATCTTCGGAATATATTCCTTCGTGACATGATTGTCCTCGACCAGCAGTTGGCCGGCGATGGCAATAGCCTCGTATTTGTCTTTGGCGACGGCGTTCAATACAATTTTATTTTCAGACAGGATGCTCATTGGATTTCCTCCCGGTTTCATTTTTTATTTTCGAAAAAACGCAAAAGCTTGGCGGACAAATAGGCTCTAATCTCCGGCTCCGGCCCCTCCTCCAAAAGACGCACCAGCTCTGTATCCAGCAGCATCGCGCTGATCTCGCTGAGCACTTCCAGACTTTCCTTCGGCGGCTCCTGCGGGGCAAGCATCAGCAGAACCGTTCCGACCTCGGTCTCTCCGTCCAAAACAAGCGGCGACCCGAGCCGATACAGTGTCAGCGAGGACATGAGCACATGGGTACTGCGGGTATGGAACAGCGCAAGACGGGTATCCGGTATGACCTGACTGGCCATCTTCTCCCGTTCCAGCAGCTTCTTCTTCAGCGCCTTTGGATCATCGGTTACTCCGCTGCCTGAAAGCTTTTCCATCATCGCACCGATGGTATCCGGCAGATTCATTCCTTCATTGCTCAGCGAATAGTGCCGGAAGTGATCGACCAGCCCTTCAATTTCATAGAGCAGTCCTTTGTAGCTCTTCAATCTGCCAATCACCGATTCCCCGGCCACTTGCGGGCCGTCTCCGGCAGAAGCGCTTCCGGCTCCCCCCGGAACCTTGGACTCGATATAGCGCAGAAGCTTGTCGATCTCTTCCGCCGTCAGCAGCGGGCTAACTCTGATATATCTGTCCTTTTCCATCGGAAGATCAATGGTCGATATGATCAGGTCATACTCCTCTTTCGGCATTCGGGCCGCCTCGTACCAGGAGACATTGCCGCGTATCTCAAGCTGGGGCATTTCTTTTCTTAGCCGCTCCCCAAGCAGCCGGGATGAGCTTAATCCGCTGGCACAGACGAGAATCGCCCGAGCATTTCGCTTAAGCTGGTTAAGCCGTTCCATAGACGCTCCGAAATGCATAACCAGAAAGGCAATCTCCTCATCGGGTACGGACAAATCCAGCTTCAGCTCCTCCACCGTATCGCGGATAACGCCGAACAGATAGGGGTAATCCTTGCGGATCGGAGCGAGCAGCGGATTGCGGATACGGGTGCCGTCACGGATTCGTCTGAAAGCCTGCTCGACATGCTCCAACAGCCCCTCCCTTAACACCCGGTCGTTGTGGAACGGAAGTCCGGTTCGCTTGACGGCCTGGTCCGTCAGACGGTATACCAGCCCCATCAGTCCAATGTCCCCGTACACCAAAACCTCTGACACCCCGGGCTCCCGTACCCTGTCAAACCATCCGGCAATGTATTCGATCTCCGCTTGGGGAAGCACAAGGTTCAGAACGTTCTCCATTCGCTTGACGAACTCTGCTGCGCCGGAAATATTCCGGCATTCGGACATTCTCAAGCAGACCGATTCCCCGGCAGAGGGGATGACCATCCCGATTTCCCAGCGCCTGACGGCGACCGACAGGCCCAGCAGCAATTCCATATAGACATTCTCAGGGAGTTCGGCCGTCCAGTCCCACTCCATATCCCACAGGAGATTCTCCACGTTCAGCAGCCTGCTCTGTCCGACAGTGGCAAGCAGCTTGCCGAAGACCGGACTTCCCTCCCCTTCCGGCTGAGACCCGGAGCCGACCAGGTCCGACTGATCCAGATGCTCGGCTGCCAGCCTGCAGATTGCTCGCCGCTTGTCGGCTTCAGCACCGGCGATTTCGACACCGTAGCCTCTTCTGCGGACAAGCTGAAGTCCAAATTTGCGTACCCATTGCTCCAGTTCATCCAGATCATTGCTGATAGTAGCTACCGTTACTTTCAAGGTGTGCGCCAGAGCGAACAGCTTGAGCGGCTCTTCTGTCTCAATCAGCGAGCATAGCTCGAATACTTTGCGTTCCTCGCCCGAATATTCCGCAGGTTTTTCCTCCCGCAAAAAGTGCCTGAGCTGCCCGAGTCCGGTTTCCGGACCGTCCATCTGGATTCCCTTGCCGGACTTGCGGCTTAAAGTCAGCCCGAAGTCCTGAAGAATGTGCTCGGTATCCTCCATCTCCCGGTGGACAGTCCGCACGCTGACGCCGATATTCCCGGCGATTTCTGCAGCGGTGATCTCCTGGCGATTATCCAGAAGAAGCTGGATCATTTGCCGCTGTCTGGCGCTAATCTTCCTTATCATAGGAACCCTCCTGCAAGCCTCAACTCAAACGTTCGACCAATTCGTCATATTTCGGACTCTTTAAAAAGTTGTCTATCGAAATATGCTCGGCATTCGGATTATTCGCGATCGCCCGGTCCGTCAATGTCTTCTGGGTAACCACAATGTCGGCGTCGATCGGAATCTCGCTGACCGGGGAGTTAACTACCGTCACGTGAACCCCGGCGTTCTGCAATTTTTTTCTCAAGACGGAGGCCCCCATGGCGCTGGAACCCATACCCGCGTCGCAGGCGAACACGATTTTGTGCACTTCGTCCTTGCTGCGGATGTTGCCGGCAGTGTTGGAAGCGATTGCAGTTTGAGCTGTTGCGGTTTGAGACGCGGCGCCTGCTGTTTTCATGCCTTTTAATTTGGCCGCCGCTTCTTCCAGACCCACTTCCTCCGTGCTTTGCTTGACGGTCTTCAGCAGCAGCGAGGCCATGAAGAAGGAGACGGCCGCCGCCGCGATGACACCGGCAAACATCGAAAGGTATCCGCTCTTAGGCGTCATGGCGATATAAGCGAAAATACTGCCCGGGGAAGAGGAAGCCGACAAGCCTGCTCCAAGAAGCTGGAAGGTAAAGGTTCCTGCCACACCGCCGCCGATGACCGCCAGGATCAGGCGCGGATTCATCAGAATATAAGGAAAATAAATTTCGTGAATTCCGCCCAGAAAGTGAATGATGATCGCGCCGGGAGCGGATGTCTTGGCCGAACCCTTGCCAGCGAGCCAGTAAGCCAGCAGAATGCCAAGACCGGGACCGGGGTTGGATTCAAGCATGAAGAGAATCGACTTGCCTGTGCTGGCCGCCTGCTGGACGGCAATCGGGCTTAAGATCCCGTGGTTGATCGCATTGTTCAGAAACAGCACCTTGGACGGCTCAATGATAATGTTGACAAGCGGCAGCAGGTGATAGTTGACCAGAAATTGCACGCCGCCCGACAGAATGTTCGTCAGCCCTTGAATAAGAGGACCGATCCCGGTGTAAGCGCCCAGGGCCAGAGTGCCGCCGATAATCCCCAGCGAGAAGTTGTTGACAAGCATTTCAAAGCCCGCTTTAACCTTTCCCTCCACCGCCCGGTCAAACCATTTCAGCACCCACCCGGCCAAGGGGCCAACGAGCATCGCGCCAAGGAACATCGGAATATCCGAGCCGATGATGACGCCCATGGTGACCAGGGCGCCGATCACCCCGCCGCGTTTGCCGTGAACCATCGTTCCGCCCGTGTAACCGATCAGAAGCGGCAGCAGATAAGTGATGATTGGACCTACCAGCTTGGCCAATTGCTCATTGGGCGCCCACCCTGTCGGAATGAATAAAGCGGTGATCAGTCCCCAAGCGATAAATGCGCCGATATTCGGCATGACCATACCGCTTAACAAGCGGCCAAGCTGCTGTACCTTTACTCGGACACCACCGGATTCAGTCTGCTTCGTTGCCAGTGTAGCCATATATTTTTCCCCCTCAACTAATAGATTGCAACGCCTTTCAACAAGCTTGAAGGAAAGTTATTTCCTACGAATTCATCATAAATCGAAGCGCTTTCTTTGTCACGAAATTGAAAACACGGTTTCGTCATGAACATTGTTGACAAGATTTAAGAGCGCCCGCGACTGCGGCGAACAAGATGATTGACATCCATTCGGCGTCTTCTTATACTAATTAACAACTTCACAGTTGTTCGTATAACCCCGATAATCGGTTCGGGGGCTCTACTGGGGTCCGTAAAATCCTAACTACGAACGCAATATCTAACAATATTGCGCTCGTAGTTGGGATTTTTTGCATTTTACATCAACAAGGGAGGTACACTATGAGCACACTGCTGATCAAGAATGCCCGCAACATTATTACCATGGATGCAGAGCGCCGCTGTCACCCGGGAGGAAGCCTCTTCATCGAGGGTCAGGAAATCAAAGCCATCGGGACGGACATTCCCTATGAGGACGCCGATACCGTCATTGACGCGGCGGGCAAGATCGTCTATCCCGGGCTGATTAACACCCATCATCATTTATACCAGACTTTTACCCGAAACATCCCGTGGGCGCAGGACTGCGAGCTGTTCGACTGGCTGCTGACACTGTACGAGATTTGGCGCCACATGCGGCCGGAGGATGTGTACTTAAGCGCGATGGTGGGCCTCGGCGAGCTGCTCAAGACCGGCTGCACGACCGCTTCCGATCACTTTTATTGCTTTCCGAACGCGGTCAGCGGAGACCTGATCGATGAAGAAATTCGCGCGGCCCGGGAGCTTGGCATCCGGTTCTATCCGACACGCGGCTCCATGAACCTTGGCAGGTCGCAAGGAGGGCTTCCACCGGATGAGGTGACGCAGACGGCAGAGGTCATTCTGAGGGACACGCGCCGGGTCATTGAAGCCTATCATGACGCCTCCAAATTCGCCATGGTTCGCGTTGGCGTCGCGCCTTGCTCGCCGTTCTCGGTATCCGAGGATCTTCTGCGGGAATCCGCCCGCCTGGCGCGCAGCTACGGCGTCCGGATGCACACCCATCTGGCCGAGACGAAGGACGAGGAAGACTTCTGCCTGGCCAAGCTCGGACTGCGTCCGCTGGAATACATGGAGAAGACGGGCTGGCTCGGCCGGGACGTATGGTATGCGCACGGCATTCATTTTAATGGCGATGAGATTCACAGAATGGGCGCCTGCGGCTGCGGGGGTGCCCATTGCCCGAGCAGCAACATGAAGCTGTCGTCCGGGGTGTTCCCAGTGCGGAGCATGCTGCAGGCGGGCGTTCACGTCGGACTCGGCGTGGACGGCTCAGCATCCAATGACTCGTCCAATCTGCTCGGGGAAGCGCGGCAAGCCTACCTGCTGCACAAGCTGACTGCCGGAAGCGCGGGTCCTACGGCCGAGGAAAGCTTATGGCTCGGGACGGTCGGTTCATCGAGGGTGCTTGGCTGGGAGGATGCAATCGGCTCTTTGGAGGTGGGCAAAGCGGGGGATTTGTTCATGATCGACTCGCGCAGACTGGAGTATGCCGGAGCTTTGTTCAACGATGCGGCCTTGCCTGTCGTGACAGGCATTAGCCAGAACGTCGATATGACAATCGTCGGCGGACGGATTGTCGTGCAAGACGGGCGGCTCGCGCATATTGAGGAAGAACGGATTGCGGAGGCTGCGGGGGCTGCGGCTCTCCGGATG
>NZ_ASSC01000767.1 GCF_000520735.1 Paenibacillus forsythiae T98
CGGTGGTGCAGGCCGCATCGCGTCCTGCGGCCAGTAGAGAGGCACAGCGAACCCGGGTAGGCGTCCGGAGCCGGGGCGCACTGCGTCACGGGAGAGGCGTCAGCCATCTTCGTGTCCGAGGCTGTCATTCGCGCGCGGCGCTTATTCGCGTCTGGCGCTGCGCCTTAACCGGCGTATCAGGAACTGGCGGAGGCATCAGCAGCTTGTAGATACAGCCCCCCTGCCGCTAACGTGCTGCGCCGCAGCTGAGCGCTTATGCGAGTTGCTGAATGCAGACGGTGGCATATTATAGCTAGGCCCGGCCAGTACCCCGCCGTTTCGGCGCAGCTGGCGTTAATGACGCCGCCGGACACTCCGCAGCTGCTGTGCCTCATTCGCTGGACACATAGCATCTTATAATTAGCGAGAAATCCTCCTGTTAATCCATCAGCTATTGTCGGTATTTACGAAATAGCTGGAAAAGCTCCATCTAATTCCTCAATTTGGCGCAAGTAGTAGAACAATCGGCAAAATTAAATGGAGATTTTCCCTATAAACTTCTTTTTCGGATGTATTGCTCCCAAATTAGAGGGGTAAATTCCAGGCAGATAAGCCAGCCAGATTTAAAAATAATCGAGCACTCCATCCGCTAATTCATAGCTGACGATTCTTTCGCCCCTGCCGCGTAACGTAGGAGCAAGCCAGCCCTTGCCGCACAGCCTTTTCAGCATGTTGACTGCCGTTTTGGAGTCGATTCCGAAATGCCGGACGACATCAATTGGCCGAATCGGTTTGGCTGCGTGTATGGCAAGCCGGATGATTTCTTTTTCGGCAAGTTCAGCTCTGGAGATTGGAACCGCCGAAGGCTGATAGCGGCCTAGCATCATGCGGAGCAGGGTAATGCATAACTCAGGGCGCCGCTCTACGTCGTCGTAGGCAAAGGAAATCACCTGATACCCCATCGCATGAAGAAAGGTCTCACGGTTCAATTCATTGCAATATTTCTGGCGATCCATATCACGTACGTGCGAGCCAAATCCTTTGATTTCGAATATCAGCTTTGGATGTCCCGGAAGCCAGGCGAAGTCTGCAAAATAAGATCGGCCTCGCCAATCAAGCACCTCATACTCGGGATGAAGATCGTCAAAGTTTCCGCGCAAAGGCCACCAGACATGTTTCAGAAAATAGGATTCGGCATGCCTGTGCCCTCTTTCCAGCCGGGATCTGCGTTCTCCGGTTCTGGCCTTAATATGCTTTTGAATAAATTGTCTGTATGCATCCGTAAATTCCATCGCAATCCCTCCCAAATGCAGAACGTCCCGGCTCACTCAGGCTAGAGTGAAACGGGACGTTCTTCGTCATTCTCCAATTATAACCCAAACTGCGGGAGGCAGAAAGCCGGAAGCAGAAATCCAAAGCCACTTTCGCTTCCACAGGCTCGGCCTAACGACGCGCCATTCATCGGGTTTCGGAACAGCGTCCTGGCAATGGTGCCCTTTTGTCAGGGCATTATGCCTCCCGCTGCATTTGGAATCGCTCATGCGTCAGGCTTATAATGAACTCTTTGGAATGCCGAGCTGCCGCGAAAAGAGGAATCGAAATGGAACGCTGCTTATTCATTCACGGATTTACCGGAGGCATATTTGAAATCGAGCCTCTGTCGAAATATTTGGAAGAGCATCACTGCCTCACCCGTACGTTCACGCTGGAGGGGCACACCGGCCGAAGAGCCGATATGCGGCGGACGAACCGGGAGGCTTGGTACAACCAGGCTGCGGGCGAACTGGAAAAACTCGCTCAAAGCGGCGACGGCGTGCATGTGATCGGCTTTTCGATGGGGGCGTTAATCGCTTCCTATCTGGCCGCTCGGCATAAAGCCTTGGTCAAATCGCTGACGCTGCTGGCCGCTCCGGTGTTCCCGCTGAATCCGGCCGAGATTATCAAGACGCTGGGCAGCCTGTCGATGCTGAAGAACTATGTAAGCAAGTTCGGCTCGACTCCGGTCCATGCCAACCGCGAATTTGCCGGAATCGTCCGCGAGAGCTTTGAGCTGTATCCGCAGATCGAGACGCCGACCCTGATTGTGCAGGGAACAAGGGATCATCTCGTCAAGACCAGGAGCGCCGCCTATCTGGAGCGGCATATCGCTTCTTCCGTCAAGGAAGTCCTGTTGATCGAGCGCAGCGGCCATCTGCTATGCTACTGCGAGGAGAAGGACAAGGTTATGGATGAGGTTCTCCAGTTCATCCGGGGCGCGTCCTGAATTCCCGGCTTTCCCGCATCTTCCCGATATGGGAATAATTTCACTAAGTCTTTCCCGTTATGGGAAGGGCTTTTTGGCGTTTCACTTCTTAACTTCGGCCATTTCATGGCTTCCTCTTATACAAGATGAACTTAAGATTTTCCAATCAGATACCAGTCGTAACTACGAGGAATGTTTGGACTTCCGGCCGCTGTTATCCCCAGATTTCATTGATTTAAATCGCTCTTCGCGGATGAAATCCGGAGATAAAGGCGAACGCTGTCGCTCCTCCAGTTCCAAACTTCCCCTTCGTTACTCCTTCCCCTGCTGTCATTTTTCAAGTTCACTTTATACAGACATTATATGTTGGCATGGAAATTGCATCTATATTTCAAGTGAAAGGCAAACACAGCAGAAGGAGGTCTTATGAGGGGGAGTCAGACTTTACATTCCGAACCGGGAGGGATTCACTTGAGCATTTCAAAAGAATTGTTGAGCGAGATGTACCGGAAAATGCTGAGAATTCGCAAGTTTGAAAAGACGGCTTCGGTCTTCTTCGCCGAAGGCAAGATTCCGGGCTTTGTGCATTTATATATCGGGGAAGAAGCGATCGCCGTTGGCGCCTGCGCGAACTTAAGGGACGACGACTATATTACGAGCACCCACCGGGGGCATGGGCATATCGTCGCCAAAGGCAGCAATCTGAAGTACATGATGGCGGAATTGTTCGGCAAGGAAACGGGCTACTGCAAAGGAAAAGGAGGCTCTATGCATATTGCGGACGCAGAGCTTGGCATCCTTGGCGCCAACGGGATCGTCGGGGCCGGACATCTGATCGCCACGGGATCGGCCTGGAGCGCGCAGCACAGAGGCACTGACCAGGTCAGCGTATGCTTTTTTGGAGACGCTTCCACCAATCAAAGCACCTTCCATGAGGCGATGAATCTGGCCAGTCTGTGGAAGCTTCCGGTGATTTTCGTCTGCGAGAACAATCTGTACGGCATCTCCGTCAGCCAGGCGAGACATCAGAATATACAGGACATTTCGCAGCGGGCGATTGGCTACGGCATGCCTTCGCTGTCGGCGGACGGCAATGATGTGCTCACGGTCTATGAGAAGGTCGGTGAAGCGGTGAGCCGGGCGCGCGCGGGCGAAGGGCCGACGCTGCTGGAATTTAAGACCTACCGGCAGCACGGCCATTTTGAAGGCGATCCGGGTGCTTACCGGCCCAAGGAGGAAGTGGAAGCCTGGCTGCAAAAGGACCCGCTTCCAAGGCTTGAAAGCTATTTATTGGAGAATGGCGTCTTGACGGAGGAGGAGCTTGAGACGATCCGCCGCGAGGTGGATGAGGAAATCCGGGAAGCGCTGGAGTTCGCGGACGCAAGCCCTTACCCTGCTCCGGAGTCTTCTGTGCAGGATATTTACTCCGATTTGATCGAGGAGGCGCGAATCAGATGAGAAAAATAACCTATGGCGAGGGCATCCGCGAAGCTTTGCGGGAAAAAATGCTGGAGAACAAGAACGTCGTTCTGCTCGGCGAGGATGTCGGCCCTTACGGCGGCACCTTCGGCGTCACCAAAGGGCTGTGGGAGCAGTTCGGCGAAGAGCGGGTGCGTGACACCCCGATTTCGGAAGGGGTCATTGTCGGCGCGTCGGTGGGGGCTGCGGCGACGGGCCTGAGACCTGTGGCGGAGCTGATGTTCATTGATTTTCTCACCTTCGGCATGGATGGGCTGGTTAACCAGGCGGCGAAGATGCGATACATGTTCGGTGGCAAAATCTCCGTTCCGCTTGTGCTGCGCCTCCCTGCGGGCGGCGGCATCAGCGCCGGAGCGCAGCACTCCGGTTCCCTTGAGGCGTGGGTGACGCATGTGCCCGGGCTTAAGGTGGTGTATCCGTCCAATGCTGCGGACGCGTGGGGCTTGATGCTGACCGCGATTGACGACGACAATCCGGTGGTCTATATCGAGAGCAAGGTGCTCTATTCCCAAAAAAGCGAAGTGCCGGAAAAAGTAGCTCCGATTCCGTTCGGCTCGGCCGCGATTGCCCGGGAGGGCGCCGATGTCTCGATCATCACCTACGGCAAGCAGGTCCATGACGCGCTGAAGGCGGCGGCCGCGCTTGCCAAGGAAGGCATCGAGGCCGAGGTCATCGACCTGCGGTCGCTCTATCCGCTGGATAAAGAGACGATCTTCAGATCCATCGCCAAGACGCACCGGGCGCTTGTCGTTACGGAAGAAGTGAAGCGCGGCGGCTACGGCGGCGAGCTGTCGGCGCTCATTGCCGAGGAGTGCTTCGATGAGCTGGACGCCCCTGTCGTGCGGATTGGCGCGCTGAACTCGCCGGTTCCTTACACCCAGGTGTTGGAGTCGCTGGTGCTGCCGGGCGCGGAGGATATTGTCAAAGGCGTCAAGGCGATGTTCTGAAACCTGCGGACCATGAGTTGCAAAATCAAGGAGGTGCGTCATGGCTGAACTTGTCGTATTGCCCAAGCTGGGGCTGACAATGACGGAGGGAACCGTCTCCAATTGGCGGAAGGCCAAGGGAGACCGCGTCGAGCAGGGAGATATTCTATTCGATGTGGAGACCGATAAAATATCCAATGAAATCGAGGCCAAGACCAGCGGAGTGCTGAGGGAGATTCTGGTCGAGGAAGGGACGGTGGAGGTGTTTCATCCACTGGCGGTTATTGCCGAAGCAAGCGAGGATATCTCCTCGCTGCTTCCGGCGGGCGCTTCCTTGAAGCCGGCGGCGGAGGAAGGAGCGTCGTCCGCCGCC
>NZ_ASSC01000768.1 GCF_000520735.1 Paenibacillus forsythiae T98
GCTGGAGGCTCGTCTGGGCAAGCCGTACCGTCTGGTCACCGTCATGCTCCGGGATTGGAATGAAGCTTCCGCCAAATCGGCGCAGCCTGCGGTTAAAGAGGAACTCCGTCTGGAACATGAACATGAAGCCGAGGGGACTTCCAAGGAACCTTGGATTGACGAGGCCATTCAGCTTTTTGGCGAAGACCTCGTTGTCATAAAGGATTGACCCGCAGCATACCAATCGCGCAGGTTGCGCGTATTCACGAGGAGAGATAACAATGAACAATATGAATCAAATGATGAAGCAAGTCAAAAAGATGCAGGAACAGATGCTGAAAGCCCAAGAAGAACTTGGCAGCAAAACGGTGGAAGGCTCCTCCGGCGGCGGAGTCGTGACCGTCCAGGTGAACGGACACAAGAAATTGCTGTCCATCGAAATTAAGCCGGAAGCGGTAGATCCGGAAGATGTGGAAATGCTGCAGGATTTGGTCATTACGGCAGTGAACGACGCTTTGACCAAAGCGGAAGAGCTGGCCAGTGCGGATATGGGCAAATTCACCGGCGGCATGAAGATTCCGGGCCTGTTCTAACGGGATGTATTACCCCGAACCGCTAGCCAAGCTGATCGATGCTTTTACGCGTTTGCCGGGAATTGGCCCGAAGACGGCCGCGCGGCTTGCGTTTCATGTGCTGAACATGAAAGAAGACGAAACCATTGATTTTGCCAAAGCGCTCGTCAGCGTAAAACGCAATCTTCATTATTGCTCGGTCTGCTGCAATATTACCGATACTGATCCGTGCCGGATTTGCCAGGACAAAGCGCGCGACGCCTCGGTCATTTGCGTGGTGCAGGATTCCAAGGATCTTGTCGCCATGGAGCGGACCAAGGAATTCAACGGGTATTATCATGTGCTGCAAGGCGCGATCTCTCCAATGGAGGGCGTCGGGCCGGATGACATTCGGTTAAAGGAGCTGCTCACAAGACTTAGCGACGAAAGAGTGCAGGAGCTTATTCTGGCTACCAACCCTAATATCGAGGGTGAGGCTACGGCGATGTATATTTCCCGTCTCGTCCGTCCGTTTGAGGTCAAAGTAACCAGAATTGCCCATGGCTTGCCTGTCGGCGGCGATCTCGAATATGCGGATGAGGTGACCTTGTCCAAGGCGCTGGAAGGCCGGCGCGAGCTTTTTTGAAGCCATTTGATGATAGAAGTCCGTCAAGGGCTTCTTTTTTTATGCATTTTTTAAGACGTCAAACCCCTCTAAGACAATAATATTCCTGCTCACAGCAAACATCAGTCGATGAGAACGCGCTACTTCCTGGTTCTAAGTTTGTCCTGATCCCGATATGAATGAGAATATACGGCGATAAGTCCGTCATAGACAATTCATTAAAGGAGGAATCGAAGATGGGCTGGTGGAGCGGGTGGCGCCGGAAGGACGGCAACGGACCAGGGGAGGATCTGGACGAGAGTTGGGATGTGTTTACCGAGGTGAGGAAGGCTCAAATCGAATGGGAAAGAGCTCACCTGATGTTTGACGAAGCTGTCGGTCAGGACCAGATTGATTATGCCATCTATATTCTGGAGGCCGCGGAGCGGAAATATCAAATTCACCTGAAGCATGCCAAAAGAATCGGCTTAAAGCGCAACCGGCTATAGTTCGAGATGAGGGGGCGACGGCAATGAAAGCGATAGCGGCAGGCGTATTGATTGTATCTGCTGTGTTACTGATGGCAGTCATATTTAAAAAAAGATTGGGTTGGGGGTGGCTGGGCCTTTTCGGCTCCCACCTGATCCTGGCCGCTGTGGGGCTGTATATCGTCGATTTCACTACATTGGCGGGGACGGTGTACATTCCGCTGAACCCGGCCACGATAGGGGCCGTATCCGTTCTGGGTCTTCCGGGGCTGGTCATGCTTATAGGCTTGAAAATAACCTTATTCGGGTAGTTGACGCCGATTCATGTTATGTGTTACATTAATACTCGGCTCTTCGGACAAGATATGGAGCAGTCAGTGATCGAGAAGCGGTTTGAAAAATAAAAATAAAAAACGCTTGACGATAACAAATGACCTGTGATATATTATAAAGGTCGCTGCGTGAGACGCGGTGATGAACTGAAAGAGACATTGATCTTTGAAAACTGAACAACGAGTGA
>NZ_ASSC01000769.1 GCF_000520735.1 Paenibacillus forsythiae T98
CGCCGACCGAATGTGCGCGCCGCATAACGAGCGCGCGCAGGATGCGCTCTCGCGGGCGATGGACACGCACTGGACGGCGACCGCGATGAAAGCGCCGGAGCGGGAGATTCTCCGGCAGCTCAGCTGCACTCTGGGCACAAGCGACCGAAGCGATCAGGCCAATCATATCGCGCTGGCGCTGCAGCAGCTGAAGCAAGAGGAGATTTCCGCCCGCGAGGACCAGGCGAAGTACGAAAAAGTAAGTAAAAGCCTGGGTGTCCTGCTGGGAGCGCTCATCGTCATTTTGATCTTTTAGCGAGGTGCCAGGAATGAATATTGAAGTCAACGCAATCTTTCAAATTGCCGGCATTGGCATCATCATCGCCATGATTCATACCGTACTCAAGCAGATGGGCAAAGAGGATATCGCCCATTGGGTGACCGTCATCGGCTTTGTCGTCGTGCTGTTCATGGTCATTCGGATGCTGGACGGACTGCTGCAGGAAATCAAGACGATCTTTCTTTTTCAATAGGCGCGCCATGGAAATCATTCAAATCGTAGGAATCGGGCTGATGTCGACCGTTCTCATTCTTGTGCTGAAAGAGCAAAAACCGATGTTCGCTTTCCTGCTGGCTGCGGCGACGGGCATTCTCATCTTCCTGTTTCTGATCGGCAAAATCGGCGGCGTTATCTCCACGCTTCAGCGGCTCGCGGAATCCTCGGGCATGGAGACTGTCTATCTGAAGACCGTATTCAAAATCATCGGCATCTCTTATATCGCGGAATTTGGCGCCCAGATCGTGCGCGACGCGGGCCAGGAATCCATCGCTTCCAAAATCGAGCTGGCCGGCAAGGTGCTGATTATGACGCTGGCTATGCCGATCATCGGCATCATTATTGAGACGGTCATGAAGCTGCTCCCGGCGTAAATCGCCTTAAAGTCAGGCTCATCCGCAATCGAAAGGAGAAGTGGCGATGGAAAAGCGCGGCATGTTCCGACCTCCCAGACTTGGCGCTGCGCTGCTGCTGCTGCTCTGTCTCGTGTTAAGCGGGTGGAGCCCGGCCGCCGCATCGCCGGCAGACGGGGCCGGAAAGGCCGATAGCAACACGGGCCAAACGGAGAGCTATATGCGTCAAATCGGGACCGATCCGGTCCAGGGAGGGGGTGCGGCCGATCAGACCGGAACGCCCATAGACCAGTGGGTAAAGAGCCAGGTGGACGAATTGCCCAAGGATGAGGTGGAGAGGTACTGGGATCAGCTGATGAAGGATTACGGCGGTTTTTTTCCGGACGGGGCGACGCCCTCGCTCATGGATATGCTGCTGCCGGGGGGAAAGGGGCTAAGCCTGCACAATGTGCTGTCCGGGCTCCTCTCCTACATGTGGCATGAAGTGCTCTACAACGGCAAGCTGCTCGTTACCATCGTCATGATCAGCGTGCTGAGCATGATTCTGGAGACGCTGCAAGCGGCATTTGAGCGAAAGACGGTCAGCAAGGTGGCCTACACCATATGCTTCATGGTGGTGCTGGTTATCGCGGTCAACAGCTTTAATGTCGCCATCGGCTATGCGAGGGACGCGATTGACCGGATGATTGACTTCATGATGGCGATGATTCCGCTTCTGTTCGCGCTGCTGGCTTCCATGGGCAATATCATTACCGTCTCGGTGACCCACCCCCTGATCGTGTTCATGATCCATACGGTTGGGACGTTAATCCACACGATGGTATTTCCGCTGTTGTTCTTCTCGGCGGTTCTGCATCTGGTCAGCTCCATCTCGGACCGATACAAGCTGACCCAGCTTGCGAATCTGCTGAGAAATATCGGCATGGGGGTGCTCGGGGTTCTGCTGACCGTCTTTCTGGGCGTGATCTCCGTCAGGGGCATTACGAGCTCGATCACGGATGGCGTGACGCTCAGGGCGGCCAAGTATATCACCGGCAATTTCGTGCCTGTTATCGGCAAAATGTTCGCGGATGCCACCGATACCGTTATTTCCGCCTCGCTGCTGGTGAAAAATGCTATCGGGCTGTCAGGCGTGATCATCATCCTGTTCCTGTGCGCGTTCCCGGCGATTAAAATCCTGGTGCTTGCCCTGATCTATAACGTAGCCGGGGCAGTGATGCAGCCGCTCGGCGACACGCCAATCGTATCGTGCCTGCAGACGATCGGAAAAAGCATGATCTATGTGTTCGCCGCTCTGGCCGCCGTGTCGCTCATGTTCTTTCTGGCGGTCACCATTATGCTGACGGCCGGGAACGTCACGGTCATGATGAGATAACGCCGCAAGGGAGGTGGATCATGAGCTGGCTTGGAGGATGGCTTCGGGAAATTATTTTAATCGTGCTGCTGGCGACGTTCGTCGAGCTTCTCCTTCCGAGCAAGTCGATGGAGCGCTATGCCAGGCTGGTGCTCAGCCTGCTGGTTCTGCTGACGCTGCTTAGTCCGGTCGTCTCGCTGCTGAAAGGCAATGCGGCGTCCGAGCTTAGTCTGGCCTTCCGGCAGGCGGACGGAGGGGCGTCCGGGCCGAGCGGAACGGCAGACGCGGAGCTTAGGCGAATATTGGCCGACGGGCAGAAGCTCGCTGCGGGCGGCAGGGAGCAGAGCCTGAAGCTGGCCGCGCAGCAAATTGCGGGGCAGATGCAGGAGCAGATTGCCGGCGAGACGGGAAAGCGCGGAGCAAATGTGGCTGTGACGCTCGCTCTGCAGGGCGAGGCGGACGGCCATTCAGCGCCTGCCATAACTGAGGTGATTGTCACGCTTCCCGGGGAAGGAAGCGCTGCTCCAAGCAATGCGCCGGGCGGCTCCGGTGGCGGAAGCGGCGGGAGCACTCCGATAGCGGTCCAGCCCGTGGAGGATATCAAAGTCGAGCTGGGCGAGGAGAGCCTGCCGAGGGAACAGGGCGAAAGCGCAGGCGGAGCCGATCCGGCGTCATCCGGGACGGAAGAGGAGCGCGGACCTTACAGTGAGGACGCCAAAGCGGTAACGGCGCTGCTGGAGAAGAACTGGAGCCTTGATCCCGGCAAGATCAAAATAGTGGACGGCGGCGCGGACAAATTGTAGCGATCCGTTTATCTGACCTAGATATCAAGAAGAAAGGTATCTAGAAGGAGGCATAAGCAATGGGCAATTGGCTGAAGAAGCTGGAGCAGCTGGTCGGCGGAGGGTCCGAGAATCCGAAGCGCAACCAGACCTTCCGCTGGCTGATCATCCTGGGTCTGTTGGGCGCGGCGATCATGCTGTTCAATTCCTTTGTCAATGTGAAGAAGCTCGACAGCGAGAATACGGGAAGAGAACCGCCGCCAGCTCAGAACTCGCAGGCAGCCATGCAGGAGGAGACTGGCGATAGCGCCAGTTCGTTTGACGGCATCGAGCGGGAAATGGAGAACCGGATGAAGGGCATTCTGGAGCAAATCGTCGGGGTTGGCACGGTGGACATCCTGGTGACTGTGGATTCAACCGAGGAGGTCATCGTGCAGCGCAATATGAACGATTCACAGCAGCTCAGCGAAGAGACCGACGCGAACGGCGGCAAGCGCCACACGACGACATACACGAGAAACGGCGAAATCGTCACTTACAGCCAATCCGGAGACGAGACGCCGATTATTACCAAAAGAGTCAAGCCCCAGGTTCGCGGCGTGCTCATTGTCGCCAAGGGAGCCGAGAACAAGGTGGTGAGAGGGCTGATCGAGCAGGCGGTGGAGAAGGCGCTGAATGTTCCGGGCTACCGCATCTCCGTTGTGCCGCGCAAGCAGGAATAAGGGGCGCGAAAGGTATGGCTTCGGCAGTGGAATCTGAAGGAACAGCAAAAAGGAGGAAAAGTAATGAACGGCAAAAGACAAACAATCTGGTTGGTGTCCATGCTCAGCTTGATGGTGGTTCTCTCCGCTTATTATTTGTTCACAGAGGACTCGGGCGTCTCTTCGCCCAAAGATACGGCCGGCACCATTCAAGTGGATTCCGTCAAGGATGCGGGAGCTGCGCTTCCGTCGGCAGCTGACAGCGGCGCGGCTGTCAGCGAAGTGACTCCGCAAAGCGATGATTCAGCCGCCGACGCGAATGCGGCCGCCGACCCGAATGCGGCTT
>NZ_ASSC01000770.1 GCF_000520735.1 Paenibacillus forsythiae T98
AACTCGGAACGCGCGTCGTCGAGACGCTTCTTAACCGGATCGAGCAGCCGGACCGCCATAAGGAGACCATTTATTTGGAGTCGAGCATTATTTTGCGGGGATCGACCAGACAGACGGCAGGAGCGGCTAGCGGAATCCCAAGCTCCCAGGCTTAGCTGTCCTGCCGCGTCAACCATAAAGCGGGTCAGCAACAGCTAGCCAAGAGCATGTTCATGATGAAGCGCAATCCCAAGCCCCAGATGAGAAAAAAGGCAGGCTCGTCGCATTAAGCGAAGATCCCTGCCTTTCGCACTTTCTTGCCCTCCATCATTCAGTCCCGGTCCGGTCATCCTTTCAAAATCATTACCCCCTTCGCCGGGACTGCCGCCGTACCGCTCACCTGGCTGCCGGTCAGCAGGTCGGTCATCCCGGCGGAGCCGCTCTCTGTCCTCAGCTCCGCGTCGGTATGATTCATAAGGAACAGGTAGGACGTGCCGTTCTTCACCCGCCGCGCGGCTTCAAGCCCCTGCGGGGCCTGGACGAGCGGTGCGATATTCCTGTCGGCGCACAGATTGCCGAGAAAGCCTCGCAGAAAGTCAGCGTCAGGGCTTGAAGCGATGTAGTACGCTTTGCCCCGGCCAACACGATCGGATGCGCTCCCGTGCCCGTAGCCAGGCAGACATAGGTTTCGTTCTTGTACAGCCGGTCCATCGTTTCATCCAGCGCCGAGAAATCATAGATCTCCTCATCCGGCTGAATCATCGCCCAGGAGGGCGCCTTCCCGAAGCCGCTTTCGTTCATGCGGTTCGCGGTTATCGATTATCCGGCATATTGAGGGCCTTGCCGCTTTCGGCTGCCCGGACCGCCGCCTTTTCCAGTACAGCTGACAACGCTTCATTATCGACTGGCTTGGTCAAATATTCATCCATCCCGTAATCCAGGCATTTGCCTCGGTCATCCCGAAGCGAATCGGCCGTCAGCGCAACCATATAAGGCGCTTGATCCGGGGCAAGCGTATTTCGGATCACCTGCGCCGCTTCCAGACCGTCCATCACGGGCATTCGGACATCCATCAGAATGATATCGTAAGGTATGCTGACGGCGGACCGGACCGCTTCCCTGCCGTTAGCCGCGACGGT
>NZ_ASSC01000771.1 GCF_000520735.1 Paenibacillus forsythiae T98
GAAACCGTCCGATTGCCGAGAAAAGGAAGGCCATTGCTCCGGCCTGGTTCAGCAGCTCCATTAGCACGGTGAAGAATACAACCAGCCCTCCCACGACAATAATAAGCTTCAGAGAGGATTCCACCGCCCCCTTCAGCAGTTCCCCGAGCGTCCGCCCGTCGCGGCGGCGCGCCTCGGCCATGGAGGCGAAGGCGGTGCGGATACGTCCCGCTTCCGGCCGCTCCCGCTTCGGCTTGCCGGAGCGGGATGTATCAGGGGCTGGCGTTCGCCCGGCGCCGTTTCGCTCTTCCCTTCGCCCGTGGAAGGACATCAGCAGCCCGACAAGCAGGCCGCTCCCGTAATGGGCCAGCGCCAGGCAAGGGCCCAAGACGGGATTATGAAAGAAGCCGACCGAAACCGCGCCGAGCAGGAAGATCGGATCGGAGGAAGTGGTACAGGCGACAAGCCGTTCCCCTTCGACGCGGGTGAGCAGGTTCTGCTCCCGCAGCTTGGCCGTCAGCCGGGCGCCGACCGGATAGCCGGACACATAGCCCATAGCCAGCACAAAGCCGCCGCTGCCGGGAATGCGGAACAGCGGGCGCATCAGCGGGTCAAACAGAGCGCCGAACAGGTGGACGACGCCGAAGCCGAGCATGAGTTCGGAGATGACGAAGAAGGGAAAGAGCGACGGGAACAGCACATCCCACCAGACGGCCATTCCGCGCAGCGCGGCGTCAAGAGAAGCTTCGGGATAAAGCAGCACCAACAGCATGCAGCCGGCGAGTCCCAAGGCCCCCAAAGGGCCGCCCAGCTTTTTTATGGTCATCATATCCGCCTCCCGGTCTATAGTAAGATGTATGCTTCAAGAGGGACAAACAATACAAAAAATAAAGAAAGCGGTTACAATAGGGGGTGTATTTTTACTGTATTTATGGTAATATAAAAATTAACTAAAGCAACCTTTCGAAAACTTTAATATTCAGGGATGGAGTGATGATGATGAGCGTAGTTGCCGGCGTTCTCGTTTGCGCTTTTGTTTATGTCATCCGGGCCTCCCTCGTCTCTCCCGGTGATGAGGATTGGCGGACCTATTAATATGCCACAGACGCTAAACATTTCGTTTAGCGTCTTTTTTGGCTTTTTTTAGGTAATATTGAACGTTTTTTCACATTTAGGCGATAGGTATCTTTTCTTAGGACAAAGGTTTTGGGTATGGGGCTTATTTATTAGGCATATAGGAATTTTTTCTCTTGAATTTCGCGTTAGCAAGATGCCGAACGACCCTGTTTTTGGTATACTGAATAGGTCAATATTATTAAGTCGGCAGAAAGTTGGTTGCTTCAATGAATTCGGACATAAGTATATATGAACATCTTGGGGGAGCCGGGAAGCTGCGCAAGCTGGTCGAAGTGTTTTATAGTAAAGTGCAGGCGCACCCGCGGCTCGGTCCGCTCTTTCCAACCGATATCGTCCCCGTTATGGACAAGCAGTACCGCTTCCTCACCCAATTCTTCGGCGGTCCGCAGCTGTATTCCGAGCTGTACGGGCAGCCTATGATGAGAGCGCGTCATATGCATGTGCCGATTACGGAGGAACGGTCCAAGGAGTGGCTGGCGTGCATGGAAGAAGCGCTGGAGGAAACCGGAGTGGAAGAGTCGCTTCGATTGCTCATATTGCACCGGCTTGCAGGCCCGGCCCGCCATTTTGTCAACATGCCCGAAGAACAGGATTGATGCATGACTGACGCGAAAGGAATGAGGGCCATGACCTATTTGGAGCCCCTATACTCCATCAAAGTAACCTGTTGCAATTGCGAAGCCGAATTCGTAACCTCCAGAGTGCGTCCCAGCCTTAAACGGGCTGTTCGCCGGGATGCGGATTTTTGCTCTTATTACAAAGAAGAGAATCCTGATTACTACGTCGTCCGGGTATGTCCTTTATGCGGCTTTGCCTCCACGGAGAATTCCGTGAGCAGACTGGCTGATTGGCAGCGGAAGGCATTTAACGAGCGGATCGGCCACCGCTGGAAGCCCCGGGATTTCGGCGGCAAGCGGAGCTGGGCGGAGGCGCTGGAGACATACAAGCTGGCTCTGCTATGCGCGCAGTGCATAGGCGACAAGGAGCGCATCATCGCAAGCCTTCTGCATCATATCGCCTGGATGTACCGGTATCAGGGCAACGCTGAGCAGGAACAACGCTTTCTTCAATACTCGCTGGAGTCCTATATTCATGTATATGAACGGGAGGGCGTTTCCGGAAATGATGCGCGCCTGATGTTCCTGATCGGGGAGCTCAACCGGCGCATGGGTTGGTTCAACGAAGCGGTCAAATGGTTCTCGCGTCTTGTAAATGACAGAAAAATTATGGATGCGTCGATGATTCGGGCGGGTC
>NZ_ASSC01000772.1 GCF_000520735.1 Paenibacillus forsythiae T98
GTTATTATTCATTCGCTCGGTTTCACTTCTCTTTCATGGTCTTCATTATTCATGCTGCTTACAAAGTATGCGCGAATATCCGCAAATGCCGGGGCAGTATCCGGAAATGTCCCGGAAGCGTGCCGCCCAGCTCTCCGTCCAGATTAAGCTGGACATGACCGGGAGAGTTTACTTCCATTTCATTCGTGCGGAAATACACGACTTTCTTGTCTTGAAGATGCTCGCCGCGCAGCGCAAGGCTGACCAGACGGATGAGTTCCGCGAGATTGCACTTTTTTAAAGCGATAACATCGAACAGCCCGTCATCGATCCGCGCATCCGGAGCCAGCTTCTCAAAGCCTCCTACGGAGTTCGTGTTGGCAATCAGGAACAGCATGAACTCGTCATGGATCAGCTCCTGGCCGCTTGCGCGGATCATCAGTTCCGTCGGGGACAGGCTGGCCATTTTCTCGATTCCTTTTAAATAATAGGCGAGCTGTCCCATCATCGTCTTCAGCTTGCTGGGCACTTCATATGTCAACTCGGTCAGCGTACCGCCGCCGGCAATATTGATGAAATAGCGATCATTGGCTTTGCCAAGATCAATCAGACGCGACTGCTGCTTAATAATCAGATCGCAGGAATCTTCCCAATTCTTCGGAATTCCCATCGCGCGCGCAAAATCATTCGTGGTTCCCAGCGGAAGCACCCCAAGAGGAGGCAGATTCGGCTTCTCCGCCATTCCGTTAACCACCTCGTTCAGTGTGCCGTCGCCGCCGGCCGCAATAATGAGATCGTATCCGCGATCTACCGCGTCCGCCGCAGCCTCCGTCGCATCGCCTTCGCCCGTCGTCGCATGACAGGTAGCCTCAATGCCTCCCTGATCCAGACGGTCCAGAATATCGGCAAGCCTTCTCCTCATTTCTTCCCGCCCGGAAGTTGGATTATATATTAATCTCGCAGTTTTCATTTTCCGGAATTCCACCCACTTCTTTATTGAACAACTTAACTGATTATACCCAATTCTGGAGGGCACAATCAATATATGTGGGAAAGAGAGGAAAAAGCACATGAGATCGCCTGTGATCCGGCCCCTTGGAACCACCCCCAAACTGCGGGCGGAGAAGCTTCGATGTAAAGCATAAACCGCAGCGAGCAACCCGGACAGCCTTAAGCAGACGGCGGCAAGATTAACGCATTCCAGGCACGGGCTACCGGTTCGGCTCGCCCTCTCCCCCGCGCAGATTGTTCAGCATTTCCTCCACACGGGCGGCAATCCAGTGCGGCAGCAGCGGATGGGGCAACAGCGTTCTGCCGTTATATTTGTAGGTTAGTCCTTCGAGCTTGCCTGGAATGGCGTTCTTGGTGAAGTAGCCCTCGCTTAAAAAAATCGGCGCAACGAGCACCTCATATCCCTGTTTCCGCCAGTGCCGCACCTTATCGCCTACATTGTCGGGATTCAGCAGCGCGTAATCCGCCGCCGCAATGCCGCTGACTCTACAGACGCGCTCCGCCAGCGATGACATTCCGCGCTCCCAGCGCTGGCGGAAGCCGGCATGCGCGCTCCCGTGGCCGACCAGCAGAATCATCTCCCTGGTAGGATTGATCGACAGCTCCCGCAGCTTGTCCCAGGCCATGACCGCGATATCCGGGTCGTCGTCGACGGGGGAACCGTAGTGAATGCGGGCGGTTACTCTAAACCGCGCGAGCTCGGTCTCTTTTTCCGGTTCATCCTTGGCCCCGAGCGCATACGCGATCTCATCTACATGGGTGCTGCCCGAGGAGACGAACAGCGGAATAACCAGAATATCTGTAACGTCCTGCCGTTCCAGTGTGTCGATTCCGTCCTGGATGGAGCGCCCGTCCACCAGCTCCAAAAAAGAAACCGCCACGGGAAGCTCCTCCCGCAGCGATAATTCGCTCACACCTTCATCAACGATAGCCACCCAGGACGTATCGCGCGAACCGTGACTGATGATGAGCACGCCCGGGTTCATCGGTATTAGCGCCCCAGACGTTCCAGCGTCAGCTTATAGCCGTCGTTGCCGTAATTAAGGCACCGTTTGACCCGCGAGATGGTCGCCGTGCTCGCTCCGGTCTCCGCTTCGATCTGATTATACGTGCAGCCCTTGCCCAGCATGCGCGCAACCTCAAGGCGCTGCGAGAGCGACTGAATCTCGTTCACCGTGCACAGGTCGTCAAAAAACACATAGCATTCTTCCATATCTTTTAAAGTTAAAATGGCTTCAAACAGTTGATCGATACTTTTATCGTTCAGCTTCTTGAGCTGCATAATATAATCATCCCCTAATGTGGCTTACTGCCTTTACTATATTGCACCAGAGCGCATTTTTCAAGCATTAACGATTTCACGCTGTAAAGAACGAAAACAACGGACAAGTGTCCGCCTCCAGCGTACAAATCATTTTATATCTGCTGCTCCCTGCTCCGCTCTCCCATCTGTCGGCATCATTCCTATCTTACTGCATCAGAGCATCAAAAACAAAGCCGGACAAGGATTATTCCAGATTCCCCGACCGCTGGGCGGCTGCCCTTTTCCGCTCCTATCCCTGTTACCCCGGGCATCCGTCCATACCTTATGTTCGCCCATGACATACAGTATAGCAAAATAACCGACAAAGGAATGTGATACTATGCCTCAGCATTACTACAATCATTCCCCTCGAAGCAGCCGCGCGTTGACTGAATCGTTCAGCTCGTCTCCGTACCCCGGAATCACCTCTTACGTGCAGGTACCGGGACCCGGAACGGCGGGCGCATTCTCCCCTCTTGGAGCGGAAGCGGCCGAAACCGCGCTTGCGGCTCCGGCAGCAACGGAGGCGGCGACCAAAAGCGGCGGACTGCTGGGGAACCTCGGCGGACTTGCCAACCTGGGCAACATGGATCAGATCAAGGGCTTGATCGACCGCATGGGGGGAATCGACGGAATCGTCAGCTCCATGGGCAAGGTGCAAAAGGTGATGCAGGGCTTTCAACAGATGGCTCCGATGTTCAAGCTCGTTATGGGCGGCCTTGGCAAAGGAAAAGCGGGCGCCCTTGGAGCGGCGACTGGCCTGCTCGCGGCGGAGGAGGACTCCAAATCCTACACCCCCCGCCGGCGCAGCAAA
>NZ_ASSC01000773.1 GCF_000520735.1 Paenibacillus forsythiae T98
GGCAGGTGCACCAGAACGTCAAAGCCCCGTTCATGGGCCCGGCGGGCATCCGCCTCCGAGGTGGACAGAAACGGCATTACCGCGACGGTGAGCTTGATCGGCAGCGCGAACATCTCCTCCGTCCCCCGCAGACCGTTTCCGAAGTCATCGATGATAACGGCGATACGAGGACGGTTGACGTGCTGCGGGCCTGCTTCTGCCATCTCGTCTATCCCGGCTGCAGGCGTCCGTTCAGAAAGCTTCGGAGTATTGTTCGATGCCGCCGCATTTCCGTGACCGCCCCCAATCGCAATGCCTATCGCCATTGCCAGCAGAGCAGCAGCTTTTGTACCGGCTGCATATGGATGGCGCCAATGATTCCTGTTCATAAGTTCATCTCCCTTGCCAACATGGGTATATGCTTTCATTGTTTGATGGCGAAGGGAAATTTATGTGGTGAAGCGGGAGTCAACAATTGACAGCTTATGATGAGGAAAAATCATGGTCAACTATTCAGATTGTTTCGTTAATACATCTTGCAATATCTAGATAAGTAGATATAATAAGCAACATGGATACTAAATTGATATTTAAGGCGCTTTCCAACGAGACCCGGGTGCAAATTTTAGATTGGCTGAAGAGTCCGGATGTACATTTTGGTCCTCAAATCTCCTTGCCACACGATGCAGACTTCAAAGGAGGGATATGTGTTGGAAGCATTCAAGAGAAGACAGGACTTGCGCAATCCGTGATCTCCAGCTATTTAATGCTAATGAAAAATGCAGGGCTTCTGGAATCCAGACGTTTTGGTCAGTGGACTTATTACCGCAGGAATGAAGAAAACATCGGTAAATTTACCGACTATATTAATAACCATTTATAGGCAGCCCCGTTGGAATTTCGGGCTGTCTGCTTATTAGTATTATATCTATATTTATAGATATACATATATTAAGATTAAGGGCGGGATGGTATGAAACGCAACTATTCGTTATTTTTCATTACAGTTGGGGTATTCGGCATCATTTATACGGAGCTTGGAGTCGTCGGAGCTTTACCAATGGTCATGAATAAGTACCATGTATCTGCTGTATCTGCCGGAATGCTTGTCAGTTCATTTGCGTTCATTATTGCTATTTCTGGTCCTTGGATGACATTACTCCTATCCAGACCGAATCAAAAAAGAGTGTTGATGGGGATCATGGCATTATTTGCGGGTTCTAATCTTGTTTCCTCTTTTGCGCCCAGCTTTGAGATTCTTTTGTTGTTCCGTATACTCCCCGCTTTCTTCCACCCGGTTTATTTTTCGATTGCTTTTGCAGTGGCCGGGGCATTATCTCCAAAAGAAGAAGCAGCTAAAGCAAGTGCAAAAGTATT
Source organism: Paenibacillus forsythiae T98 (assembly GCF_000520735.1). GTDB lineage: Bacteria > Bacillota > Bacilli > Paenibacillales > Paenibacillaceae > Paenibacillus_AQ > Paenibacillus_AQ forsythiae. Next base: position 1,357 of record NZ_ASSC01000773.1, read on the forward strand.
TCTAGGAGTCAGCATAGGCATGGTTCTGGGAATTCCGCTTAACTCTTATATCGCGAATCAACTATCACTAAGTACTTCTTTTTTATTCTCTGCGATTGTAAACGGGATTGCTTGTATTGGGATTGGCATTATGGTTCCCTCCCCATCTGCAAAAATTAACCGTCTTTCTTTCGGCAACCAGCTCGGTATCTTGCGAAAACCCTCGCTATTGCTGAATATGGCTACAAACTGCTTTATCTTCTCCTCCATGTTCTCCGTGTACAGTTACTTCTCCGAATACTTGACGCAAAGATTCGATATGAACGGTGCACTTATCAGCCTGATGCTTGTAGTTTTTGGAATCAGCGGTGTTCTGGGCAATTGGTATGCGGGAAAGCTGCTCGCTTTTCAAATGGAAAAAACGGTGTTCTTCTATCCTGTAGCGTTAGGCTTCTGCTACCTGCTTCTTTATTTTGTATCAAGCTCCGTTGTTCTCGTCATTGCCGCTATTCTTCTCTGGGGAGCAGTTCATACCAGCGGACTGATAGTCAGTCAAATCTGGCTGACATCTGAAGCGCAAGAGGCGCCTGAATTTGCAAACAGTTTATATGTCTCTTTTTCGAATTTGGGAGTTACATTGGGAACAGCTGTGGGAGGGTGGTTTATTTCCGGTTTGGGTATAAACGAAATCATTGGGAGCGGTTTGCTTTTTGCTGCTTTGGCACTTGCATGCATCTCTGTTAAGATTGTATGGTTCCGGGAACACAATCATCTCTGAAATCTTTTGGTGATCACGACTGTCGGCGCATATCCGATTTTGCATATTGTATTGATCTGGATGCTGGTCCATAATATTCTGTATCCTTGACATTTGGGAGGGGGACAAACTTTGAGTAAATACGAAATGAATCCGGCGGGAACAGAAGCATTGCAAGCCCGGGTTGATGAAGTTATTGATCGTACGCTTTCCAAGCAGCGGCTGGTCGGGACTGTGGTTAAAATAGCTTTGGACGGGAAGCTTGGTTATAGCCGCGCCGCCGGGCTTGCAGACCGTGAAAGCAAGGTGTCCATGCGAGAGGATTCCTTATTCCGGCTTGCCTCGGTAACGAAGGTTGTCGTCTCGGCCGCCGCCTTGGTTCTCGTCTCCCGGGGAAGACTTGATCTTGATACGCCTATTGACAAGTGGCTTCCCTACTTCAAACCGCTATTGCCGGACGGCTCTCCGGCTATCATCACTCTGCGCCAGCTGATGAGCCATACGGCCGGCCTTAATTATGGCTTCCTGGAGCCGGAGGACGGGCCTTACCACCGGGCCGGCGTCTCCGATGGAATGGACCTTTCGGGCTTGTCGCTGGAAGAAAATTTGCGGCGGGGGGG
>NZ_ASSC01000774.1 GCF_000520735.1 Paenibacillus forsythiae T98
CTGCGCTCGGCGGCGCTCATCAATGAACGCCGCGAGAAGAACACCGTCTACTTCAAGCTGAACCCGGAATTTATCCGGAAGGGCGGAGAGGCGTCGCTGCAGTTTATTTTTGACAAGGGAGTGAGTGAAATGGAAGAGGAAAGCAAGGAACAGAGGCTGAAGGAGTCGGTGCTCCGCAATTTCTTCGCCAAGGATGGTCGCCTGCGGCAAATTCCGGCGCAGTACAAGAAGAAGCTGATTGCCCTCCAGCATATGGCCGAGCAGCTGAAGCCGGGCGTTGTCTACAGCGAGAAGGAAATGAACAATTTTATCAAGCAGTACCATGAAGATTACGCCACGATCCGCCGCGAGTTTATTATGCATCAGTTTATGTACAGGGAAAATGACCACTATGAGCTGAATCCCCGGGAAATGTGGACGAACTGGGAAACTGTCAAATAAATTTCTTATTATTCGCACATTTCTGTGACGGTTCAATTTTGAATTGATTAAAATTTGCGGAATGAATTAAAATGGAATTGTAAGCGTTATCTATGGCAACCCAGAAAGGAGTCTTTCGAAATGCTTTTTAAAAAGTTTAAGAAAGAAGCCGTCCCCCGCCAAGTTACCGTAACCTTGCAGGAAGTCAAACAGGCTGTGCGGCAATTCGAAAAGGATATGCCCGCCAAAATCAACCGCACCGTCCTGATGAAGAATGACCAAAGCCTTGATCTGTCCCGGCTGGCCCGGTATTTGGGCGGAAGATCCGAGCAGAAGTTCTATATGTCGAGAGAAACGTTCGAAATCTTCGAGGAAACGGATAAAGAAATCCCCTATTTTCTCGATATGGTGCAGTCGGCGGTGGACAGCTATATCAGCGATACGGGCAAGCTGCCCCTGATTGAAGAGGCGGAGCTTCCCGAGGTTCACTATCATTTGCTGGCGAGCCAGAGGTATCTGAAGGAAATGCCGCCTTTTCCGCTGTATATTACCGAGGATGAATTGATGCTGACCCACCGCCCGGAGCATTTTGACTAAGTGATGCCGCATCACCCTCCAGCCGGGTCTTGAACGGTCAGGATGTCCAATGCTCCAGCAGCCGCTCCAGCCGCTGTTTCGATTCCGTGTCGCTTGCCAGGTGGATGGTGATCGTCGCATTCGACAGCTCTTCTGCTTGAAAGGAAAGATAGCTCAGGCGAATGTCGCCGGCGACGGGATGATGGATCAGCTTCTTGCCTTCAGGCGTTCCCGCAATGGTCTGTTCATTCCACCAATCCGCAAATTGTTCGCTGTGCCTGCACAGCTCCTGAATCAATTCCGTCCGTTCCGGGTTCTCGGGCAACTGGCTGTGGGCCAATCTCAGTTGACTTACCCGCAGCTTGGCATGTCCTTCCCAGTTGTCCAGCAGTTGCTGCATATACGGGTCCATGAACGAGCGCCAGATCGAGTTGCGCTGCAGCCGGGTCATTGCGGAGTAATCTCCGAATACCGCCAGAGCGGCCCGATTCCAGGCGATGATATTCCACTCATGGTCGGAAATATAGGCGGGATAAGGATTTTGCAAATCCAGAAACTGCTGCATCCCGGAGCTGATCTTGAATGAACCGGGCGTTTCATCGGGCAGCCGCTGCGCCGCCAGTGTATATAAATACTCGCGTTCCTTTCGGTTGAGCTGAAGCGCATGGCTTAATGCCAGCAATACCTCGGCGGAAGGGCGCACGGGCCTGCCCTGTTCCAGCCGGACATACCAGTCACTGCTTACACCCGCCAATTCCGCCACTTCCTCACGGCGGAGTCCCTCTACCCGCCGCCTGTTTCCAGAGGGCAGACCCACCTCCTCCGGCGTAAGCGAAGCTCGTTTTTTTCTTAAAAATAGTCCGAGTTCCTGATGTTTGTCTTGAGTCACGACGGCCTAGCCAGCCCCTTTCCCTTAGCATAGGATCACGCGTCCTAGGATCATGCGTCTCTTCACGCCATACAGAGCTGATTATACACTGTATCGTATCAAGAAGAGAGGATGATCCGTCATGGAATCCACGGTTAAGTTAAAGGCGTTTCCCGTCACTCTGCAATGGCTGCTTACCGCGATATGCGCGCTGGCCGTTGCCAATCTGTATTATGATCAGGTTCTGCTGTCGGATATCGCCCGAAGCTTTCATGCTGATCAGAGTGTATCAGGTCTGCCGTTTACGATGATGCAGATTGGTTACACGTTCGGCTTGTTCTTTATCGTTCCGCTGGGCGACCGGTTGGACAGACGAAAGCTGATCGTTGCCAGCCTGCTGTTGTCGGCGTTGTGGCTGGTTGTCATGACAATTGCGCCATCGTTCACCCTTCTGCTCGTTGCCGCGCTCTTCCTTGGGCTCTGCACGGTTGCGGCGCAGCTCATTATTCCGTATGTTTCTTCAAACATGGCTTCGGACAAAAAAGGGGCCGTTACCGGCCGGCTGCTGACCGGCGTCTTTATCGGCGTGCTCGTTGGCCGTGTGGCCGGGGGATGGATCGGACAGATGTCCGATTGGCGGACCGTACACTGGCTTGCGGCAGCGGTTTTAACGTTGTGTGCCGGGTACGTGTATATGAAACTGCCGGAGGATTCGGCCAGGAAGCAAGACTCTTACGCCCAAATCATGCGGTCCATGCTTCCTCTGCTGAAGAAGGAGCCGGTGCTGAGAGAAACGGTATTTTTCGGCGCGGCCGCCTTTGCCGCCTTCAATGTCTTTTGGGTCCCCCTTTCCTTTATCCTGAGCGGCGCGCCCTATCATTTCGGGAACGGAATTTCCGGGTCCTTCGGCGTAATCGGGATTGCGGGCGCCTTGGCGGCGGGTTTCGCGGGACGGCTGTCGGACGGCATTCATGCTCGCGGGTGGAATGTGGCTGCGCTGCTGACGATGGTGTTCTCTTTTATATTATTAGGCCTCGGCTGGTATCATTTGTCTGTGCTCATAGCCGTTACCTTTGTCCTTGACGTAGGCTCCCGGATGAATATGACTTTGAACCAGGGACGCTTGAGCCGCCTGAATCCGGGGCAGCATAGCCGTCTGAATTCACTCTATATGGTCGGGTACTATCTTGGAGGCTCCTTCGGCTCTTGGGCGGGCAGCACGGCTTATCATTACGGGCAGGTGAGCGGCATGATTGCTGCCGGATGCCTGCTGCTGAGCTTGCCGGTTGTTTATTTTCTTGCCAGTCTGAGGAACCCGGTCCATGTACGTGAGTATGCACACAAGTAGGAGAACGGCCCCGGTTTCTTTTTGTCCGAGTGGTCTTTTCACAGAGTAAAGCGCCATAGTACAATGATTCCTGACAGCCCGTTTACGGGCAATGACGCATATGAAGGACAAGGGGAATCAGTATGGAAACGGTACAGGCTTTGCTGTTTGATCTTGACAATACGCTTATGGACAGAGATCACACCTTTCGAAGCTTCAGCACGCAGTTCGTCTCGCATTTTCTAGGCTATCTGGAACCGGCGCGGCAACTGGAAATTGTGGAAGATATCATTATCCGGGACGCCGACGGATATCGGGACAAGGATGGCTTTTTCAGAGAGCTGAGCGACGTTCTGCCCTGGCGGGAATCCGTGTCTGCGGAGGAAATCCGCGCCTACTACGACCTGAATTATTCCGGTCACGGCGCGCTGATGAAGCATGCGGTGGAGTCGCTCGGTTATCTTCGGGAGCGCGGCTACGTGATGGGGCTGTTAACGAACGGAAAAAGCGATATACAGAACGCAAAAATCGATTTGCTCGGGCTTCGCGGCCATTTCAAGAGCATTGTCATTTCCGGCGAAGCCGGAATCAGCAAGCCGGACCCGGCCATTTACCGCCTGGCGCTGGACAGGCTGGGATACGGCCCGGATGAGACCGTGTTCATCGGGGATCATCCCGTCAACGATATTTGGGGAGCGGGACGCGCCGGGCTTCGCGGCATTTGGCTGCGGCGCAATCATCCGTGGGATGACAAGCTGGATATGCAGCCCTGGAAGACGATTGATGAGCTTCACGAACTGCGGAGCATTTTGTAAAAGGGCGGAACCAAGGGTTGACAGAGGGCTGTCCTCCCGTTTATGATGGCACCATATATTACCGGAAGGAGAGGATGTATTATGACAGTTTATACGGCTTGGGTCTTGTCGGTTGTTACTGCTCAGGATACGTGTCTTCCGGGAACAGGCTGCGGGCGTGGCATAGACGCCGCAGCGTAAGCGCGCACTTGTACAGGGTTTAAGCGCCGCCGGGGACCGTATCGGTTCCGGCGGCTTTTTTGCGTATGTTGAGATCAGACTTCTCTTAAGTCTTATCTCGGCATACGCAGGTGTGCAGCGGCGGTTAGGTGTCCATAGGACACCGCCGCTGCGCGCACAGGTCAAGCAGGCCAATCCGTCTCTTTAGCAAAGAGACCATGGCCTGTTCCCGCCCGCCGGAACCTGAATGTTCCGGCGGGCTTTTTTGCGCCCAAAAACACAATTTCAGGGCAAGCGGCGCGCTACCCGGAAGAAGCAAATGAAGGATTCTGCAAGAAGAAAAAATTAACTAATGGAGGTATCGCATGACGATACAGCAATACGGATGGAATGAATATTGGATCAATCAATGGAGCGTCATGGCACGGCAAGAGACGGATCAAGAGGGACTTGTTCCCGGCCGGGTTGTCGGGGATTTCGGCAGCAAGTACCGGATCATGACGGATGCCGGAGAACGGTGGGGAGAGCTGTCGGGCAGG
>NZ_ASSC01000775.1 GCF_000520735.1 Paenibacillus forsythiae T98
AGGATCACGCCGCGCTCCCGGGCATAGCTTAGCGCCAGGCCGATCCGGTCGCGCTGAACCTCCTTCGTGCTCACGCCTACCAGGCGGGCCATTTCGCCGGGATGCGGCGTCAGAATGACCGGCGTCCGGCGCCCCTGCCATGTCCCGTAATCGCACTCGGCCAGGATGTTCAGCGCATCCGCATCCACGACAAGCGGACAGTCCGCACCTTCCCAAATCGTTTGGAGCCATGCCTTGTCATCCCCGAACCGCCCGATTCCCGGGCCGACGGCCAGCACGTCCTTCTTGCCGGCGAGCTTCAGCACCTCTTCCGCCGCTGCGGCATTCCAGGTTCCGTCCGCTTCTCCGCCGGCATCCGCCAGCATCAGCTCGGGAGCCGCGCCGACGAGAAGGGGCAGCAGCTTCCCCGGCACCGCCCAGGTCGCCAGCCCGCAGCCCGTCCGCAGCGAGGCGCGGGCTGCGATCAGACCGGCGCCGCTCATGCGCAGGGACCCGGCGGCGATCAGCACGTGACCGTAGGTCCCTTTGTGCCCATCCGGCGCGCGGCGGCGGGAGACGTCGACGCCCAGCACGTCCTCCAGCACGGCGGGCGTAAGCCAGTAGGCGGACAGCCCCTCTTCCCGGGCAAGTCCGGACGGAATGCCGATCGAGCGGACAACGATGCGCCCGGCATGGCCCGCACCGGGATACTGGAGCAAGCCCCGCTTCAGAAAAGCGAGGCAGACCGTAAGCGCCGCCTGAATGCACGGCTCATGCGTCTCGCCTGTGTCCGCGTTCAGTCCGCTTGGAATATCGGCGGACGCGACCGGCTTGCCGCTGCGGTTCGCCGCGGCAATCAGCTCCGCATAGGCGCCGCGCGGCGCGCCTGCGGCGCCCGTGCCCAGCAGCGCATCCAGGATGCCGCTGTACCCGGCAAAGTCGGGCCT
>NZ_ASSC01000776.1 GCF_000520735.1 Paenibacillus forsythiae T98
CAGCCAGTGGCTATTGATCGGCAGCGAGGGCCGGGGCATCTCGCCGGAAACGGCGCGAATGGTGGACAAGAGCATCATCATCCCGATGAAGGGCCGGGCCGAATCGCTGAACGCGGCAATGGCGGCGACAATTTTATTGTTTGAGGCGATGCGGCAGCGGGGCGGTAACTAAATCAAGGGATTGAATGTCGTTTCAGGAATTCCTATCACGTCAATTTCATAGTGGAAATACAGGTGTTGTCGCCTTTAAAAGTAGAGATTTCTGTTTCGCTGCTTTTGCCGTCCTGCTCGATTTTGACGTGGTAGGTCTGGTCGCGCGGAAGCCAGAAATCGATGAATCCATTGCTGTAGGATTGGAATACATCTTGAATCACGACGCTGCCGTTCGAATCGGTTATGGTTACGTTGAATTTCTCATTCTCCATTTCTCCCTGGCAACCGGCCAAGTTATGAGTGGCGCAGGGATGCGTCTCATTGACGTATGGAGCAATGGAAACGAAAAATTCGTTCCGGGGCAGATTGTAGGCCGTTTTGCCATTGTTGTCTGCCGTTACGGTAAGCTGATCCGATGTGATCGATGCAGATTTAGCCTTAAGGCTTCCTGAGCTATACTCCTGTACCAATTGTTTGATGTTCGGAAGCGTCTGCCCGGCAGATTCATCTGGCTTGTCCCTGTCTGCGATGAGGTATGCTCCCAATGCGACAGCAATCAAAGCGGCGGCTGCAACAATCTTTCTTCTCATTCTCAAACTCCTTTTCTTGGGTCGGACTTATCTTTATGGTCATACAACTCACACCTTTCCGAGAATTGTAATTTAGATCGGCACCGCTTTGCAATATCGTTTGGCACAATAGAGTCTATCCTGATCATCAAGCAGCCTGTGGCTTGCTTGCGCAAGGCTCCTCGCTGGCACCAACTGGGCATTGATCAAGAACAAATAAGCGCCCCAACCTTTTTACAGGCTGAGGCGCTATTATTATACCACTTGGATTTCCGATAGAGAATGGATTAACAAATCCGCATGCGGAGACAAATCCTTCTCCGAACCTTCGTACGTAATCAGGCCGATTCCGATGCAGCCGGCCGCTTTCGCCATTTGGACGTCTGCCACGGAATCACCGACAACGGCCAGCTCCCCGGGTGAAATCTTCAGCATCGCGCAAGCCTTGTGCACCATTTCCGGGTCCGGCTTTCCTTTGCCTACTTGCTCAGGGGTTATGACAAAATCAAGCAAGTGCTCGACTTTCAGCATCTGCATGAGCCGTGATGTGCGTTCGTAAGCATCCGATGTCATGATCCCGACGGATATCCCGTGGGAATGCAATTGATGAAAAATATCAGGCACGTTATCCGTCGAGTGGAAAGCCTGCTCCAATTGAAGCTGCCGGTCGGCGTTCGCGAAAATTTGCTGCGCCTTTTGCTTGCATTCGAACCAGGACCATCCCTTCAGACGATACAGGAGCCCCGCAGTCAGAATGATTTCCTCCAGCGTCGTGGCTACCGCCAGCACCCCGGTGTAGTCAATGCGGTCCGGCTGCGCAAACCCCATCATGGCGCTCCATTCGTCACCGTATTCGGGACCTGCAAGACGTGTAAATTCGCTCTTTCTCAATTCATCAATGTAGGACCAGAATTTTAGAGAATCGAACAAGGTGCCGTCTTTATCGAAAGCTACCGCCCGAACCTGTAAGATTTCGGAACCAACCGATATTTTTTTACCACTCTGCATCTAAATTCATGCCTCCTTATGCTACTTGATGTGCGTCTTTAAATGCTGTTCGATGCGTTCCTTGTCTCCACTGCGAATCAGTTGAAGCATTTCACGGTGTTCCTCAACTACGGTCTGCAAGGAGGAATGGCTATAGCCCTGAATGAGAAAGCGCGCATGGAGCTTGCCGGAGATGCTGTTCCAGATGCGGAACATGGCGGGTGAAACACAGCGTTCGACAATCCGTTCGTGAAATTTTAGATCCAGATCGGAGAGACGGTCCAGATCATCATGGTTGCTCGCTTCCTGCATATTCAGAATAATGCTGTCCAAATAGGCAAAATCCTCGCCCGTCAACACGCTGACGGCCTTCTGCGCCGCAAACAATTCGAAATTGCGCCGGGTGGGCACGAGTAAATGAATGACTTCCTCTTCGGAAAGGTCAACAACGACCGTCTCCCGGTAAGGATGGGAAATAACCAGGCCCTCCTGCTCCAAAATCCGGATCGCCTCGCGAATCGGACCGCGGCTGACGTTCATCTGCTTGGAAATCTCCACCTCGCGCAATCGGGCCCCCGGTTCGAGATGCCCCTTGATAATGGCTTCGCGAATTTCCTGGTAAACAAATTGACGCAAAGAAACGGTATCATTTTTTTTAAATTGAAAGTTCTCGAAATCGTTAGGATTTGTCATAAGAATCTCCGATCTGATTATTGTTTACAATAAACAATGTACTTGCTTCAATAAAATATTGTCAACGAGATTCATTACCCTGTGGACGCTGATAAGGCTATTATACATCAAAACATATTGTTGACAATCTACAATCGACATTTTATATTATTGTCATGAAATATCACATTCAGCAGGAGGAGATATGACGTGAAGATCACGAAAGTCGAAGCAATCCCTGTAAGACAAAGCAACACGATTGAATTAATCAATGACAGCGCCCAGGATGGAATCATTATTAAGGTGCATACGGATGAAGGGATTACCGGGATTGGCGAAGTCGATTCGGCTCCGTGGGTGGTCAAATCCATTATTGATACGCCTTCCTCCCACCGCATTTGCCGAGGGCTCGGAGAAATGCTCATTGGAGAGAATCCTTTCGAGATCGAACGCATCTGGGAGAAGCTGTATGTGGGAAGTACCTTCTATGGAAGAAGGGGAGTTGTCATCCATGCCATCAGCGGGATTGATATCGCCCTGTGGGATATTATGGGCAAGGCGCTCAATCTCCCGGTGTACAAGCTGCTTGGCGGCGCGCAGCGCGGCAAGGTCCGGGCGTATGCAAGCACGCTGATGCCTTATACCCCGCAAGAAGCGTATGACGAAACGAAGAAGTGGGTCGAGCAGGGCTATACGGCGATCAAATTGGGCTGGGGCGGCTTCGAGCAGGGCAACCGGGAGATTGTGGAGTTGGTAAAAGCGTCCCGCGAAGCGGCGGGTCCGAACATTGATTTGTTGTTCGATCTCGGCTTTATTCCGTCCGACGACCACCCGATCGACGCTGCCTCGCGTATGGCGCTAGTCAAAGAGCTTGAGCCATTCTCTCCTTACTGGATTGAAGAGCCGCTCTTCGCCGACGATTACGAAGGTTACCGCAAATTGGCGGAATCAACCTCTATCCGCATTGCCGGAGGAGAGAATGAAACGACGCGCTACGGCTTCAAAGAGCTGATCGAGCAAGGCGGGGTGGATATTGTCCAGCCGGATGTAACCCGCTGCGGAGGCTTGAGCGAAGCGAAGAGAATTGCTCAGCTTGCCCATGCGCATCATATTACTTGTGTGCCCCATGCCTGGAGCAGCGGAATCGTTGTGGCCGCCTCCCTGCATTTGGTCACAGCCATACCGAATGGAGCTTTGCTGGAGTACTGTGTAGCCGAGACGCCAATTCGTCAGGAAATGCTGCTCAGCGACGTTACCGTCAAGGACGGGTATGCGGAAATTACCGACAAGCCCGGGTTGGGCGTTGAACTGAATGAAGACGCGCTGGAGAAATACCGCTGCGACCGATAGAACCGGAAGCGTATTTCCAGAATCGGTCAATTGAAAGCCAGAATGCCAATGGAGGAGATATAATGGCGGGCATGATGAGAGCACTTATATGGGAAGGGGACGGGATGCTGGCTCTGAAGGAAGTCCCGATTCCCGAGATTCGTCCCACCGAGGTACTGGTTCGTGTAAGCTATACCGGTGTCTGCGCCACGGATGTTGAAATCATAAAGGGCAAGTTCCCCTATTCCCCGCCTTATATATTAGGCCATGAAATAACCGGGAAAGTAATCGAGACGGGCAGTAATGTCAAAGAGTTGAAAGAGGGGGACCGGGTCGTAATTGATCCGGGAGTGCCTTGCGGCGAATGCTTTTTCTGCAAAGCTTCACAGCCGGAATTTTGCGCGAATTATTGTGAGCTTGGGATCAACGAAGACGGCGGATGGGCCGATTATGTCAGGGTTCCGGCAAAAAGCGCACACAAAATTCCGGTTGAAATGAGCGATGTTTCGGCTGCGATTTTCGAACCTATGGCATGTCCCTTTGGAGCAGTGGATAATGCAGGGCTCCTGCCCGGGGAGCATGTGCTCATTTACGGAGACGGTCCCGCCGCCTTGTATTTCACGCAAATCGCCAAAATGATGGGAGCCGGACGCGTCTGCGTCGTTTACAAACTTCCGGAGCGCGCGGAATTACTCCAAAGATTCGGAGCGGACGATCTGATCCCGTTCGACGGGCAGGCTGCCGCGCTCAAAGAGCATCCGAGCATACGTGACCGGGGCGGCTTTCAATTGGTCATCGACGCCGTCGGCTTGTCGGATACCGTAAAAGATGCGGTTCGATATGCCAGCACGGGCGGAAGAATTATCCTGTACGGCTTTAATAACAGTCATACCGATCATTTTCCGCACAGAGACATCATTTTTAAAGGTATAAGCATCTTTGGCCGGACCAATTCCCCTGCCGTCTGGTCCAGAGCGATCGAATGCGTGGCGCGTAATCAAATCGAGTTGAATCCATTGGTCGAACGGGTGGTATCTCCGGAAGAGGCGAAAGAGATTCTGCTTGCCGGCAACCTTAACGGTCTAAAGACAATCATTTGTTGGGCAGATTAATAAAGGGAGGAAGAACATGAAACTGAAACATGTACTGATTGTTCTGATGTCTGTAGTCATTCTGGTTGGATTAAGCGGATGCGGCGGCAATGCAAGCTCCACAAATACAGGCGCCGGCACGGCAAGCTCGGCGGCTCCCTCAAATGGCGGCGAGGATCTGGCGAAGTTCAAAGGTGAAACGATTAATGTGCTGTCCTGGGAAGGCTATCAGGAAGAGGAATGGGTGAAGCCTTTTGAACAAAAATACGGGGTCACCGTTAAAGTCACTTATGCAGGCAGCGTTGACGAAATGTTCGCCAAAGCCGCATCCGGCTCGGTAAAGTACGATCTGATTTTCATGGATGGGGGCTCCGTGAGCCGTTATCACAAGATGGACCTGATTCAGCCGATTGACTTGACGAAGCTTAAGAATACCAGTCAGCTAATCGCAAACATGAAGTCGCTCAACGATAAACACGTAGTAAAGGACGGAAAGACCTATGCGGTTCCGTTTGCCTGGGGTTCGCTGCCTATGATGGTCAACACGGATAAAATCAAAGAACCGATTGACTCCTGGAACGCATTGTGGGATCCGAAGTACAGCGGAAAGATCGTTACCCTGGACGATGCGGCCAATCAAACGGCAATGACGGCGATGCTTCTTGGTTTCGAAGATCCTTATAACCTGACGGACGAGCAGCTCACTCAAGTGAAGAACAAATTGCTCGAACAGAAGCCGCTGGTGCGCACCTATTACGCCGGTTTTGAAGACGGAAAAAATCTGATGGCAAGCGACGAAGGCTGGATCGGATTCTCCATGGGACCGACAATGATTACAGATCTTCAAAAAGAAGGCAAGAACGTCGTGGAAGTGATTCCGAAAGAAGGGGCTTTGGTGTGGATTGACAATGCGGTCCTCGGCAAGGATGCCAAAGATCCCGAACTGGTTCACGTCTATATCGATTATCTGATTTCGTCGGAAGTTCAGGCGCAGCTGATCAAGAAGACGAGCTACGGCGGGGTAAATGCCGACTCGGCAACCATGCTGACCGACGAGGAGAAAAAGGTGTCGCATATGGATGATCCGAATTATTTCAACAATCTTGTGTACGTAGCCTTCCCGGAAAGCTTTGAAAAACGCGTGAAGCTGTGGAATGAAGTCAAAGCGGCCCAATAACCGAATCATCTGTATAACAGGGTGCGGCCTGGCGGCCGCAACCTTGTTATGGAAAGGAGAGACCCCATGATCAATCAAGAACAGGCTGTTGTGGAACTGCGCCAGGTGACGAAACGATTTGGCAATTATGTAGCAATCAAAAACTTAAACTTGTCGATCGGCAGAGGGGAGTTTTTCTCCATTGTGGGTCCGAGCGGTTGCGGCAAAACGACAACGCTGAAAATGATTGCGGGATTTGATCATGCGACCGAAGGGGCGGTGTATCTGTCCGGAACCTCGGCTAACCATATCCCTCCCTACAAGCGGAATGTGAACACCGTGTTTCAAAACTATGCCCTCTTCCCCCATATGACAGTCTATGACAACGTGGCCTATCCTTTGAAACTCAGGAAGGTGCCGAAGAATGAGATTCGCTCCAGAGTGCTCGAAAGCTTGAAGATGGTAAGTATGGACCGGTTCCCCGACCGTTATCCGAATCAGCTCAGCGGCGGACAGAAGCAGCGTGTCGCGTTGGCCCGGGCGCTCATTTCCAAACCGGAAGTTTTGCTGCTTGATGAGCCGCTTTCCGCGCTTGACTTTCATCTGAGACAAGAAATGCAGCGGGTGCTGAAGCATCTGCAAAGGGAAGTGGACATCACTTTCGTGTACATCACGCACGATCAGGGGGAAGCGCTGAGCCTGTCGGACCGGATTGCCGTAATGGAGAACGGCCTGCTGCATCAAGTGGGTTCGCCTGAGGAGATTTACGAAATGCCCAAGACGAGCTTCGTTGCCGGTTTTATCGGGAAATCCAATCTGATTAAAGGAAGAATGGAAGGGCCGACGCGCTTTGTGAGCGACGCCGGGCTTCAAGCGATGACCAATGAGGCTTCGAGTCTCGCGGGAGAGCCGCATGTCTACATTTCGGTTCGTCCGGAGAAGCTCCGGACCTCCAGAGACGATGAACGGTATGTTAACCGTCTCAGCACGGTCTTCGTGGAAGAAACCTATTACGGCGCGGATAGAGAATTGACGTTCAGAGAGGCTGGAGGAACACATATTCTGATGAAGCAGCAGAAGGACGAAGGGAACGTGAAATTCTCTGTGGGAGAGCGCGTGGATCTGTTCTTCCGTCCGGAGGATGCGGTTATCGTCAAAGAGTGGAGGAGCTAAGATGTACGGGAAAAACCTGATGCTGATTATGATTTCCGTGTGGGTGCTCTTGTTCATCGTCCTGCCTGTTTCTGCGATGCTGCTGTTCAGCTTCTGGAGCATTGACAACTTCCGGATCATTCACAGCTTTAGTATTCAAAATTACTCAAAAATTTTCCAGGACCCGATATACTTGTCATTGCTTTGGAAAACGATCAAGCTGGCTTTGATTGTCGCGGTGCTGTCGGCGCTCATCAGCTATCCGCTGGCCTTGTTCGTCAATCACCGGAGAGGAACCTTGAAGACGATCCTGTTTCTTGGAGTATTGGCCCCTTTGTGGGTGGGCTACCTGGTGCGGATCTATTCCTGGAGATCGATCCTGGGAGAGTCGGGGTTCATTAACTCGCTCCTGGTATTGACGGGGATCTTGAAACAGCCTTCCTCGTCGCTATTGTTCAACAGCTCCGCGGTCGTCATCACGATGCTGTGCATCTCGATACCGTTCACTTTTATCCCGATCTATAGCGCCATCGAGAAAATTCCCGGCAATCTGCTGCAAGCTGCGGCCGATTTGGGAGCAAGCGGATCAAGGACGTTCTGGACGGTTGTCTTTCCCCTCAGTATGCCGGGTGTCGTGACAGGGTTTATGTTCGCCTTCATCACCTCGTTCGGCGACTACATGACGCCCTCGCTGGTCGGAGGCACCTCGGGAATTATGTATGGGAACATGATTCAAACGCAGTTTGGCAACAGTTATAACTGGCCGCTCGGTGCTGCGCTTTCGATGATTATGCTGCTGTTCATATTGGCGGTTATCGCGGCAACGCGCAAAATCGGGAACGTGCAGGCTATTTTTGAGGAGTAGGGAGGCTGTTTATGAAGTATTTGAAGTATGGAGGAGCGCTATTATTTGCGTTCATCGTATATACCTTCTTGTATCTTCCGATTCTGGTGACGATCCTGTTCTCCTTCAATGAATCGAAAATCCAGGTGCTGCCGATCAAGAAGCTGACCTTCGATTGGTACAGGGGGTTGTTCTCGAATACGGAGCTTTGGGTCGCCGCGAAAAACAGTCTACTGGTCAGCCTGCCTGCGACTTTGTGCGCGATTGTATTTGGCACGCTGGCGGCCTACTTGTTTCAGCGGTACCGGATACGCGGAGGCGCATTCCTGCAATTTTTGATTCTTCTGCCTTACATTTTGCCGGGAATTATTATTGGGACATCGCTCAATCTGCTGTTCAAGTTCCTGAATGTGGACGCCTCTCTGATGACAGTCATTATCGGGCATATCACGTTCATTACACCGGTTGTAATGTTTCTGGTTATGGACCGTTTGAAAAGATTTGATCCGAATCTGGAGTTCGCATCCATGGATCTGGGCGCCTCGCCGCTCCGGACCTTTCTGCTCATTACACTCCCGAATATCAGAGGCGCGGTGCTGGCCGGAGCGCTGCTCGGGCTGACGATTTCGTTCGACGAGGTTATTGTATCCTTCTTCCTGATCGGGACGGACAACACCCTGCCCATGCTCATCTGGTCCATGATCCGCCACGGCTATTCGCCGCAGATTAACGCGGTCTATACGCTGATCGTCTTATTTTCGTTAGGCTTGATCGCGATCGCGGGCAGCAGACTGTTCGCGCAGCGGAATTCGAAGGCAGCTACTGAGGAATAACTAATCGAGGGGTTCAAAATGGCAGAGCTATGCGTGCGGCCCATCATTTATGGGAGCTATGGAGAATGTGTGGAAGTGACAAACGGCATCATAAGCCTCATCGCTACGGTCGAGTTCGGGCCGAGAATTATCCGCTTTGGCTTCACTGACGGCGATAATGTATTCTTTGAAGATACCGAGCGGCAGTTTAAAGAAACAGGCGAGGATTTCTCGGCTGTCGGCGGAGGCGAATGGCGTATTTACGGAGGACACCGGCTGTGGACGAGCCCGGAGTCTGTCCCCCGCACGACATACCCCGATAACGGACCCGTGCGGTGGCGAAGAGCCGGAAATGGCATAGTGCTGACTCCTGATGCGGAAGCCTGGACCCATGTGCAAAAAGAGATTGAGGTGCAGATGAATCCCGCGAGCGGTGAAGTTACGATTCATCACCGGATTACCAATACGGGGGCCTGGCCGGTCGCGTTTGCTCCCTGGGCCTTGTCGGTCATGGCTGAGGGCGGCAAAGCGATCATTCCCCAGGCGAGACGAGAGACGAACCTGCTTCCCAATCGTGTGCTCGCTTTATGGCCCGGGAGTCAAATGAACGATCACCGTGTCTATTGGGGGGAGCGTTTTATCCTGTTGCAGCAGGATGAGACAGCGAGACCTTTTAAATTCGGAACCAATAATGAAGAGGGCTGGGCCGCCTATTTCAACAAGGGCCATTTATTTATCAAAAGCTACCGGCACAACGTTCATGCGGTTTATCCGGATTATGGAGCTTCGTTCGAATGCTATACGAATCATCTGTTTCTGGAATTGGAGACGCTGGGTGAATTAAAGACCGTAGCGCCTCGGGAAACGGTATCGCATACGGAAAGCTGGAAATTGATTGGAAATGTGAGTTTGTCCATGGACAATGACAACGAATTGGAATCGGCGATCCGTCCGTATTTTAACCATTAATATAACAATAACCCGGAATCAATGAATCCGGGTTATGTTTATTTTGATTTACATTTAGTGTGCATTAATTTTGTCGTTTTTCTATTCGCATTGAATGTATTAAGGTGAATTGATGGATTAAACCTCAATGATACCGCATACAATTGGTATTAGATTGATTTCGACATGCTTTTTATAAACACTTTAATTGTCAAATGAACAATTTATTTTTACAAAATGTATTGACGAAAAGTGAAGTCTTTGATAAATTGGAAGAGCAGAAGGAAATAAGTGCTAATGAAAGCCCTTTAATTGGTCCTCTTACTGCATCGAATATAAAATTTTACAAGAAGGAGGTAAAGGCATTGCAAAACTCAGTAGAAGTAGAATTCAGAAAAAAAACGGTGACAAGACAAAAGAGTACTATCGTTGAATACTTAAAGAAGCATTATTTTCTTTACTTAATGCTTGCGCCGGCTCTGATCCTGACCCTTATTTTTAAGTACGGTCCTATGTATGGTGCAATCATTGCCTTTAAAGATTTCAGCCCGATCAAAGGAATTTTAGGAAGCGAATGGGTAGGCTTTTATAACTTCGAGAAATTTCTGTCCTCCCCAAATTTCACCGTTATATTTATGAATACGCTTAAATTAAGTCTGTTCGGTTTGATTCTGGGCTTCCCGGTTCCCATCCTGCTTGCCTTGATGCTGAATCAGGTGCGCAAGGCTGGAGTCAAGAAGAACATCCAATTATTGCTCTACGCCCCTAACTTCATCTCCGTCGTCGTTGTGGTTGGGATGTTGTTCATCTTCTTGTCTCCAACTGGACCCATCAACCAGCTGTTTAGCCTGGTTACCAATGAACCGATTATGTTCATGTCTCGTCCGGAATACTTCCGGTGGATCTATATTCTTTCGGATATTTGGACAGGGGCCGGCTGGGCGTCGATTATCTATGTAGCCGCTCTTGCCAACGTTGATCCCGAGCTGCACAATGCGGCCAACCTGGATGGCGCGAATCTTCTTCAAAGAATTCGTCATATTGATCTTCCGACCATTCGTCCGATTATGGCCATTGTCTTTATCCTGGCGGCGGGCAACATCATGTCGATTGGATTTGAGAAGGCTTACCTGATGCAGACGACCACGAACTTGCCGACAGCGGAGATTATTCCGACTTACGTGTACAAGATCGGCTTGCAGGCCGGCGACTACGCATATTCATCCGCAGTAGGGTTGTTCAACTCGGTCATTAACGTTGTTTTGCTCATTACGGTTAACTTCATTGTGAAGAAACTGAATGAGGGCGAAGGTCTTTACTAAGAAAGGAGCCGCAAGTCATGTTCATCAAAAATTCCCGGTTGGACCGCTTTATTCTCGCGCTAAATACTTCTCTTTTGATTTTCGCTGTACTGCTTGTCATTATTCCGCTTATTTACGTAGTTATCGCCTCCTTCATGGACCCGTCGGTACTGCTTAGCCGAGGGCTATCGTTTAATATTTCGGACTGGTCCTTGCAGGGATACCAAAAGATTCTCTCCAATCCTGCCATGATACGAGGTTTTGGAAACGCTATATTTTACGCCAGCGCCTTTGCTCTTGTTACTGTTCTTGTCTCCATTTGCGCGGGCTACGCCCTTTCGGATAGCAGATTGAAGGGAAGAGGCTTCTTCATGACACTCTTCATCATTACGATGTTCTTTGGAGGAGGACTGGTTCCGACTTACCTGCTGGTCAAGAATTTGGGGATGCTTAACACGGTTTGGGCCGTCATCATTCCCGGGGCGGTCAATGTGTGGAACATTATTTTGTCCAGAACCTTCTTCAAGGGAGTGCCGAATGAACTGAGGGAAGCCGCCAATGTGGACGGGGCGTCGGAGGCCAGGATCTTCCTCAGTATTGTATTGCCGCTCTCCAAACCGATTATCTTCGTGCTTGCGCTGTATGCCTTTGTCGGCCAGTGGAACTCCTACTTTGACGCCATGATCTATCTGGATAATCCGAGCCTTCATCCGTTGCAGCTCGTGCTCCGTTCGATCCTGATTCAGAACCAGGTAGATCCAAGCATGATCAGCGATCAGCTCGCCATGGCAGAAATGAAGAAATTGTCTGAAATCATCAAGTATGCCGCGATTGTTGTGTCCAGCTTGCCGCTTCTGGTGATGTATCCGTTCTTCCAAAAGTATTTTGAAAAAGGTGTTATGGTCGGTTCCCTTAAATAGGAAACGAGCTGCACATAGATGGAATCATTACATTCATCCTAATCTGGAGGTCATACCCTATGAAAAGATTAAAAAGATCAAAGGTCCTGGCAAAAGCAGCTTCCGTCTCTGTCCTTGCTTCTCTGGTGCTCCTTACGGCATGCAGCAGCGGCAGCGGCGGGAATGCGGCCAGCAAAGAGCAAGATCCCAACGGTAAAGTAACTTTGAATGTTATTACGCAAAGCTCGCCGCTGGCTCCGGCTGATCCCAATGAGAAGCTCATCAATAAACGTCTCGAAGAAAAGACGAATGTTCATATTAATTGGAAGAACTTCACCAAAGACGTGTTCGTGGAGAAAAGAAACCTGGCGGTTGCGAGCGGCTCTCTTCCCGACGCGATATTCAATGCGGACTACAGCGATTATGAACTGCTCAAGCTTGCTAAAGACGGCGCGATCATTCCGCTGAATGATCTGATCGATAAATATATGCCCAACCTTAAAAAGGTGCTGGAGGAAGCCCCTGAATACAAGGCCATGATTACGGCGCCGGACGGCAACATCTATGGATTTCCATGGATCGAAGAGCTGGGTGAAGGCAAAGAAAGAATTCAGGCGGTAGACAGCATGCCGTGGATCAATGTGGATTGGCTGAAGAAGCTTAATCTTGAAATGCCGAAAACAACGGAAGAACTGAAGAAGGTGCTGATTGCGTTCAAGACGCAAGATCCGAACGGCAACGGTCAGGCGGATGAAATTCCGTTGTCCTTCATTAACAAGCCGGGCGCGGAAGATCTGGCCTATCTCTTTGCCTCCTTTGGAGAAGGTGAGAACCCTGACCATGCGGTCGTGAGCAATGACGGCAAAGTGATCTTTGCACCGGCGGAAGAAGGCTATAAAAACGCCGTTTCCTATATCAATGAGCTGTACAAAGAAGGTCTGATTGATGTGGAAGCGTATACACAGGATTGGAGCACATACCTTGCCAAAGGCAAGGATCAGAAATACGGTCTCTTCTTCTCCTGGGATAAGGCCAATATCTCCGGACCGAATGATACTTATCAAGTGTTGCCGCCGCTCGCGGGTCCAGGTGGTCAAGTGAACGTAACCCGAACCAATGGCCTTGGCCTGGCCCGCGGCAAAATGGTGGTTACGAGCGCAAATAAAAACCTGGAAGCGACTGCGAAATGGGTCGATCAGATGTATGATCCGGTTCAGTCCGTGCAGGACAACTGGGGAACCTACGGGGACGACAAGCAGCAGAACATCTTCGAATTTGATGAAGCCAAAGGCATGCTGAAGCATCTGCCGCTGGATGGCGCGGCTCCCGTTGAGCTTCGCGAGAAGACGAGTATCGGCGGTCCGCTGGCGGTTCTTAACTCCTACTATGGCAAATATACAACCGTGCCGGATGACGCCAAAGGCAGAATGGATATTATCAAGAACATCATGGCTCCGCATATGAAAGCGGATAACGTAATGCCAAGCGTGTTCAATTCGATTGAAGAGCTTAACCGCCTTACGACGATTGAAGCCGACTTGTTCGCCTATGTGCTCAGAATGCGCACCGAATGGTATCAGAATGGCAAAGTGAATGAGCAGTGGGGAGACTATCTGAAGGAGCTTGACCGTCTCGGCCTGGAGGAATGGCTGAAGATTAAGCAAGATGGTTACGACAGAGCTACGAAAAAATAAACCATAAACGGCGGAGGCCGTGTTCCATGCAGTTATACTAGCGGAACACGGCCTTCTTCTGTTACTTGCCGGACGGGTGGATCACTCCGGTATACGCGGATTGGATGTAATCCAGAGCGGAATGATGCTTCACGATATTGTTAGCCAGGGCGACAACAACCAGCAGGCTGACGAGAACGGTCAGTACAGCCTGTACGGTGCGGTTCCCCGCGTCTCTCACAAACCCGGCCGCAAGGAGAAAAAAGGCGAACAGAAAATGACCGGCATACAAATACAAGTCATATTTGTACGTAGCCAGGCCGAAGCCGCGGACGATATGCAGCAGAAGGGCAAACAGAATATATGCGGCCAAGGACCAAGCCTCCCGCGTGCGAATGCCTCGAATAAACCCGAGCACAGCCAGGGCGATCAGACCGAAGCCGGCGGCATGGACATAAAGCGGATAAGGCTTGTTGACGTCCGTGCCAAAGGCAACGATTCCGGGATCAATCAAGGTGATATCCGGGGTAAGCACCGGGTTGATCGCCAGCAAGTGAAATATGCCGGAATGCTGAGCGAATGAAAAAGGCGCGACATAACGCAAGGCCCCGTTGGACATGCCTCCTCCAAGGTCGGATATCCATGTTTTCCCTGAGAACGCAGCATATTGCAGACCTGTGAAAGCGATAAGCAGCAGCAGCGAACCGGCCATAATGAGCGCAAACCGCGTTAATGTCTTTTTCATGTTGCCGGGACTAAACATACTGATAAACAGCGCGCCGATGAAGGTAATCAGATTCGTGGCCGTGATCCCGAAGTTAATCAGCGTCAGGAAGGCTCCGGCTATAACCGGGAATGAGCCCAGATCACGGCCCTTCTGCAAATAGGCGGCGGACAACACAAGGACGAATTGCGCATAGGGATAGGAATCCGGAATGAATGCAGTGAACAGGCTGTAAGAGCTTATCCCGAATAACACGGCGAACAGGCTGGAAATCCATAGATTGGCTCCGCTTCGGCGCATAATCAAATAAAGAAGAACAGCGGTCAGTGCATTCATCCCCGATTGCAGCAGAAGGAACAGCGAGTTGCCGAGCCAATGGGCGGACAAATAGGTGAACGGAGCGGACAGAAAGTTGTATAAGGGGTGAATCACCGTTCCCGTCCCGCTGCCGTATTCCATGGAAGGGTCGAAGTTGAACAAGTTGAGCGTAAAGGGAGCGCTGTAGAAGGGACTGACGGCGCCCAGCATATCGGCGTTATCTTTTATGTACTGAACGTAAGGCATATTAACAAGGATGTAGCCAGCAAAAAAAGCGATCCAAAGGGCCGCAGCAATGCGGTTATCCCGCTTGTTCCGAAAATAATAACTGAAAAACGACATATTCAACCACCAATCCTGACACGAATTATTTGGTTACCACAGGAGGAGCAGCAGGCCGGAAATAATAAAGACGACGCCTGCTATTTTAAGGATGCCGACCGTTTCCTTGAAAAAGATTTTGGCAAACAGAAGCGCCCAAAGAAAGGTAAGCGCGTTGGCCGGCATGACCAGCGTATACGGGAGCTTGCCCAGCAAGTAAATGTTCAGCAAGGCGCCGATCCCGTAGGAAGCAAAGCCAAGGAGCAGCAGGGCGTATCGCTTCCCGGATGTAAAGCCCTTGAAAAATACACTGCCGAGCGAACCGAACAACGTCATCACAAGGAGAAGCGCATAGAGCACCGGTTCATTTTTCATAGGAGGTTAAAGTCACCCCGATCCCGAGCAGCAGGACGGCCGCTATCTTCCTGAGCGTAACCGGCTCACCCAGAAAGATATCCCCGTAAATTAATGCGACAACATAGCTGATGCTCATGAGCGGATAGGCCACGGACAGCTTTAGCCGCGCGAGCGATTGAATCATGAAGACCGCCCCCAGCCCATAGCAGACAAAGCCAAGAGCCATAAAGAGCAGGTCGCTGTGCCCCCACTTCCAGAACAGCTGTCCGGTTGCCGTTAAGCAAGCGGAGACGACCATGAGCCATTTGCCGATATGCCGGGAATTTCCCGTCTTCTGAAGCTCCATATCCATCCCCCGCAGCGTTAGTATTATTCAAAGTAAGCCAGAATGGTGACGACGCTAACCACATAGAGAATGACCGTGATCTGTATGTGGCGGTCCTCCAGCAATACCTTGTCGGGGGCGCCGCCTTTTTTCTCAATATGGATCAGATACAAGTACCGGAACATGCCGTAGATGACGAGCGGAATCGTCCACATGAGATGAATGGTGCGTCCGGACGTAAACGTAAACAGCGAATAGCTGATAATGGTGGCCGTCGTCACGATGCCGCTTATTTGATCCAGCAGTTCGTAGGAATATTGCTCCAGCACCTTGCGGTGAGACCCCTTGTCATTTTGCAGCAAAAAAAGCTCATGCCGTCTTTTCCCGGTAGCGAGGAACAGGGAGAGGAGCAGCGTGCACAGTAGAAACCAGGGGGTGAACGGTACGTGTATAACGAGTCCGCCCGCAATGGCGCGCAGGACGAAGCCTGCCGCAATAATCATGATATCAATGATGACGACATGCTTGAGCCGGATGGAATAAGCAACATTTATGCCAAAGTAAACAGCGAGCAGAAGCGTAAACAAAGGATTCAACAAGTAAGACAGAACGAGCGAGCCTGCCATAATCAGCGCGCCGAACGCTAAAGCGATTTGCGGATGAAGCTCTCCGGAAGCCATCGGACGGTAACGCTTGACGGGGTGGTTCCGGTCAGCTTCCCTGTCGATATAGTCATTCACGATATACACGCAGCCGGATACGAAGCACAGGAGCAAGAAGCCGGCAAGACTGTTGATCAGAGCTGCGGGAGTTACCGTCTCGAAAGAGAACAGGGGGGCGGCGAACACGAGCAGGTTTTTGGTCCACTGTTTCGGACGGAGCTGCTTGACGAGAAGCAGGGGAAGCTGCCTGTGAATTACAGGTTTGTTGACAAATTCATTTAGCGGGGACTGCACAAAAAGGGCCTCCTAATAATAGAACAGATGATGTTCACAAGAAAAATAGTGAGTAATTTCCATTTATTATAGCATATCTCGATTCGTTCTATCCGTTTTTTTCACTAGATTGAACTGAAAGTTAGCGAGAAATGCAACACTTAGCAAGATGATCAAAAGCCCTATGATGGTGCCCCAAGAAATCGTTTCTTTCAAGAACAGCCATCCCCAGAAAATTCCGAAGGCTGGAATCAGGAAGGTAACGCTGAGTGTTTTAACCGGTCCTACACTGCGAATAAGCTGGAAGTACAGCAAATAGGCAAGGGAGGTTGAGAGAATGGCCAACCCTGTAACTGCTAAGATCACATCTCCTCCTGGAGCATTGCCCGGGGGGAATAGAACGGCCGCCGGCAATAGGAGCACTCCTGCGGCAAGCTGCTGGCCAATGGCCAGATTTAAGGGGTTCTCATCTTTAAATGCCCTTGAAGAAAAGACTCCCCCGATAGCTATGAATAATGCCGCTGTCAGGGACATGCTCACGGGAAGGAGAATGCCTTTACCCATGTCCTGGGGGTTCCAGCCGACCAGGATAACTACCCCCACGATCCCGAATAGAAGGCCGAGTTGTTTCTTAAAGGTAAGCCGGTCCCGAATCCATACCCGGGCAACTAAAGCTGTAAATAATGGCGTGGTTGAATTCAGAATAGCGGCCAATGATGCGTCAACATGAAGTTCGGCTGCGGCTATAAGGCAGAAGGGAATGGCGGCGTTCAATGCTCCGAGCAGCAAGTATTCCTTCCATTTGCGCAGCAGCCTAGGGCGATGCCTGGTGACGGCTGCGTAAATGACCAAGGCGGCCCCGGCGATCAACACGCGAAGATCAATTAATAAAAAGGGACCGAGCACAGGAGAAGCTATCCGTATGAACAAAAAGGATGCTCCCCAAAGCGACGCCAGCAACAATAAAGAACCGAATTCTCTTGACTTCAAAGGAAATACCTCCCACTATAATATTCTTCTTGTCTAATCGTAAGGGGAGAGTTACAATGAATCAAATTAATTCTATTAATACTTGATATGAGGATATGCTCATGACATTTTCGCAATTGCAGGTCTTTGCCAAGGTTGTGGAAACCGGAAGCTTTACCAAAGCCGGGGAAGCGCTGAATATGACTCAATCCGCCGTCAGTCATGCGATGGCAAGCATCGAGTCCGAACTTGGAGTGCCTTTAATTATTCGTGACCGGAAGCAAGGGATTATGCTGTCTGATTTCGGCGAGCGGATTCTGAAATCCGTCAGGGAGATTTTGAAGCATATGACTCAAATCGAACATGCGGCCATGGCGGAAAAAGGTCTTGATGCCGGAACGATTCGAATCGGCAGTTTTCCCAGTGCTACTGCCCGCTTGCTGCCGAAAATCATTTCCAGGTTCAAACAGCAATACCCAAGGGTAGAAATTGTTCTTTTTGACGGGGATGATAAGGAGGTCTTAAGCTGGTTGAATGATCGGGTCATTGACGTGGGCTTTGTAGCACAGCTTGGCCGAAATGATAACTTCATTCCGCTCACCAAGGACAAGATGGTTCTTGCACTCCCTAAAAATCATTCATTCGGAGATTCCGCATCATTTTCTGTAGAGAGCTTTTCTGATGCCCCCTTTATCATGTCAAAGGGCGGGTGTGAGCCTTTTATCCGGGAGATTTTTGCCCATGCGGGCTTGTCTCCCTCCGTACAGTTCGAAGTAAGGGATATGAGCACCATTCTAAGCATGGTTCAGGAAGGGCTCGGAATCACCATTGTTCCTGAATTGGCTTTGCCGGACACCCTTCCAGGCATTGAGATTAGAGATTTGAAGCCAACCTACCTGCGGCACCTGGGCCTTCAATGCCCTTATTTGGACGAAGCGCTGCCGGCAGTACGGGCGTTCATTTCAATGGGACAATCGTTGTTTCATGGTGAATAGCCTGGAAGTTTATACCCGGGAATCAGAATGAAATTACTTTTTCTTGCCAAGCAAATATAAAAAATAAGGCGCACCGATGATGGCGGTGACAATCCCGACGGGAACCTCCCGCGGTGAAATAACGATGCGGCCGATCACATCCGAGAAGGTAACCAGGATCGCTCCGAGCAGCGCAGTTACAGGGAGCATATGCTTATGAATCGGACCCGTCAATTTGCGTGCCATATGGGGGGCTATAAGCCCGATAAATCCGATCGTACCTGCTACAGCTACGGAAATACCGGTCAGGCATACGGCTGCCGTAAGAAGAACAATGCGAATATGGCGCACAGACAAGCCCAAGCCCGAAGCGGCGTTGTCGCCAAGCTGAAGTACATCCAGCCGGAAGGATAAGTAGAAAAGGAGAGGCACCGCTATGATTGCCCATGGAAGAAGCAGCCAGACATGTTCCCAGGAGCGCCCCCAAAGGCTTCCGGCCAACCATAATAGTGCGGTATTTGCATCATTCATATGCTTCACAGTGACATACTGAATGCCTGCTCCGGCCATTGCGCCCAGGGCCATGCCGGACAAGGCAAGCGAGGTTGGCTTTAGTTCAAACCGTGTGGCGATAAACATCAGGGCTGCGCCCATAATGGAGGCGCCAATGAAGGCAGCCCATGGAATGATGCCAACCGGAGCGCCGGGAAACAACAGGATGATCATGACCGCCGCAAGTCCCGCTCCTTTTGAAAGCCCGATCACATCCGGGGAAGCAAGCGGGTTTTGAATTAAGCCTTGAAGAATCGCTCCGGCCAATGCGAGGCAGCCGCCAACCATCAGGCACAGCAGCATTCTCGGAAGACGGTAATTGACAAGGATATTCAGGAGCTGCGAATCGCCGTGTCCCATGAAGATGGAGCCGATTTGCCGGAATGATACGGATACGGTCCCAAGCATAAGATTCAGCATTACGGCAGTCAATAAAGCGGCTGCAAGAACGCCATAAAGATACTTTGGTCTTCTCATAATCTCCCCCTCCTGCGCAGTAGTAAATACAGCAGGTAGGGAGCGCCGATCCCCGTCGTAACAATGCCGACAGGCGATTCGAAAGGGTAGGAAATAAATCGGGATACAATGTCCGCATAGAGGAGCAGTACAGACCCGAACACGGCAGTCAGCGGAAGGATAAACCGGTAGTCAACCCCTACCCAATGCCGTACGATATGCGGAACAATCAGGCCGACGAAGCCGATGGGACCCACGATGGATACCGCCGAACCGGCGAGCATAATGACCGTGCAGCTAACCGCAAGCCGGATGAACAGAATGTTCTGTCCCAGCCCTCTCGCTATATCGTCGCCCAGACTTAATATGGTGAGAGACCGTGAAAGAAGGAGGGCTATCATCATTCCGGTCAAGCTCCAGGGGATAACCGTATGTACATCTTTCCATGTTCCGTTGTGAACCGCTCCCGCCAACCAGAAGAGGACGTTTTTCGTCTGGTTGTCATACAGTACGATGAATCCCTCCGTCATGGCCGACAGCAGCATGCTGACAGCAATGCCCGCGAGTGCTAACTGAACGGGAGTACGATGATCGTTTGAATATCCCAAGATGAACACAAGAAGTCCCCCCATAAAGGCTCCCGCAAAGGCGGCAAATACAAGCGCCGAAGAGGAGATTCCCGGAAAAAAGACAATGAATAGCACGACGAAAAAGGAGGCTCCGGCGTTAATCCCGAAAATCTGGGGAGAAGCAAATGCGTTTCTTGTCATGGCCTGCATGAGCGCGCCGGCCACGGCGAGCGCAGCTCCTGCCAGTGCGGCTACGAGCGCCCTGGGAACACGTATCGTCGAAATTACGAGCTGCTCCTTCGTCTCTTTTCCGCCTAATAACCCTTGAAGAACATCGTTCCAGCGCAGATCGGTAACGCCAAGCGAAACGCTCCAAATGAAGCCTGTGGCTGCGAGCAACAGGCCAATAAATAAATAGCTGGCAAATACGCGCCGCGTGACCGCATCGGTTGCCGTCATGTTATCACTTCCTATCCGCCAAATACAAGGTTAAAAGCGGGACCTGAATCCCGCTTCTCCAGTTCCTATGGATACAATTGTCCTATCGCTTCCTTCACGATTGTCTCTGCGGAGATGATTCCCCGGGACAGCGACCATACCCCCCGGTCCACTTCATATACATTGTTGTTCTTGACGGCGCTGATCGTTCCCCATAACGGGTTCTTCGACCATTCATCAATGATGGTCTGTTCCCCGGGAGTCTTCATCAGGAACAAGACATCCGGGTTATACTCGACCAGTTGCTCCAATGTCAACTGAGGGTAAGCCTCGTCGCTGTGGATCGCATCCTTCAATCCCAGAGATTCAAGCAATGAACCGGCATAGGACTTCGAAGTATGGGCAAAGAACCCTTTAGCGTTAACGACGGCCGGCAAGACGGTGCGCTGCTCATCCTGCGGAATAGACGCTTTGAGCTTGTCCAGATTCGCCTGATGCGCTTGCAGCAATGGTTCGGCTTCATCCTTCTTCCCGACGGCTTCCGCGATGACAGGGAACGAGGACAGGTTTTCTTGATATGTAGCGCCGTGGCTTTTAAGCAGCAGGGTCGGTGCTATGCCGTTTAACTGGGCGTAGACCTCTTTATGCCGGCTAACATCGCCGATGATCAGGTCCGGCTGCAACGAGCTGATTAATTCGAAATTCACTTCGTACCGGGACCCGACCGAAGTGTATTCACCGAGCTTCTCCTTAATCGGCGCGATGATCGAATCGGGCTTGTTATCGTCGGCAATTCCGACCGGCGTCACACCGAGTGTGGCGAGGGAATCGACGAAGGAGTACTCCAGGGCTACGATGCGCTTCGGGATGCCCTGAATCGTCGATTCGCCAAATTCATGCTTAATAATCCGAGCTTCTGCTTGATCTGAGGCTGTTGCCTCCCGGGTTGATTCTGCGGTGGAGCAGCCTGCAAGAGCAAGGATGCATACCCATAGAACGAGCGTAGAGTGCAAGACAAGTTTCTTCAAGATGATTTCGCCCCTTACTTAATTTGATAATGATTATCATTATTGATAAGATACACTGCTCTGAAAAAGGTGTCAATCCTCTTGTTGATGATCATTATCATTTGAAGCGCTTGCAATTTGAAGAAAGCTTTAACTTTTGCGGCGGTAATAAGAGGGGCTCTTGCCTTCGACGGTTTTGAAAAAGCGGCTGAACGCGTGAATGCTTGAAAATCCCATTTTCTCGGCAATGACGGTCAGCGGGTCGGCGGTGAACTGGATCATATGCCTGGCCGCGTGCGCGCGCATGAGCTGATGATATTGAATGGGACTCATGCCGAAGGCCTGCTGAAAAAGGCGGACCAGATAGTGCTTGCTGATTCCGGACATCCTGGCGATTTCATCCAGGCTGACTTTGCGGTTTGTGTTGTGCATCAAATACTGTTTAATGTGCATCAGGGCATGCATATTGGTTTCGACATGGGAGTTGAGGCTCCAGTAATTTTCGCGCAGCAGTTGAGTCCACAGCTGAATGAACAAGCCTTTGACCTTGAACTCGTAGTACGGCATTTTCGTTTCGTATTCGTAGATGATGTCCAGCAGCATTTTTTCAATAAATACCGGATTCTTCAGCCGAAGATGGCTGGATAAGGGGACGGGCATCTCATCGATAATATCGGGCCGGAAATAGGCCAGTTCCCCGGGTTCGATTTCTTCAATCGGCCGGAACGACACCTTCACCTTCTCGCTGTCCTCCGTATAGAAGAAGTCAAAATGGATATGGGGCTGGCGGAGGCGCTCCTTGCCGACCTTGGTGATTTTATGCCTCTGCTTCGGCCGGAACAGAAAAATATCGCCGCGAACGCCTTCGTACACCGTATCCTCGATCGTCACCCTGACCTTGCCTTCCATAATATACAGCAGCTCATAATCGAACAGCTGCCGTTCCCGGATAACCCAAGGCCCTTCGACAATATTATCCATGGCTACACGGATGTAAGGCGAAATTTGATGCAGAATCATGATCGATCAAGCCCCTTCACCTTTTTATGAAAGCGTATCACAAAAGCAATAAATGATAAATAAAAAATAAGCTATGCTAAATACTCAGCTTAAAAAAAGGATTACGATAAAGATGTACTTCAAAGGCAGTAGCAATATTTGCCATCTTGAAGAATAACGATACAGAGGGGGCATGCAAACCATGAAAAACAGCTTCTCGGCTATTCTGATGGCATGTTTGTTGATTGTCAGTCTGGCGGCCTGCGGCAGCAATACCGCTCCTAAAAATGAAAGCGCTTCACAAGGGGCGGCTCCAGTCACCCTGTCTATCGCCATGCACGTGGCCAACGTCAAGGAACAGGAGCCTTATATGTACGGCATCATTCAAAAGTTCCAGGAGAAATACCCTGATATCAAGATCGATCTTACGGGAGCGGAAACCCAGGAGCATGTCAAGAAGATAAAAATGATGTCCCAGTCGGGCAATCTTCCGGACGTTTTC
Organism: Paenibacillus forsythiae T98; assembly: GCF_000520735.1. Lineage (GTDB taxonomy): Bacteria > Bacillota > Bacilli > Paenibacillales > Paenibacillaceae > Paenibacillus_AQ > Paenibacillus_AQ forsythiae. The sequence continues at coordinate 23,033 of NZ_ASSC01000776.1, forward strand.
TGGATGCTTCCCGCTCCGGCCAAGGAAATGAATCAGGCGGGCCTGCTGCTGGACCTGACCGATTTTCTGAAGAATAATCCTGAAATTGCCGCAAGCATGGATACTGAAATGATCAGCGGTTACCAGGATGGGGGCAAGCAGTTCGGGTTGCCTTACCAGGCGCTTGTAACCGGGTTATGGTACAACAAGGCTTTATTCGATCAATACAACGTTAAAGTGCCGGAGACATATGAGGAGCTGCTGGCGGCGGCGAAAGTGTTCAAGGCCAATGACATCGTTACGATTGCGAAAGGCTCGAAGGATACATTCAGCACATGGGCCTTCCTCGGCATGCTGACCCGGTATGGATTCTTTGACAAAATCGGCGACATCGAGAGCGGTAAGGAGAAATTCAACAATCCCGACTTCCTGAAATTGTTCAACAAGATTGACGAGCTGCGGGTGAACGGGGCGTTCCCGGACAATGTCTCGACGCTGTCCTATTTTCAGGCGGTGGAAATGTTCACGGCGGGCAAAGCGGCGATGCTGGATGCAGGCGTGTGGGAAACGAAGAAGATTGAAGGCAGTCCGATTGCCAAGACGGTCGGCTTCTCCTGGGGCCCAACTTTCTCCGACGGCGTGGGCAACCAGAAGATTGCCATGGCCGTCGCCGCCGCTCCGCTGGGCA
>NZ_ASSC01000777.1 GCF_000520735.1 Paenibacillus forsythiae T98
AGAAACTCCACTTTGTCCGCAATCCCCAGCTCCGAGGCCAGCTTGCGGCACTGCGCCTGAAGCGGACCTTCTCCCGCGAGCAGAAGCTTCAATCCGGGTTCTTGAGCCAGGGCACGGGCCAGTGCGCGGAGGAGCAACTGATGATTCTTGTTCCCGTTGAATTCTGCGGCATAGAACATCAGGAAATCGTCCGGTCCGTAGGGAGAAGCCTGCCTGAGCCTTACCTTCTCCGCAGGCGTCACCGGCCTGAACCGGTCCGTATTAACGCCCACGCCATGCACATGCTCGATTTGCCGCGCTTTGAATCTCCGCCGGGCGGCCAAATGGTAATCTTCGTTGTTAATGGTAATCAGGCAGTCCGTCAGCCGCGCCAGCCCCTTCTCGACCGGATAATACAGCAGCCAGCTCGCAAGCGAAGAGCCTTGGCAGAAATGAAAGCCGTGGGCGGTATAGATCACCTGAGTTCCCTTGTTACGCGAACCGGCTGCTGCCAGCCGGGCCAGAACGCCGCCCATCGGCGTGTGGGCATGAATAATCCCGTAGTCATTCCGCCGTATAATCTGCTTCAGCTGCCGGTAAGCTTCCCAATTGCCCCGGCGAAGCGGCGACCGCTCAATCGGAATATTAAATTTCCTGTCTACATGGGGAAGCTCAAGCTCGCCTCCGGCCGCGACATGAACCTCCCAGCCGCGCTGCTTGAACCATTCCAGCACAGGCAAGTGAAACGCGCTGAAATGGAAATCTACCGTTGCGCAAAACAACACTTTTCGGGACATATGCCGTCTTTCCTTTCCGCAGCGTCTAGACGACCGTCGCTTTCATCAGAGGGGCCATTTCAAAGCGGTTGTTGGCGATATCAAGCAGCATGGTTCTCAGCTCTTCGATGGACAGCTTATCGTAGACCTGGAGCAGATGATTAATGGATTCAAAGTTCACCTCGTAAGACTTGCCGACATAAATCTTCGGATAAACCTGCGTTTCATGAACTTCCGTATCCCTCAGCAGCTCTTCATACAGCTTCTCTCCCGGTCTCATGCCCGTGAACTCGATGCCGATTTCCTGGGTAGAGTAGCCCGACATACGGATCAGATTCTTGGCCAAATCGACAATCTTGACCGGCTCGCCCATATCCAGCACGAAGATTTCTCCCCCGCGCGCCAGGGCCCCGGCCTGAATGACCAGCCGCGACGCCTCGGGAATCGTCATGAAATACCGGACCATATCCGGGTGTGTGACGGTTACCGGTCCGCCCTGCTCAATTTGCTTCCGGAACAGCGGGATTACGCTGCCGCGGCTGCCAAGCACATTGCCGAAGCGAACGGCGACAAACTTCGTTGCGCTGAACCGGTCCTGGTGCTGGATGATCATCTCGGCAATCCGTTTGGTTGAACCCATCACACTCGTCGGATTGACCGCCTTGTCTGTCGAGATCATAACGAAGGTGCCGACTCCCGCCAGACTCGCCGCCTGCGCGACATTCATCGTGCCGATAATGTTGTTCTTGACCGCTTCCTCGGGATTGCGCTGCATAAGCGGCACATGCTTGTGGGCCGCAGCATGATAGACAACATCCGGATGATGCAGTTGCATCAGGGTGATTATCTTGCTCTCATCCTGCAAATCCGCGATTTCGGTATAGAACTGGATGCCGGAGTCCCGGAACGTCGCTTTCAGCTCGATTTCAATCGTATAGATGCTGTTCTCCCCATGACCGAGCAGAACCAGCTTCTTGGGCCGGAATCTTGAGATTTGCCTGCACACCTCCGACCCGATGGAGCCGCCCGCTCCCGTGACGAGGACAACCTTATCCGTGACATAACCGGAAATCCGGTCAAGATCAAGCTGAACCGCTTCACGTCCCAGGAGATCCTCAACCTGGATGTCTCTGAACTGGCTGACGGCGACCTTGCCGCTCGCTATATCCTCCAGCATCGGAATGGTCTGCGTCTTGGCGGAGGTTTTGGCGCACTCGTCATAAATGGCTTTTAGCCGGTTCTTGGGAAGCGAGGGAATCGCGATGACAATATGCTCAATTTGATACCGCTCGGCCAGCCTTACAATATCTGCCGTTCGGCCGGCAACGGGAATTCCCATAATATCGAGGCCGAGCTTGTTCAGATTGTCATCAATAAAGGCGACCGGCTTCAGCTCCTTGTTCGAACCGGACATGAGCTGTCTTGCCACCATCGTTCCGGCCGCGCCCGCGCCGATGATCAGCGTCCGCTTGGCGCTCTCCGGCGTATTCTGCGTCTCCTGCTTGTCATGGGCCGCCCTGATGATCCGCCAGCAGAAACGCGACCCGCCGATCAGCAGCATATGCAGCAGCCAGGTCACCAGCAGCAGACGGTATTGAACGTTGCCCGAGAAGACCAATTGGACAGTGGCGGCGGCAATCATCGAGAACGTGACCACTTTGCTGATGAGAATAATTTCTTCAACGCTGGCATATTCCCAGGCTTTCTTGTACAAATGGTACACAAAGGCAAAGAGGTGATGACTGAGAAGCAGTGCAACCGAGCTGATAATCACCGGATGTGTAAATACATTAAAAGTGGCGCCGACGAGAAAGCTTCCTGCGAAAATAGCCGTCAACACAATCAACGAATCAAGCAGCATTAAAATCGTTAGCCGATGCATGCGAAACAACATTCGTCCGCTCCCTCCCAAAACGAATCCTTCCGGCAGCCGCCACCGCTTCTAACCCCGGTTAAGCAGGCTTCCCAAAATCCTTACCCTTCCGAAATCCAGCAGGCGCTTGGCCTCGGCAGCTTGCTTCTGCTTCGTCCTCCCGCTGCTTACTACCAACACGGCCCCATCGCACCGGCCCGCCAGCGCGACCGCATCGGGCGTTTCCAACACCGCCGGGCAGTCAAACAGAATCACCGTGTATTCCTGTCTTGCCCGGTCCAGAAATTCCGACATCGCCTGTGAATCCAGCAGATCCGCTGTGCCCGGGAGAGGCGACCCGCCGGGAATGACGGACAATCTCTCTATATCCGTCCGGTATACAATTTCCTCAAAATGAGTTCGGGAAGCCAATCCGTCGGAGAGCCCGGGCCACTGCTTGATGCCGAACACCTGGCCCAGAACCGGGCTTCTGACATTGGCGTCCACCAATAGCACCTTGTCTCCCCGCTGAGCGAAGCTGAGCGCCAGATTGGCGGCGGAGGTGGTCTTCCCTTCTCCCGGCGAAGGAGAGGTGACGACGAGCGAGAGCGGCTCCTTCTTTCCGGCTGCAATCCGGATATTATTCCGTATCCTCCTGTATTGCTCGGCTGCGGCGACCGTGGGACTGTTATGAACAACGAAGCATCCGTATACGACCCGCGAATCCAGCTTTTTCTCCCTATGAGCCAATGGCCTCACCTCGCACATACTCATTTTTCCGTTTGGATTTGCCGACTGAATCTTTGCGCTGCAGCCTGGAGACGGTGCCGAGTGAATCCACGCCCAATATACGTTCGAGCTCTCTTTCGGTGCGGAGGGTGTCATCCAGCGATTCCCGCAGCAGGGCAAGACCCAGGCCAATGATTAGACCGGCCATAATTCCCGCGATCAGCGCGCGATTGCTCGGCGGATTGACGGGGGAGGGATTCGGCGATGCCGCCGCTTCCGTAAGAACGCTGATTCCGTTAAAGCCCATCCGCTTGCTTACTTCCTCCGTGAACACGCGCACGATCGTATTGACGATCTGCGGGGCGACGGCAGGGTCCGGGTCCACAACCGAAATGATTGTAACAATGGAATTGTCAACGCTTCCTACACTGATTTGATTGCGCAAGCCTGAAGCCGACCTTTGCAGCCCCGACTCCCGGACCACCCGCTCCAGCACCACCGGCTCGCGAATGAACACTTTGATGGTGCTGAGCTGTTCCGGAGTAGCCGCGGGAATCATGATTCTTGCTGAAGAAGCGTACAGGGGCACTTCCGGCTGTGAGCTGTACAGACCGCCAAGCACGGCAAAAAGGACGGTTGTAAGTACAATGATCCATAATCTCCTTCTGATAACCGCAGCCCATTCCTTCAGATTGATTTCCTTGACCGGAACTCGGGATGAATGCTCCTTTTCGTATACCTCGCTCTCATCTTCCACATGTTCACCCACTTTAAAGAATGACTTCAATAAAGAACGTTTTTCATTAATTTTAGTTCTTTATATAGAACATGTCAACTATTAGTCCTGTTATTCTGGGGATGCTGTTCGTTTTTACGTCCGGTTAATTGTTCGTTTACACGCACAAAAAAAGGATGAACCAATGTGCTCATCCTTTCGCCCTATCAAAACAGCAGCTACTGCAATATATTATTATGAAATCTATCATTTGCCTTTAACGAAAGCTTCGCTTTAACCAGGATGTTGTCCTCTATCGTATAAGGAGGTGCTCCCAGGCCCGAATACTCGGTCGAAATACCCTTGGCCGGCAGATTGCTTGTAATTCTGTTCTTGCGGATGACCGCGCTCTGCACACGATAAGGCTCGCTTCGCTTCCAGTAGTCGTTGATTTTGATCAGCTCCATGCTGCTGGAGGACAGGTTATGGGCGTTCACTGCATTATTCTCCAGCAGAACGTTCCGGGCCGCCTGAATGCTGACAGCCTGCGCGCTGCCCGGCAGTTCAAAGGTAGAGTTCTTCACGGCCAGATTTAATTTCCTGTTCTCTGCATACAGCAGGCCCGCGCCCTGGAGGTTGCCCTTGAAGGTGCAGCCGTCAAACAAATAATCTCCGGCCAGAACGGCGGATAACGTGCCAAACTTCCCTTCTCCTGACGCTTCGAACTGGCAATTTCTATAGGTTCCCGGCGGCAGTGAAAGCCCGTATGCCGAGTTATAGCCGATGATCCTGAGATTCTCGAACACGCTTCCGGAAGCCGTATTTCCGGTAAAGCTCCTGAGAGACGGCTCTCCGGTGATGGTCACATTGGACAGGCGCAGAGGGCTCCTGTTGATGCTCAGGCCCGCATCCACCTTTTTCGTAATGTTGATATTGACATTAGAGACCTTGATTCCGTAAGCATCCTTTGCGCTCAGGGCGAGTGTTCCATTCGTGATCTCCATGCCATCAATGACGATATTAGGGCCCTCAAAATAGGTTATGGAGTCATTCATGGCATTGTTCCGAAAGACGGCATCATGATAGGCATAGATGCGCGCGCCGTCAAAATGATTGCCGGAAACTACCGCGTTCGTAAAAGGAGCGGAGACCGCAAGTCCGATGGCTTCCCTCGAAGCAAAATGATTGCCTTCCACCCAGGCGTTCCGTCCGTCGTACAGAATGACATCATACACGGCGTTGTTGTAGAACTCATTGTTTCTGATGCTGATATTGGTGTTCAGGTAGCCGTTCTCCCCGTATCCGCCTTCCACATCAATGCCGGATTGCGGCGCGACTCCCTTTATGTCATGGAGCAGATTCCCGGTAATCAGCACGTTGTCCGCCCCGCCGACCGTAATCCCCTGACGGCGGTTGAATGCAGACTCCGAATTTCTTACGGTAATATTCCGGCTGACCACACGGTTCCATACTTCCAGGTAGCCGCCCTTGGCCGACGCCTGATTAAATACGAGATGGCAGTAGGCGGCTCCGGCCGGAATATCCATTTGATCCCGGACCTTGGCCGATATCTTCTTGATGAACTTCCCGCTGCTCTGATAGAAATAGACCTCAAATGAAGGCGCCAGTCTCTGGACATTGGAAATTTCAAAGAGCTTCTCCGATTGCAGGATCGGTGCGGTAAGCGGAATCGGCTTTTGCGTGCGGATTTTACGCTTGTCGCTTACCGGAGTTCCTTTGGCGTCCAGCCCACCGGAAACAAACCACCCCTCATACAGATCCTTGATCAAGGTGCCAAAGCCGCCAATCGCTATCCCGTCTCCGGTGAAATTAACGGTCTTGACGCCGTCGATCACTACATTTGACGCCCCTTCAACCAGGATGCCGTATCCGTTCTCATGCGTGCCCGCGCTATGGGGATTGTCCTTTTTAGAGAAATCATGCTGCTGCTTGTCGCCGCTGTAAGTTCCGCCCTTGAGCGTTGCATTGGCAACCCCGTATCCCAGGAACATCGTTTCATAGCGCTCTTTTCCGCTTGCTTCCTTTTGCAGTACGGCGTCATCCGGCATAATGAACGTCATGTCGCTGACCATATTGATGCGGCTGTCCTTATCAATCAGGTAGGTTCCGGAAGGCAGCGCCACCGCCTTAACCCCGTCGTTATGCAGCTTTCTTAACGCTTCGTTAATGCCTTTGGTCGTTTCTACGGGATGAGTTCCGTCATTGTAGATATTCCACCTGGATAAATCAATGATCGCCGCCGGCGGGGCCGGGGAATTCTGGCCGTATATTTCCAGCGGCAGCAGCACAAGCAGCACAACGGTTAGAGGCACAATGAACCTCCGTAATTGTATGCGCATCCTTCTTCCTTCCTCCTGTTCAGATTCAATCCGCATATCATTCGTTCTTTAAAACGAACTGTCTTTTTCAGACTATCATGTTTTTTTTCGAATGGAAAGGCTTAAGTCCCAGCTTCAAAAAACAGTTCTTTAGTCCCCCAATATTTCCGCATTTCTCCCGTTTTTTGTCTTAAATGCGAAAATGTAAATACCGATAAACTTAGTCAGGCAGCGATTGCCAATTCTCAAATCGTGAAAAATCAAGAGAGGAATCCATATGAAAAAGACAATAAGTTTAATCGTCGCGCTTCTTACCGCCGCCATTCTGGGGCCGGTATCTCCTCGGGCAGAGGCGGAGAGTCCGGCGCTGTTCTCCGATATTTCGCCCTCGCACTGGGCCGTGAAGGAAGTAGTCCGGCTGCAGGAGCAGCAGCTGATTGGAGGCTATCAGGACGGAACCTTCCGCCCCGACAAGCTGATGACCCGGGCGGAGGCCGTCAAGCTGACTGTACGGGCAAGCGGCATCGAGGTTGATCCGAAGCCGGATTTGCGGCAGGCTCCGCCCGATGTTCCCCGGGCGTACTGGGCGCTCCCCTACATCATGGCCGCGAAGAAGTATAATCTTGTCGCCGGATATACGGAAGGACCTTTCCGTCCCGAGGACACGCTGACCCGCGCCGACATCGCCGTGCTC
>NZ_ASSC01000778.1 GCF_000520735.1 Paenibacillus forsythiae T98
ATATTTCGGCGAGAATGGCGCTTCAGCAAGGAAAGGTCCTGCGGCGGATGTAGCTTGTCCATTCATGATTCCGCTGACAATGGCTTCACGGTCGATCAAGGCGTCGAACGCGCGGCGGACGGCCTCTTGCTTCAGATCCGCATGATTGAAGTTGTAGATCAACTGGTGGGTGCGGAGGCTGGCTAAAGATTCGAGCGTCAGTGAAGGATCAGCACGAAGCTGGTCAAAGCTCTCAATCGGCGGACGGTAGACAATATCTGCGCTTTTGGCCTGAATGGCCAGCAGACGGGCATTGGCATCCTCGTTAAAAGCGAATTTGGCTCTCGCAATTCTCACCGTCCCTCCCCAATAATTACGGTTGCGTTCAACATTCAGCTCGCTTGCTGGCTTAAAGGATAAGAACTGAAAGGGGCCGGTGCCGACAGGCATCCCTTCTGTAGATTCGATTGCAAGCACGGCAGTATTCGGATGCACGAGGCTGGAGGGAAGCTGGGGATCGGGCTGCTCTGTTACCAGTGTAAGCACTTGCCCATCCGACTTCATCTCTCGGATATGCAGAGAGTTTCTTACCGAAGGATTTAATTCCTGGGCTCGTTTAAGCGAAGCTTGTACCGCAGCGGCATCTACAGGCTTGCCGTTATGAAATGTTGCTCCTTTCCGGATCAGAAAGGTCCAGTTCTGACCGTCAACACTGCTCCAGGATTCGGCAAGAGCCGGACGAAGCTTCAGATCATTATCAATCGTGACGAGTGTCTCTGCGATTCCGGCTCGGACGGCCGTGTAATTCACATCTGTGTGCGGATCGATGGTGTTGCTCTGTACATTGAACAGAAGAGTGATGCTCTTGTCTTCGCCTGATGTAGAGGCGTCTGATTCGGCAGGAGTGTCCTGTGGCGAACAGGCGGTGAGCGCCAGCGCAAGCAGCAGGGATACAAACCTGATTTTTTTGAATATGAACACAACGTATTCCTCCTTGATATCCGCATGAACAATAATCGTAATAATTACGTTTTAGGCAATGCCTCAACATTATATCGAATCGTGTCATAAGTGTAAATATTACATTTAAAATTTTAGTTAATGAAATGGAATTGCTTATTTTTTTCTGGAAATTTCAGTATAAAAGATGTATATTAAATCCAGGTTTATTGGACTTATATGGATGCAGTGATCTTGATTACCAGTAGGGAGGAACGCATGAGCGGTTCAAAAATTTTACCGATGCAATACCCGATCATTACTTCATGGCAGTGGCAGGCCAATGCATTCGCCATATTAGCCAATTATCCGCAGACGGAGCCCTGGATCATGAACCATTTTATTCAGCTTCAGCTCACGTCTAATCCGGGCAGCTCCTATGTGGATTTTTACCGGACGCCTACCTTCGAATTCTGTCCCTGGCTGTTTCATCAGCATTTGCAGCGGGACACGGTCCGCTATTTCAATAAGGACATCTGCGCCTTCTTCGTGGACTGCATCAATCTGAACAATTACATATACGGCGTGTTCGACCAGGCTTTTTTTGTGCCGGGACATGACCGGCTGCCGCATGATCTGTTTATCTACGGATATGATCTGGAGCGGAGGGTGTTCCATGCGGCCGATTTCACTTTTACGGGCAAGTATGCTTTCGCGGAGGTAGCGTTCGAGCAATTGGAGAAGGCCTACCACGCCATAGAAGGGGACGAGGATTGGCTCTATTCCGGCAAAGGCGGCCTATCCTTAATCAGCTTTACGGATTCGCTGGGCTATGACTTTAACATAGCGAATGTGGCGACGCAGCTTGAGGGCTTTTTAGCGGGACATAACAGTTTTGAGAAGAGCAGGGAATTGACCTACCGGACGAATCCTTGCGTCTTTGGTCTCGAAGTGTACGACAAGCTGATAGAGGATGTGATTAAGATCCACGATCAGCAGCAGGAGGCGGACTACCGGCCGTTTCATGTGCTCTGCGACCATAAAGCGCTGATGCTGCGCCGGATTCCCTTCCTGGAGGAGCACGGGTATTTACAGCCGGACTCCGGCATTCTGGAGTGCTATCGGAGCATAGAGAATGATGCCCTATTCTGCAGAAATCTGCTGCTCAAGTACATGATAACCAAGCAATCGTCAATTATCGACAAAATAATTACAAATATAAGAAAAATTAGAAAAGAAGAAGGAGAGCAAATTGAAAGCTTGTTAACAAAACTGGTGATAGTCTAGTTGGTATATTATAGGGGAAGGAGTGTGAGGCATGAGCGAGCAAGATGTAACCGGGCAGATTATTCAACGGATTGAGCAAAAAATAGAGTCCTCCTCCGGGTCTTCCTCTGAAGATGCGGCCGCCATTACGCCGGATACGCTGCTGCGTGAGGTGTGGCTGAGGCTGGAGTCGATACAGGTCGTTGAATTCGTTGTGGAATTGGAAACCTCTTATGAGTTGGAGCTGCCCGATGAACTCCTGGGCCAGATCGACAGAAGCTCACTAAAGGTATCTGATCTGGCCGCAATGATTACTGGTGAAGCGGTCTAGCGCCTTATGTCAGGCTCTCGCCTAGCGGGACCGGATCTCTTGCATCTACTGTGTAGACTCTGAAGAAATAACCGCAGCTTGACGGGTCTTGCAGCTTTGATTGCGGAGCCGATGCCCTTGCATGCCGCGCCATTTGCCTTAGCATGCTGAATCTCGACGTCCACAGCAGGCTGATTTGCGAGCTGTATTTCAAGGCGGCGTTTATTTTGGCAATCAGGTTGCCGCGCCGCAGCTTGACGGGTCTTTCGCTTAGTCCCCCGGCGAGCTCGGTTCTCCAGGTCAGGTCATGGTTATACCACAGGTAAGGCAGGTCTTCGTAATAAAATAAACGGGCGCGACCGCCTGCTCCGCTGCCGCCTTGACGCCCGCACCGCTCGGCGGACCGCCTGACGAGGCAGTGATCGATATGTCTTCCGATTCCAAGCGGTACGTAGACACCCGCATATTGTTCAAACGGGATATGCTCCGACAATACGGAGACAATGTTCTCCACCACCTGATGCTCAGCGCTCCAGTCTGCATTAAACAGCTCGTCCAGCTTGCTGTATACGGGGCTGCCATCTCTATTTTTACGATAAATGCACTCCAGCAGGTTGAGATGCAGGACGCTTGCCCCGAGCGCACCCGCAGCATGAATATCCTCTTGCCGGCGGACGTCCATCGTATCCGTTCCCAGCCCGAATTTCTTGTGAAGGATTCTGGCGAGCATGGACAGATTCGTTCCCATGCCCGTAAAGACGGTGGCAATGGTAACCTGATAATTATTATGTATAAGCGCATCGATGTAATCGCCGCAGGACAGGATCGCATCGTCCAAATGGGCGGAAATAAACAAAACATGTCGTGACATAAGGCACCTCCTTGCTCATTGATTACAATTATATACTAATTTAGAGCTATATGTTATTCCTATCATCTTCATATCAGAAAGGAAGAGGCGAAATGTTTGAGAGTATTAAAGAAATTATTATCAAAGTCAAAGAAGATGAAGACTTGCGAAGCACCCTTACTCCTGAAAGCGATTTAATAAATGAGGTTGGCCTGGATTCGCTGCAAATGATCAATTTTATCCTGGAGGTCGAGGACCGGTTCGGGGTGGAGATTGTTTACGAGGATCTCGATTACGACAGTCTGCTGTCCATCGAACGCTTCATTGACTTCCTGAACGGCATGGAGAAGAAGATTGGCTAGAGAGCTGGTTGCCGGAATCTTTGACGCGGAGTCCTTCTGGAGAGACGAGAACCTGGCCCGCCTGCCCGCTATTCGCGACAAAGACAGAGAGCGGATCGTCCTGGCGATGGATGAGCTTATGTTTCCGTTCTGCGGCAGCGGCGACGCCCTGTTAACCCGATTTGCCATGGAGGAGGCCCATAAGGCGTATCTGGCAAGCATTGGCTTCTCCTTCCGGCATCTGGTCTGGGAGGGAGACGACGCTTCGGCCAATCTCTTTCAGGCCATGGCCTCGGAGCAGGAACGTGATGAACGGTACGGGGCGTTTGACACGTTATCCCCCTTCGCCGTCGTGCCCCATACCCGTGAGGTTATCGCCAAATACGAGTTCTCGAACGAGGTGCCTGGTATCGATACGGTGAAGCGGGTCAATTCCAAAATCTATTCCGCAAGGTTAACTGGAGAGCTGCTGGGCAAAGGCTTCGGCAAGCCGGTGTATTCGGCGGAAGAGCTGTCGGCGCTTGGGCGCGGCCTTCTGGCTGAACACGGATCGGCGCTTGTTAAAGATCCGTTCGGGGTATCGGGAAAGGGCAATATGCTGCTTCAGTCACAGGCGAGCCTGGAGCGGGTAGCGTCATATATCCGCAGGCAGGAAGGGGAGGGTAAAGCCGTCGCTTTCGTCATCGAGCCTTTTCTGGATGTAGAATGCGATTTCTCCTGCCAGTTCGACATTATGAGGGACGGTTCGTTTCATCTGGTCGGCTTGCAGAAAATATTCAACAGACAGTTTGCCTATTTAGGCTCCGAATCCATGGATGCAGCTGGGCGGGAGGCGCTCGAAAGAGCAGGCTACTTCGATGTGCTGCTGCAAGCTGCGGGCCGCCTGTACAAGGACGGTTACTTCGGTCCGGTATGCATCGATTCCATGCTGCTCAAAGACGGAACGCTTGTGCCGATTGTCGAGATTAACGCGCGGAAGTCGATGGGATTCATTAATCATCGTCTGGATCAGGCGCTTCAGGCCCGCAGCGGGAAAAAAGGCTTCTTCACCTTCCGGTCGGTCGGCTTCAAGGAACGGTTCGATTATGAAGGGTGGCTTGAGGAGCTGAAGCGGCAGGACATTCTGTATCCGAACCGGCAAGGAAACGGCATTCTGCCGTTGTCTTCCGCCACATTGCTAGCCGGCGCGGCCGAAGCCGGAGCAGACGCTCCCGCAGGCGGAAACTTGCGCAAGGGCAGGCTCTACATGACGATTATTGCCGATGAATTGCCGGAGCGGGAGCGTTATGTGGAACGAATGAGGCTCAGCTTCGAGTCGAAAGGAGGGAAATGGTATGGCTAGCGGGACTGGACCAGTCACTCTGCTCGGCTCCGGCAACTCGCTGGGCGTCTATGTGCCGGTCATGCAGCTCAGCCGCCAATTAAGCGGCAGAGGCATCTCTGCGGAAGTGTGCGTACTGGAGGATCTCTATCTGGATCATATCAAGCAGAAGGTGCCGGCTTATAAAAAAGCTTTTCACCAAAGCTTCGCCGTAGCCAAAAAAGGCGCCGAGCTGGCCCGGGATATTTCCCATTGCCTGGATTCCTCCAAGCTGCGGCGGCTCTTTGAAGGCTGGAAGCGGGAGGGTAGAACCCGATTTATCACCGCAACGGGCTTCTGGCTTCCGATTTTGGAACAGTATCAGCGTATTATCGGGAGCCAACGGCTGGAGGTGGATTGTCTCCATTTGGACGCCATTCCTTCTCCTTCCTATCTGGTGTACGAGGACATTGGCAAGTCATACCATCATATCTGGTTCTATAACCCGGCTTGCAAGGGCATGACCTATCGGATCGCCATTTCGGAAGAGCCTCCCGTACCGCTTGGCATGAGGGAAGAACGGTATGTCGCGCACGGAGGGGGCTGGGGAATCGGGACTTATCCATCAGCGGTACAGGAACTGCTGGAGGCGGGGAAACGCCTCAATGTGCTTGCTTATTACCAGGAAGATATAAAGCCCCATGAGCAAATTCAATATTACATGAATGATCCGAAGTGGAGCCCCTGGGTAAAGGATGAATCCGGCCGAATGCAGTTTCCTCCGCTTGGGCGGATCGGGCCGGACCAGTCGCCGGCCTACCGGAATCGGCAGGA
>NZ_ASSC01000779.1 GCF_000520735.1 Paenibacillus forsythiae T98
CCGAGGCGGGAGGAGGAGGGTTCGCTTGTTGGGGACATCTGCCACCGCCTTGGCGCAGCCTGCTACTCTTCGGTTTTCTTCGAGGATGAAGGCGACAGCTTCGTGCGGTACACCCAAAGCGCATATTCCAGCGGCTGCTGAAGCGCCTTGCGGTAGGTGTCTTTTTCCCCGGCCCTTGAGAACACCTCGCGGGCCGGCTTGGGATTGACCTCCAGCACGTAGACTTTGCCTTCCCGGTCGATGGCCAGGTCAAGCGCCAGCTCGCATAGCGTGCCGAAGCTGTCTTCCAGGAAGACAGCGGCATCCAGTCCGAGCCTTTCCGCCGTTGACATGGCTTTGGCCGCTTTCTCGCCGCTGCCGAGCCACTCTTTCAGCAGCGTCTCCGCCCTGACCGCATGTCCGCCGCCGTGCAGGTTGGAGGTGACGCTCTTGGCGGCTCCCACACGGCCGGCTATTCCGGTCAGCTCCCATTTGCCTTCGCTGTTCTTCTGAACAAGCATCCGGTAATCGTGGAACCGCCCGCTTGGAAGGCGCAGCGGAATCCCTTGCTGGATCAGGAACCGGCCGCCGATGCACCACTGGCGCACGATGGACTCGAGCCTGGGCAGCGATACCTGGCGCGGCTGGATAATCCGCCGGTTCTGGCGGCGGCCCTGGATATCGAACATTCCGCGAGTCTCTTTCAGCCGCTCGATGCGCAGAATGCCTCTTCCTCCGGTGCCGTTAATCGGCTTGATATAAATGACGGAACTGGCCTTAAGCATTTGGTGCAGATCGGAGGAGGAGTGATACAGCAGCGTCACCGGCATATGGGGCCGGAACCGGCCTTTTTGCGAGAATGTCTGGTGAATCGTCCATTTATTCCGCAGCGGCCGGTTCAGGAAGGTAAGATGGCTGTAACGCGAACGGAAGCGCAGCAGCTGCTGGAACCGCTCGCTGCGCTGAATCCGGCAGCGGTCATAGATCATGTCGGGGAAGGTCCGCCATTTACGTTCCCAATTGCCTGTTTCGGGATTGAATACCAGCGCATGAATCCGCTGCTTGCCGCTGTCGACGTCCATCGGTGTGAACACGAAGACGTCAAGGCCGATCCGTTTGCCCTGCGTGATCATTTTGCGGTAGATGCCTTTCTCTTCGAGCTGTTTGGCGCTGTTCAGATACAGGGTAAGAATGCCTAAGACGGGCACTGACACTGGAGTTCACCTTCTCGCATGAAAATGGATGCCCGGCTTCGCTCCGCCGCCCGTGCTGCCGCGCCGGAGAGACCGGAAGCATATATGAAGGATATCCGCATGCTGGTTTGTCACGTCCTTTATGGATTAATGGCGGCTTGGCGGGCCAGGTGCTGGCTGTAATAGAAGATTCGTTCCAGCGAGAGCTTGCGAATCTCCGGCTCGTCGAATTTCATGGGCCGGGAATTGGCTTCGAAGAACCAGAGTCCGCCTTTGTCGTCGGCGCCAAGATCCATGGACATTTCACCGAGCGTATAGCCGGAAGCACGCTCAATCTGCCGGGCGATCAGCAGGGCGGTGGAAGAGACGTTCTTCAGGATGGAGGCGGTCCGTTCGGGTCCGAACATCGCTTCCAGCATCCTGGACGGATCTTCGACGCTGCCGCCGCGCGGGACATGGGTCGTAATGCTGCGGGAGCCGGCCAGTCTGGCGCCGATGCCCGTTACCGCCCAGCCGCCCCTGCCGTTCTTTTGCAGCAGCACGCGCAGGTCGAACGGTCTTCCCTTGCAGGTCGCAAGCTCAATCGCCTGCTGGACGATATAGTGGGAGCTGCCGCGTTCTTTTCCGATGCGGGTCCACAGCCGTTCAATCGACGCCGCCTTGTAGGTTACGTTCCTCTTCCCGCTCTGGATTTGCAGACGGTACGGCAGCGTGCCGTCTGCTTGGTATTTTAGCCGCATGATCCCTTTTCCGGCTTTGCCGCTCTCCGGCTTGAGATACAGGCTGGAGTGGGTCTTCAGCATCGAAGTCAGCGTGCGTGAGCTTCTCAGCCGTCTCGTAGCCGGCACATGCCGGGAAGTCGCGTTAGAGCCCTTCAGCCATTCGAACAGACTCCATTTATTGAAAAAATACGGATTGTACAGCCGAATGCCCGGATGCTCCAGACACTCGGCGATTTTACGGGAGACCGCAGCCTTGGCTTCTTCTTCACGGGTGGGAATGCGGTTGTAGATAATCTGCGGGGAAGGCAGCTGGACAGCGGTCCATGACTTGCCCGGACCCGGAACATATCCGGTAACGGAGGAGTTCTCCAGCTTCAGGTCGCGAACGGTAACTACATAAGCGAGATAGCCGAGCTCCCTGCCGGTACGGATGATGTCGCGAAAGTTCTTATGATTGCCTCGGAACAGTCTCAGCTTGTCGCTGGTCGTCAGAATGGCGATGACCGGTTTGTCATTGTCTGTCCGGATGTTCACATATCATCCCTCCTGCGGAACTTGCTGAGGTACAGGCAGTGCTCCAGAATGTGCTCGATGGAGGCCTTGCCTTCAGCGCGCAGGGACGGATGGCGAAAGATGGACCGTCCGGGTTTGGCGTTGGCCTCGAACATCCAGATATCTTCATCCTGGTCGATGCCAAGATCGAACCCGATTTCGCCAAGCAGATGGCGGTGCTGGATTTCCAGCGATTCCGCCAGCCGGATCGCTGTCTGCTTCGCCCGCTGCAGCACTTCGTCGGCTTTGGCTCCGAATACCCGGCCAAGCGCCTGCTGCGGAGTAAGGAGGGAGCCGCCGTTTTTTAAATGGGTCGTTACGCTGCCGCGCCCGGCCTTCTTCGCTCCGATCCCGACCACAACCCACTGGTTGCTGCCATTCTTGTGCATGTGGAACCGGAAGTCGATCGGGCACCCGTCGATTTCGATCAGCCGGATGCCCTGCTGAACGACATAGCTGTGCAGGGTGCGTCCGTGGCGGGATTGCAGCAGACGCATCAGGCTGTCGAAGGTGGAGAAGCGGAGAAGCACATTCTTGCCCCCCTTGCGGTAACGGGCGAAATAGCCTCGTTTGGGCAGATAGGTCAGGCGGTAAATGCCGTGGCCGAGACTGCCGGCCGAAGGCTTGTAGTAGACAAAATGATGGCGCTCAAGCATATCTTTAATGATGCCCGGCTCCGGGCTGCTGCGCGTTTCGGGTACGTGTTGGCTGGCGAAGCTGTCGCTTTCAAGCAGCCGGTATATATCGGATTTGTTGAAGAAGCTCCAGTTGAAGAACGGGATTTTCTTGCGGATAAACCGTTCCCGCAGCTGGTTGATCGCTTGTGAAGTCTCCGCTCTTCTGCTAGGCAGCCGGTTGTAGACGACATCGGGCAGGGGCACCATCTTGCGCTCGAACTTGCCGTTCTCTGTCAGAAAGTAGCCGTTCACGCGTTCCTGCTGCCAATTAATGTCGCGGGGCGTGAACGCGAAAATATAGCACATGCTGCTGCCTTGGCGCAGCAGCTGCTTGATGAAGCCCGTTCGGGAAGCGAACGGCTGGCCCGGAGAACCCGGACCGTCGGACAGCACGCCGACGAGCGGCCCAAGCTGCACCTCGTCGTTCTGAAGGTTTCGCAGGTAGATGCTGCCCGACTTGGGCACTTTGATGGCATTCTGGACGCCCGAGGCCAGAAACAGATGCTTGCCGGCGCGCTTGATCGGTTTAACCACCGCCGGAATGGCTTCTTTGCCGAGCC
>NZ_ASSC01000780.1 GCF_000520735.1 Paenibacillus forsythiae T98
TGAATGTATCGCTCGTCGGCCAACTCCTGCAGCGCCGCCCGGATCTGCTCCTCCCGCCGGCTCGACCTGCGCCGCAGTTGGCACATTGGAGCCATAACGCCGAAATGATGGCGGTAAGCATGCATAATCCGCAGCAGCTTCCGTGCGTTATCCGACAGCATTGCGCGTACCTGCAGGCTGCCAGGCGAGGATATTGGCCAGCAGAAACACTCGCGGCGCGCCGGAGGATAAACAGGTCGCCCGGATGCGTCCGTCCTTGATCCCTTTGACCTCGATCTTCCGCTGCGTAATCTTTCCGTCTTTGGCTTGATATACAATCTCCACAATTTGGCCTGTTCTCATTTGCATTATAACCGCCTCCAAAACAAGAACGTTTGTTTGTATTATATGCGAACAATTGTTCTTTATTCAATCTGAAGTTTATTTCTTAGTTGGGATAAAAAAGAATTTATTCAGTTTCACTCACTAAATTACATATATAGTCATATTTGTCTAGACAATCCTTTAATAATTTAATAATCTAAAAAACGTAGATAAAATAAAAAAAAGGAGCATACGCACATGAAAAAGTTCTTACATCTATTATTATTGGTAATGATTATATTCCTACTCGTGCAGCCAGCGACATCTTTCGCTTATACAGGTGGGCTCATTAATGGAAAAGCAATGTGTTTATCTAATGGGATTTCGCTTGAGGGAACTGAATCGCCTTTAGCGTCAGATAACAATCTTAATACATATGTTACTTTGCCGAAATGGTCGTCGGTTGTATCTGAAGTAGATACTCTTTATTATCAATTTGATTGTCCAATGGATATAACAGCTTATCAATTAAAAGCTGACTCAACAGGGATAACTCTATATTTCGTTTTTTCTGATGGGTCGCATACCTCACTCGATAATGCTATAAAAGTTGGAACTCAAACAGAAATAGATTATAAGAATGTTGTAGCAGTTGGTATGCAGTCTGTAAACATCGCAAAAATTTACGAATTTGATGTATTTGGAGACTCAAATAAAACTGCCCCCAGTGTACCCACTGAGATTAAAGCAACACCTGATAATTCGTCAGTTTTACTTAGTTGGAAACCTAACACAGAACCAGACTTTAGTTATTATAATATATATAAAGATGGTATTCTTTTGACTAGTGTAACGAATTCAACGTATGAAATAACAGACTTAATTGAAGGAACAGAATATACCTTTCAAATATCCGCTGTTGATTGCGCTCTGAATGAATCCGAAAAAAGTGAAATATCAACGGTTATCCCTATCTCTCCTCAACCATCTGGTAACCGAGCTATTCTAGTAGTGACCATGATTACAGGATTAGAAAAAGAGTTTGATTTAAGTATGGGAGAAGTTAATGCCTTTCTTGACTGGTACGATTCTCGGGATTCAGGAACAGGACCGGCCAGATTTGCAATCGACAAACACGATAATAACAAGGGACCATTTAAAAATCGTAAAGATTACGTAATATTTGATAAGATCCTCACTTTTGAAATAAGTGAGTATACAGCAGATTGAACGAAAAACAAACCCCGTCAGGCATAATGCTCGGCGGGGTTATCTATCTTTACTCTTCAACAGAGTACTCATCTACATTAAAAAGCATTATCCTACAACGTTTTTTGTGGGTAAAATGCGGGTACTGAATGGAGCGGATAATACGACATTACACCCGGACAGCGCGTCCGGATCGGCGTCATAGTCGATATCGGGAAGCCGATGCTGGCTATCATCGAGCTGGGAGGCTTGGAGGGGGCGCTTGAAGATCCGCTGCCGCCTGGCTGGGAAGAGTTTGATATCTGAAATACGAAAATGCCCCGTAGCGTCTGCTGCGGGGTTGTTGGTTAATAATGATCAAGTCAAAAAACTAAAAACATCATCGTAAAATTCTCGTTCCTTTTCAAAGGTCGGCATTACAAGAAGCCCCAATCCAATTACAATTGCAGAAACTCCCGAGACAACGTCCTTCTCAAAATCATACCAACTCCAAGTAAAATCAACTGTTTTGGAAAATGATTTGTTAAGATATTCATCCGGATCAAACGAATAGGAATTAGTTGACAAGCCCGAAGCAGTCATTTCTCTGACTGGCTCAAATATCGTGTTCATAGTATCCTCTGCTTTTCCTTTAACTTCATTGTAGTTGTCAACTAACATAATGCCTATTACAATGATAATAACCGCCATGACTCTTCTTGGTGTAATCATTCCTCCCATGTTTCATCATCCTATCTTATAGTTTTCCATATTTTACGATTGATTGTGAAAAATGTTTCAAAGAATCAATAAGAGTTTGATTGCGAATATTTTTTTGAGTTCCACTGAAATTAAGGAGTTTGATTATGATAAAAGAACTAAGAATTGCAATCGAAAAGGGGCAAATGGTAAGTGTAAAGACCAAGGACGGAGAAGTTGTTACGGGGACTCCAGAAGCTGCATCCACGCCAGGAAAAGTAAAGATACGAAATGAGCTAGGAGTTACATACATACCATTTGAGGAGATTGATCATGTCATGAGGGTCATTACTTTCCCATAAAGAAATAACCCCGACGGAGGCCATTACCTGTCGGGGCTACTTGTACGCTCTAAATTCAAATCGTTTCCGAAAGAACAGGCTCCCTGCGATCTTAACGGTTTCGGGAGTATATCTCTCCACCTCGCCGCCGTAGTCCATTAAGTGACCGATGGGATCGGGGTCCAAGCCGTAATCAGACAGACACTTTGGACTGCGTCAGGGCGGTCGTAATGCACTTGGTGTAGGTTGCAGAAATATTAACAACCACAATTTTATGACGCCTTGGTTAGTGTGGATGATTTTGTAAATATACTACCACATAGACATAAAACTATTTTATTCCTAAAATACAAATATTAAAATATGTTCTCAGGAGGTAATTATGGCAGGGAAAATCAAACTAATCCCGAATGCAAATTTGGATCATATTATCCCATCTGACTCACTTCTTACTACAACCGATTACTTATCTGATAAAGTATCTGATGAGGTTCAATATCATAAGAAAGAGTACTTAGATTTCAAGGACTTTCAGCCCGACTTTTCTGGTTTCTCAATATGGGACAGATTCAGAAAACCTGAATTTCAGAGACAAACAAATAGTTGGACTGACGAGAAATACATAAACTTATTAAAGACTCTTAAAAACAATCAAGTTATTCCAGGCGTCATTTTTTGGCTCAATCCAGAAACAGGTCATATTTTTGTTCTAGATGGCGCGCATCGATTATCTGCTATAAGAGGATGGATCACGAACGATTGGGGAGATTCAGACGAGGCCAAAGAATATGGATATTTAGAAGAAGATGAAATACGTGCTTCAGCAAGGCTTAGACAATCTGTAAAAGATTCAATAGGAGATTTTGAAGAATGTCGCAAAGCGATAAGTAAATTCAAAAAAATAGTCGATCAAAAAAAGAATCCCAAAGAAGAACTCGACCCAAAAATTGAAGAGATGGGCAGATTTATGTACCATTTAAATACATCATTAAAAGTTCCAATTCAATGGGTCACGGGTGGATATCAGGATGCTGAACAGTCTTTTGTAAATATTAATACTGGGGGGACTCCCTTATCAACCGAAGAAGCGCTATTTATTGAAAATAGGAGATCTCCAGTTGCAAGGGCTATGGCCGGGATTATAAGTAATGGTTCTAAACCCTCTCTTTGGATCGATCACGGTGAAAAATGTACAAAACTCAGCCAAACCCTTTACAAGTTACTACTTGCTCCCTCGGATAACATTCCATCAAAAATTAAAGTTTCTGATTATCCATTAATATTGTTGAAGAAACAAAACAGCTATGATAGATATCAGTTCTTGCAGTATCTCTTTTGTATAATTAAGCACGGTCAAACAGGTGACAATAATATCACTGAGACTTTAAAACATCTAGCTAATGAAAGTAATGACGAAGTTGTTGCAGATGCAACTTTAGATGAGCTTGAACGGACACTATATCACATAACTAGCTTAATCGGTAATTCCCCTCAAAGTTTAGGTGTATTACCTGTCTTTTATTTCTATTCATCAAAAGGGCAATATAGTAATTTGTTATTCTTCTCTTTTTTGATGTGGCTATTTAAAGGTACCGAAAAAGAAATATTAAATAGAAAGCTAGAGTTCACACTCCATCGTAGTTATTTTGAAGAAATGTGGATATTAATAAAGGACCATGTAATTAAACATCTTGGACGAAAAGGAGGACCTAGTAGGCTATCTAAAAACCAGGCTGAATTATTCAACTCACTTATTGAGTGTATAAAAAAATGCAAAGTTTCTAATATGTCGCCCGATGAAGCTGTAGAAATATTCCTTAAAGATTTAGATTCAAAAGCCTATTCAGAGTACTTAAAAAAGAAAAATGAGAGCGGCAAACCATTCTCTCAATTTTCCTCTAACACAAAAATCCAACAAGAAGTAGCTGCATACTTTGAAGGATCATATAAATGTGAGCTTTGTAAGGGTGCGATAGACTTAGGTGTATCACAACAGTTTGATCACATTGAATTAAGGAGCTTAGGTGGCACCAATTCGATTAATAATGGTAGGGTTGTGCATCCATGGTGTAATAATCATCGTGATAAGTTGCCCAAATCTAGATACACAACCTCTAATCCCATTGATCCACCACAGATTGAACCAAAACCGGATTTAGTATACAACCAAGTTGAATTCAATTTCTAAATTTTATCCCGCCATTAAATAAAATGGCGGG
>NZ_ASSC01000781.1 GCF_000520735.1 Paenibacillus forsythiae T98
AGCTTGAGCTGAATACGAATCTGTTCTTTGCCGACACGGCTACCGGCGAGTTTCTGGAACGGAGCATTGCATGGTCGGGCATCGCAAGACGTCCGGCAAGCCCGGCCGAAATTCAAGGGGCGTTCTATGCGGACGGCGGCGAAGGGGTGGACATTCCGATCGGCAGCCGCTTCTCGCTCGAACAATTGAATTATACGGCGGCGGAGAAGCTGTCTCCCGGCAATTACAGGCTTACCTGCGAAACGCCGGGAACGGTCGGAAACCGTAATTCCGGCGCGCTCCTGCCCATCGACTATATTCCGCAGCTCTCACGGGGCGAGGCGGTTCGTCTGCTGATCCCCGGGGAGAATGCGGAGGATGACGAGACGCTGCGGAAGAGGTATTTCGATTCAGCCAGACGTCCAGCGACAAGCGGCAACAAGGCCCATTATGCCGAGTGGGCGCTGCAAATTCCGGGCGTGGGCGGCGCGCGCGTGTTTCCGCTGTGGAATGGGCTGAAGACGGTGAAGGTCGTCATTGTTGATGCCGAACAGCTGCCGGCATCATCTGCCCTGGTTGCTGAGGTGCAGAATTACATTGATCCGGTGCCCGGGCAAGGCGAGGGCCAGGCTCCGATCGGGGCAGAAGTCACGGTCGCGTCTGCGGCGGGAAAAACTATAAACGTGGCCGCCACGGTTTCTCTTGCTTCCGGCTACGCCTTACACGCGGTGACCGATGCATTTGCCGCCCGTCTGGAGCAGTGGCGCAAGGGTGCAGCCTTTGCTGCAAATTATGTCAGCCAGGCCGTTATAGGCTCACTGCTGCTGGGTACGGATGGAGTCCTGGATTACTTTGATTTGATGCTGAATGGCGGCTCAGGAAATGTCTCGCTAGCCGATGATGAGGCGCCTCTGATCGGCACGGTAGACTTGGAGGTGTGATATGGAATATCCGGATCAGATTGATACGTTCTATGACAAGCTCAATAAGAATCCGGCCGGAAGCAATTATGTGATTGAAGAGATTGTGCCCATTGCAGGCGGCGTCTATGACGGACCACTCCGGCATGACAATATCAATAATCAGACGATCCGCGTCTATACGGGCTCCAGATTAACCGGCGAGCAGATTACCAATTGGACATTGTCCATTCCCAGCACCACACCTTGGCGCCGGCTGATCAAGATTTTTGCCAGTGCTCCCGAGGTGTACGTCACCTATGAGACGCCGGGGGATACGGTCGAAGCCGATGACGTCAATGTGCTTCAAGCGGCTGTAACAGCTACGCAGACAGAGGTCGAGCGATATAAAGCGGACGGCCTTATAGACGGCGGATCATTTCAAAGAGAGGTGTAATATGGCGCAAAATATACGAATCAAACGTGGGACCAAAGCGGAGCTTGCAACCTACGGCGCGCTCCAGGCTGGAGAGATGGGCTTCTGTACGGATACGAAAGAGGTGTATATCGGAGACGGATCGAGCAATTCGATGGTCGGCCGGGCTCTTTCCGGTCCGGAGGCATCCCGGCCTGCGGCCGCTTCTGTCGGCCGTCTCTATTACGTAACCAGTGGCACCAATAACGGCTATCTCTATTTTGACGATGGATCGGCCTGGCGCCGGGTTAATGCCCAGACTTTGAGCGATTTAACCGGCTCGATTGATAATATTGCAGACGGCGCCACTTATGCCAAGGTCCTGAAAGCGGATATCAGTTCAGGGCATGTGAATAAAGTGAGCGACGGTACCAATACCAAGACGGCCGCCGAGATCAAGACGCACATCGACGATGCGGCGAAGCATCGGGTCATTAATGATACCGGGACGGCCATCACGGATTTATGGTCAGCGCAGAAGATAAAAAATGAGATCGAGCTGGCCAAGCACAATATCGAGCCGCAGGCGTCGGTAAAGGATCAGAATTTGACGGCGCCGCCAGGCAGCCCGGCAGAAGGGGATCGTTATATCATTCCGGCGGGCGCAACGGGGGCTTGGTCAGGTAAAACAAATCAAATTGCAGAATACCAGTCTGCCGCCTGGATCTTTTACGTGCCTGTTACGGGCTGGACCGCTTACGTTGACGATGAGTCCAAGATCTACAGCTGGAACGGATCGGCGTGGGTCCGGACCGGGGGCGCGCTCCAGACCATCACGGCGGGCAACGGTTTGACCGGCGGCGGGCAGGCTGATACGGTCACTCTCACCGTCGGAGCAGGCAACGGGATTACGGTTGGTTCAACTGCCGTTGCAGCCAAGCCGGGGAAAGGCATCGTGGTAAATTCGACCGGTATTGAAGCGAATATTGATGCGGATAGCATCGTATATGACTCTTCCAATGGTAACCGACTTATGGTTTCTACTATTGACGGCGGGACATTCTAGGGGGCGGTGATATGGCGAGAAAGGTTTTGATTCAAATCCGGCGCGGTCTGGAGAGCGCCATCGGGACTCTTGCTGTTGGCGAGCTTGGATATTGTACAGATACCAGCAAGCTGTATATTGGCACAGCTGGCGGCAATGTGCTGCTTGTGGCTGGGCAGAGCACCGGGGACATGCTTAAAAGCATCTATGACACCAACAATGACGGCAAGGTGGATTACGCCTCAGCCGCAGACAGCGTGCCGTGGTCGGGAGTATCCGGTAAGCCTGCAACGTATCCGCCTGCGGCACATAATCATGACGCCAACTATGCCAGTGCGTTCACGATTGGACATAATGTCGGCTCAGTAGCGTTTGTCAAAATCGCCGAAATGACGACAACTATAAGTTCCTCTGCAAACGAACTGCTGCTATGGATACATGGTGTGTCTGATTTTGGAACTAACAAACCCGGATGCGATGTGATCCAAATGTCAACACGCGGCTCCGGAAGCGTGGAGGCGTACGGGATTATCCCGGGCGGGGGCGATGCGGCTACTTATGGGTATGTTGTCAATGCCACAAGCGGTCTGACGGAGTTGTGGGTAAGGCGCAATGCATACCATCAGGCAATGCGCATTATCATCGGGGCTGCTGAAAAATCAGCAGGAGTAATCAATACAGGGTCTCTGCTGACACAAGCCGCCCAACCAGCGGGATTTACTGCTATTAACAAACAGCGGCATCTAATTGGTCCTGTAACCTGGAATCAGCTTAAGGGGGTGTAACGGGTGCCATACGGCAATGAACTTTACGGTGCAGGGATGTTCTCCGCTCAATTGAATGAACAAGGATATTCCGGGCAGCAGCCTGTTGACCTGATGGAGTATCTTCCACCTTATTATCGCGATGTTCGGGAAATGGAAGAATTGCAGGCAACGGTCGGTGAGGAGCTTGGCAATTTACAGGGTGCTGCGAAGGACGTGTTGGATCAATTCTTTCTGGAGACGTCAACCTGGAGTCTCGCGCGCCGGGAAGCTGAACTGGGTCTTGTTACGGACCCTTCCAAGTCCTACACCTGGCGGCGTGAGATGATTCTCGCCAAGCTGCGCGGCACTGGAAAGACGACACCACAGATGGTTGAAAGGGTCGCTTCTGCTTTTTCGGGCGGGAATGTTGTTGTAGAGGATGTCCCGGGCGAATACCGCTTTATCGTCCGATTCGTGGGAGTGCTCGGCATTCCGCCCAATATGACGGGGTTGATGCAAATCCTCGAAGAGATTAAGCCGGCCCATTTGGCCTATGAATTTGCGTATACGTACACATTCTGGGCGACGCTGAAGGCGATGACTTGGACTACGGCCGGAACGAGGACCTGGAATGAACTCAGAACTTATGGATAGGAGAGTGACACATGCAGACTACAAGCAATCTCGGCCTTAAAAAGCCGGAAGGCACCGATACTGTTAATATTAATGATTTGAACAGCAACATGGACATCCTGGATACGGCGGTGAACAACAAGATAGATAAAGTATCCGGCAAGCAGCTAACTACAGAAGACTATACAACGTCCGAAAAAAATAAACTCGCCGGGATCGCCGCCGGAGCTAATAATTATGTGCATCCAAACCACACGGGCGACGTGATAAGCACCGGCGATGGTGTAACCGCTATTGCTCCTGGTGTAATCGTAGACGCAGACGTTAATAGCGCGGCTGCAATCGCAGCGACTAAAATCGGGACAGGAACCGTAAATAATACGGAGTTTGGTTATCTGGACGGGGTAACAAGTTCTATTCAAACGCAGCTGAACACGAAAGCGCCGCTCGCCTCGCCAGCGTTAACCGGAACGCCGACAGCGCCAACAGCTTCGGCTGGGACGAATACGACGCAGATTGCAACGACGGCATTCGCAAAGGCAGCAGCGGATATCGCAGAAAATAACGCGAAAGCGTTTGCCGACGGGAGGTTTGTCAGTGCAGATGGAGAAACGGAGCATATCGAATTTCGGAAAAACGCAAATACAGCAGGGCCGGCCTACATTGATTTTCATACGAGTGGTAATCCGAGCAATGACTTTGATTCAAGGATTATCGCTGAGGCAGGGTCTTCGACCGGTGGCGCCGGAACATTACGATTCGAATCCGCAACAGTTCAAACGCTCGGAACTCTATGGGTAGCTAAAAAGGATCAGTATGGATCATCCTCCTCATTAACTCTACCGATTGGGGACAGTGACACCGGAGTTAAATGGGTAGAAGACGGGCGTCTCGACTTTTATTCAAACAATAGCGTTGCATTTAAAATCCAAAATGGCTATACGTACTTTAAAGATGCAGGAGGTGGCTATGCATCTTTATCTGAATTAGCCAAGTTTGTCGGGGGGAGCGGTGAACGACCGGTCACCAGAGCATGCAGACTCACCAGTGAACAGACACTTACAGCATCAGCCTGGAATACTATTGCCTACAACTTTGTGGATGCAAACTCGCCAGGAGCACCGCTGAATACGGCATCTGGTGTTTATACTGTATCGCAAAGCGGTTGGTACTTAATCGTTCCCAGAGTTGTTGTAGCATCAGCCAACGCTTCGACAAACTTTGTCTTACGAACACTTGTAAATGGCAGTTTTGGCCACGGATTAGATAACCGCATCCAACACGTGGAATTCGACATGACTCTGACCGGAACACAGATAGTAAACCTAAATGCCGGGGAAACAGTAGCGATACAGGTTTATGCGTCTGTGAGCGAAAATGTGCGGACTGGTATGGATAATACCCGGTTAGAGATTATAAGAATAGCGTAGAAAGGAGGACGAACCGTGAACATATCAAGGGCTATTCAATACCTATATCCTGATGTCGATGTAATGAGAGATTTTGAGGTTTGGGACAATGCAGACGACAAAGGCCCGTACATCGCCGTCTGGAACCTGGAGGCCCCGGAGCCGACCGAAGAGGAACTGCAGGCCGCATGGGAAGCGTATCAAGCGGCGGAAGCGGCCAAGGAGCCGGAATTAACCGAAGTAGATCGCCTGGAACTCGCGCTTGCCGACAACTACGAGCAGATGCTTGCGGCACAGCAGGATGCTGCCAATGCTCAACTGGCTCTCGCTGATCTGTACGAGCTGACGTTGTCGCTCCAGGCGGAGGTTGAAGCTTTGAAAGGAGGTGCAAGCTGATGCCTGCTATTTATGCATCCCTCATCAAAAAGGGATTAAAGACGCTGGAACAGGTTCCGGCCGTTATCCGTCCGGTCGTGGAAGCTCTATTGGAAGCCTAATAGTTCTAGCGCTTATTAAGGCGTTTTTATTTTGCCCTCGGGGTTTCCCGGGGGCTATCCTTTTGCTTAAAAGAGAGGGGGAGATAAAGCTGAATAAGCCTCAAATTGTAGTATCAGCTCTCGGAGCAATATTTGTACCGTTATTCGATTTTTTGTACGGGGAGGCGGACGCAGTCGTGACCATCATGGCGGCACTTTTATTTTTCGTTGTCATGGACTGGTTGTCTGGTATCCGTGCGGCCAAGAAAGACCACACTTATGCCAGTAAATACGGTATTGATGGGGTGTTCCGAACGTTCTTCATTTTGCTGCTGCCAGCAGGCGGCAACCTTCTGGACGGTGTATTTGGGCTTCCGGGGGCAATATTCGGGGCCTTGGCAATCGGGACGATCTACCACGTTTTACAGAGCATGACGGCAAATTCCATTCGGGCAGGCTGGGGGGATTGGCTGCCGTTGCCTGTGCTGGATGCAATCCTTAAATGGGCTGGAAGTGAGCTTGATAAAAAGATCAAGCGCGCTGCCGAGAGAAAGGGAGTCGAAGAGTAATGCAGATCATTCAAAAGGGCAACCAGCACACCAATTACAGCAGCCGGGACGGACATGTGCCCATCGCTATCGTAGACCATATCAGCGGAGGGACGATGGGCAGTATGGACAATTGGTTCACGTCGTCTGGCAACAAGGTCAGCAGCGCCCACTATGGCGTTTCCCGATCCGGCGA
>NZ_ASSC01000782.1 GCF_000520735.1 Paenibacillus forsythiae T98
GGCTCCGCCTGGAGGGGCTTCGCAGCATTATCGCGAACTACCCGGAAATGAAAATCGCGGACGTCCGGACGTCCGATATATCGCGGCTTCAGGCCTCCGAACAGACCCGGAGCCTGCTTGCGGCCTATCCGGATCTGAAAGCGGTCGTCGGATTCAGCGCCCTGGACGGCCTTGGAGCGCTGGACGCGGTGCGGCAGCTTAAGACCCAGCGGCTGCTGTTCGCTTTTGACGATTTGGACGAGACAAAGGAAGCGGTCCGAAGCGGCGGAATTCAGCTGACCCTCGTCCAGCAGCCGCTGGAAATGGGCAGCACGGCCATAGCTCTGCTCCATGATTATTTTCAGGGGAAATCCGTGCCGGACGTCAGTTATACGTCTATCCGCCTGCTTGATGGCAGCGGCTCCGCACAGCCTGCCGGGGAGGATGCGCCATGAGTATTCGCAGCAAACTGCTGATCTTCATCCCTCTGCTCGTTCTGCTGATGAATCTGGTAACCTACTTCTTGTTCCAGAGCGGGACAATCGTTCAGGACAGCTATGATCTCATTATGGGCCGGATTCTCAAATACAAAGAGACGACCGGGGCGTCGGAGGACAGCCTCAAGGCGGTGTACTCCTATCTGCTTCACCCTGCGGAAGACTCGAAGGAACAGGCGACCCGGAAGCTTACTTACCTGTCGGGGCTGCATTCGAGCCTGGTGGATACAGGCGCCGCCCCGCCCCTGACCTCATCCTTGACCGGATACGGGAATATGATCCGCACCCTGCTGTCGCTTGAGCAGCAGACGCTCGCCGCCGCAGAGAACGGCAAGGCTTCGGAAGCGTTCGGGCATTATCTCGAAGCCGAAAGGACCGTCTCCTTTATCCGGGACGAGGGACAGCGGCTAGTGGAAGGGGAGCTGGACCATTACCGTCCGGTATTCCGGAGCATTCAGGCGGAAAATGCGCGTCTCTACAAGCTGGGCGTCGCCGTGTTCGCTCTGGGTACGACGCTCAGCGTCGTGGTCGCGGTCTGGATTTCCCGCAGCATCACGGTTCCCGTCAGCGCATTGGTCCGCTCGGCGAAATCCGTGTCCAGGGGCAATCTGGACCCTGACCTTCCAGCCGGAGGCAAGGACGAGCTTGCCGCCCTGTCCGGAGCCTTCACCGGGATGCTGGCGGGGCTGAAGGAATCCATCGCCAAGGACAGGGATATCGCCGAGAAGGAGCGCTTGGTCAAGACGCTGGAGCTGCAAGCGCTGCAGAGCCAGATCAATCCTCACTTTTTATACAATACGCTTAATGCTTTATCGAAGCTTGCTCTGCTGGAGGAGGCGGAACAGACCAGCGATCTGATTGTCTCGATGTCCAACTTCATGCGTTACAATCTGCAGAATCTGGACCGGCAGGTGCCGCTGCGCAATGAACTGGAGCATGTGAAGGAATACATCAGGCTGCAACAGACCCGATTCCGCGACCGGGTAACCTTCCTGCTCGATATCGATGAGAAAGCGCTGGACATCAGGGTCCCTTCCCTGACCATACAGCCTATCATCGAGAATGCGTTCATACACGGCACCGGCCATATGGAGAGCGGAGCGGTCATCTCCCTGTCCGTATACAGCGGCGTCTCGGCCACCAAAATCGTTATTCATGATAACGGCATAGGGATGACCGAGAATATACGGGCTTCCTTGCTGAACCGGACGCAAGAGCCGCCTGCGGAGGTACCGCTCCAGGCCCCCTCCACCGGTCTTGGCACCCGTAATGTATTCAGAAGGCTGGAACTGGTCTACGGGCGGACCGATCTGGTGCAAATCGCCAGCGAGCCGGGGAAAGGAACGACCGTGGTACTAAATATTCCGGCGGGAAGGAGCGGGATGAGCAGTGTATCGGCTGATGATAGCAGATGACGAGGCGCTTGAGCGAGAGGGATTGGAGTGGATTGTCCGCCGGGCCATGCCGGATACATTCAGGATTATTCACGCGGAGAACGGAAGAGCGGCCATCGGTCTCGCCGAGGAGCACCGGCCCCATATCATTTTCATGGATGTCAACATGCCCGGCATTCAGGGACTTGAGGCTCTCAAGGAGATCAAGACGCGGATGCCGGGCGCCAAGCTGGTGCTCGTGACCGCCTATGACTATTTCGCCTATGCCAAGGAAGCCATCTCCCTTGGGGTGGAGGAATATATTGTAAAGCCTGCCAAGCGCGAGGAGCTGGTGTCCCTGCTGCAACGACTGGTGGAAGAGCTGAATCAGGAAAAAGCCAGACGCGAGGAAGAACTGGAAATGCGTGACCGGATGTCCCAGCTGATGCCGCTCGCCGAGAACGAGCTTGCCCTGCTGCTCATGATGAACAAAGCCGCCGATGAAGAGAGCCGGCAGCTTTCCGAATGGCTTGATTTCCCGCTTGACCGGGGACTCGGACTCGTCGTGGCTTTTCATGATGAATTGAATATCGGAAGGCAGAAAGTATACAATGTCATCCACAGCCTTCTCCGAACCTTCGGCAGCTCGATTTCCAGCTCCATCATCGACCGTCACGTCGCCGTCTTCCTCCGGATGCCGCCGGATATGGAGGAAACGGAGTTTAACAAGGAAGTGCATCATTACGGAGAGATGCTGCGCTCCCACACAGAGCAGCATTTCGGACATTCTGCGGCAATCGGAATCGGCACGGTCCGAGAAGGCGCTGAAGGCCTTCATGAGTCCTACTTTGAAGCTGTGTTCGCCTCCACACTCGGCGCGCGCAACGGTGAAATCTGCCATTTCGGGGATTTGAAGAAGGAGGACTTCGATTTTACCAACAGGAATCCGGCGGCGGTCAATCAGGCGGGCCACGGTCCCTATGTAATCGCCGCGCTTCAGCGCATACGGCAGGAAAGGGAACAGCAGACGATGAGCGTGATGGACAAGGCGAAGCATTACATCGGCCTAAAATTCACGGAGGAGCTGTCGCTGGAGGAGGTCGCCGACCATGTGCATCTCAACCCCTTCTATTTCAGCAAAATCTTCAAGCAGCTGACGGGAGCGACTTTTATCGATTATCTGACCGGCCTGAGAATCGGCAAAGCCAAGGAACTGATTGCAGCCAGCGATCTCAGCCTTAAGGAAGTCTGCTACCTGGCGGGATACAAGGACCCGAATTATTTCAGCCGGGTGTTCAAAAAGGTGACCGGAGTCACCCCCAGCGAATATCGCGAACAAATTCAGTAGCACCGTCCATGCCGTCAGGCGTGGATTTTTTTGTGCCTGGAGGACAAGATAATACTACTATCGACATTCCCCCTTGCCATTCACACCCCATCTTAAAGAAGTGCGCAAAAGAGGACAAAATCGTGCAGGGGATAGCTCCTCTGTATGACCGGAGGTGATGCTATAATTCAATAGAGAAGCAACTGCTGCGCTCCTTTTACGGCGGTCACCGCTGTTATGCGTACAGATGGAAAGGGGAAAATGATATGAGCACTATGTTGCAACATTCGGCCAACGAGTCGGAGACCAGTATAAAATTTGTTGTTCTTGTATCCATGGTCGCGGCCTTGGGAGGTTTTTTATTCGGATTCGATACGGCGGTAATGTCGGTGGCCAACGGGTTCCTGCGGACCCGGTTCGAGCTTGGCGACTTTATGCTTGGCTGGACGGTATCCTGCCTGATTATCGGCTGTATGGCCGGAGCGGCGATATCCGGTTCGATGGGTGAGCGCTTCGGCCGAAAGAAAGTGCTGATCACGGCTGCGGTTCTGTATACCGCCGGGATTTTCGTCTCCGCCCTCTCCCCGTCGCTGGACCTTTTCATTGCGGCCCGCATGATCGAGGGCATTGGCATCGGTATTACATCGACGCTCTGCCCGCTCTATAATGCGGAAATCGCCCCCGCGAGATTCCGCGGGCGTCTGGTAGCCATGAACCAGATGGCAACGGTTAGCGGTATTTTTCTAGGCTCCTTCCTGGCCTTCGGCGTATCCGGCATGGGCAATGACGCCTGGGACGTCTCCACGGGCTGGCGCATCATGTTCGGAACCGGCATCGTGCCAGGAATACTGTTCCTGACTCTTCTGTTCCTTGTTCCCGAAAGCCCGAGATGGCTGATCAAGAAAGGAAGAGCTGCGGAGGCTCTGCCTATTCTGCTGAAGATTCACGGAGAAGAGCTTGCCAAGAAAGAAGTGCTTGATATCAAGAAGGGCTTTGCACAGGACGAGGAAGTCAAGGCCGCATCCGGCCGGAGATTTACGCCGGCCCTGCGTACGGTGCTGATCGTCGGCATTATCGTCGCCATGCTCCAGCAAATTACGGGTATCAACGCCGTTATGTACTACGCGCCGGAAATCTTCCGCCAGACCGGAGCGGGAGCGAGCGGTTCCCTGACTCAGACCATTATGGTCGGGCTTGTCAACCTGATCTTCACCGCGCTGTCCCTCTGGCTTGTCGATAAGCTGGGACGCAAGGTGCTGCTGCTGGCGGGTTCGTTCTTCATGACCCTAAGCCTGGGGATCATCGGCTTTGCTTTTCATACCGGGCGTACGGACGGACCGATTGTCCTGATCTGTATTCTGGTCTATGTTGCGGCCTTCGCCATTTCGCTCGGGGCTGTTGTCTGGGTTATCCTGTCCGAAATCTTCCCGAGCCGGATTCGCGGCCTTGCCACGGCAGTCGCCACAATGGCACTCTGGGGAGCCGACTTCGCGGTTTCCCAATCCTTCCCGCCGATGCTTGCTTCTGCGGGACCTGCCATCACATTCTGGATTTTTGCCGCGACTTCCCTGTTTACCTTCCTCTTTACCTGGGGAGTGATTCCGGAAACCAAAGGCAAATCTCTGGAAGAAATCGAAGCGATGTGGGAAAAAAAGCACGGCTCCAAGCAGGAGAGTCTTAAGCCCTCTCTTCAGGATTAGTCAACACATACTGCGGGCCGAACAGGGAGGATTCCTGTTCGGCCCGTTTTTCGTCTGTTTGCAGCTGTGCTATTGCAGCTAAATATCGGCAGCTTTCTTTTTTACCAAAATAAGTTTATGATAATCTAAAATATATTGTTTTCACAAAGTCACTGGGAGAAGATTGCTGAACATGATCTATATCAAAGACTTGATGAGCGGAATTGATATTTTCAAGGCGCTTAGCTCCGAAATCCGGATACACATTTTGGAGATGCTTGCCTCCAACCCGCAGCTGAACCTGAATGAAATCGCCAAACGGCTGAAATTGAGCAACGGCGCGATCACAATGCATATTAAAAAGCTTGAGGAAAGCGGTCTTATTGAAATTAACACCTCCGTCGGCAAACATGGCATCCAGAAGGTATGCTACTTGAATAAAGACCGGCTGATGGTCGAGCTTCGCAGCCAGAATGCTGACAATCTGTACGAGGTGGAGATTCCGGTCGGGCATTACAGCAATTATGCCGCCGTTCCGACCTGCGGTCTTGCGACCAGGGATGGCCTGATCGGGGATTTCGACGAGCCCCGCTATTTTGCCGACCCGGGGCGGGTTCATTCGGAGATCATCTGGATGGCTGACGGGTTTCTGGAATACCGGATTCCGAATTATTTGAAGCCCAACCAGAGTTTCCGTGAAATCCAGCTTTCCCTGGAGCTTGGCTCGGAGGCGCCCGGCCACTCCGATATTTATCCGTCGGATATTTATTTTTATCTTAACGGCGCCCCGCTTGGCTTCTGGACCAGCCCCGGTGATTTCGGCGATGCACGCGGTACGTTCAATCCCGATTGGTGGCCTCCCCAGTTGAATCAATACGGGATGCTGAAGCTGATCCGCATCAATGATGACGGAAGCTTTATCGATGGCTCACGCATTTCGAATATCACTCTGGCTGATATGAAGCTGGATTACAAAAGCGACCTGATCTTCCGCATCGCCGTTACTGACAAGTTGGTCAACAAGCGCGGACTGACGCTATACGGCAAGCATTTCGGCAATTACAGACAGGATCTTCTGGCCCGCGTGCTGTACAATATTCATGAGGTCCAAGAGACTGATACGGTTTCAGCCAAGCCGTGACGGACATAAGCTGACCGGATCATACCAAACAACGCCCCGGAAGAAACGAAACATCCGTCTTCCGGAGCGTTGTTTGCTTATAACTGTCAACGGCCAAGACTCCCGCTGCCGCATAATTCCCCCGCTGCGGACACACACTAAGCTTCGTCTTCCACACCAACGAGAAGGAGTGTATCAAATGCGCGAAGGTTTGATTCCCACTATTCTTGGAACTGTCGTATCCGCTTCAGGAGCCGCCTTGCTTGGAAGCAGATATAAGCTGGCTGCGACAGGCGTACTTGGCTTCGGTCTGGCGCATATTGTGCTTGGCGCCATTGACCTGATTGAGCATCGGTAAAGGCGGGAAGACAAAGGATATTCCATCGGCTGCAATCTGCGGTCCGGGGAATATCCTTTTTTGCGCTCTATTTTACAGCCACATAGAATAGCCGCTGCGTGTCATCCCCCGCCGGTCGCCATTCAAAATCGCCATACACCTGCACCTCGCGGAATCCGGCTTCAAGGAGCGCCGCCTCCATCCACTGCGGGTCGTAGGCGCGCTGCACATGCGTCTCCTCGAACCGGCGATACCGGTCGCCCTCTCGTTCTTCCTGGACGAAGATGGAGAGATGATGCTCAATTTCGGTCCTCGGCGCGTCCAGTTCGCAGGTCCAAATGTAGGATACCGAAGGATCATCCATAATGAAAGGCTGCTCCTCCTCGTAGCGAACCAGCGTGCGGGGATGGTGAACATCAAGGAGAAAGCTGCCCCCGGGCTTCAGTCCCTTGAAGGTGCGCCCGAACACGGCCGAAATATCGCTCTCTTCGAGTATATAATTCAGACTGTCGCAGAATGAGATCACGGAATCCACCGGCTCCGGCAGCTCCCATTCTCTCATGTCCTGTCTAATCCAACGGACGCTGCCTTCCCGCATAAACCGGCGTCCCCGTGGGCGGTCCTCCATCTTCTGGCGCGCCACGGCAAGCATATCCGGGGACAGGTCAATTCCCGTCATCTGATATCCAGCCTCGGCCAGCGGAATGGTGAGGCTGCCGGTGCCGCAGCCCAGCT
>NZ_ASSC01000783.1 GCF_000520735.1 Paenibacillus forsythiae T98
TTCCGGTTCACCGCCTCGCTTCCCCGGTGCATGGCGATCATCTCCCCCGCCGAATCGGTCAGCGACAGGATAACGGAGGCGTTGCCCGTATCGAGCAGATTCTCAAAATAATGCCGGGGAATGCCGATGAACAGGGTGCCCAGCTTCTCATGATTGCGCGTATCGAAGATGAAACGGGCGGCATAGTAGTATTCCGGCACAGAACCGCTTTCCCGGTAGGGAAACCACTGGAGCACCGTCTCTTCCCCCAGGCTCAGCCTGCCGCTCTCCCGGAGGAAAGCATCCGGCACCTTCGAGAACACGGGGCGGTCCAGATTGCCCATAATAATCCGGTTGTTCCGGTTGACGATCATAATCTCAAGATCCGCATCGAGAGCCTGGATCGTGAGGATGCCGCCTATCGATTTTAATTTGGCTTGATGAATGTAGGACTTGTAATCACCGAAGCTCTCGGCGTTCGTCAGGTAGCGCAGACTGTTCAGGACTTCGGGATCATAGGTTTCGGAGAGATAGAGCGATGCGAAGGAAATGTTATCGATCGTTTTTTCGATCTGATTGGCGATGACGGTGATGGTCTCTTCATTCGTGCGAAGGATCTTGTCGCTTACGTTCTGCCTTACGGACAGGTATGACCAGAAGGTCACGGCGGCAAAAGGCAGCAGAATCAGGGTCAGAAACGAGAATTGCAGCTTGCGATGATAGGAGAAACGGTTCATCCAATGCATTGCGGGTCATCCTTCTCCCGGAGTATCGTTATACTGCCATTATACCCCCTGATTGCGCGCCAGTATGACATTTCTGTTAAAATCGTCCCGAAAAATCATTCCGCAAGGCACAGACGACTTCGAAACCGGCCTGCGGGGGGATTTGCGGGATACCCGGGCGGGATTAATTACCGGGAATACGGCCGTTTACTTGTTGGCGGCGACTACCTTTTCAACTTCCGCCGTCATTTCCGCTTTGACATCATCAAATTTGCGGTTATCAAGCATATAGCTGGCGAAGGAATTTTCAACAATGGTCTTCAGCTGGCTGCCATAGGGAACGGTAAAGGTGCCCTCCGGCATTTTGTTGCGGCTGTCGAACAAGGTTTTGGCGAGCGAGTCGGTATCGATGAGGTTTTTGTTCTCGCTAAAAAATTGCTCCAGCAGCGCCTTGCCGTCAACATTTTTCAGCGCCGGAATTTCCTTCGTGTACTTGTAGGATTCCTTCGTCATCCACCGGATGAAGTCATACGCCGCCTGCTTGTGCGCCGACTTGGCGCCAACCGCCAGGCCGCCGCCGGAAATGTTCGTCATGCCGACATCGGTTGCATCAACCGAACGGGGGAGCGGAGCGTATACCATCTGAAAATCATGCGGGAATTTCTCCAGATTGAGACCCGCCCGGACGGCGTAGCTCGGAACGGCCAGCATGCTGGCTTTGCCGGCAAAAAACTGCTGCAGCACATGATAGTTCGAGGCCAGCACATCCGCGTAAGGCTCCACGCTCTTGTCTTCCTTCTCCATGGCGCGGCGGAGATTGAAGAAGTAACTGAAGGACGGGTCATCGAAGATCGGGTTCAGGCCTTTGTCCAGCTGCGGATTCGGATGCTCGGTGTACGCGGTGATGTTCGCGTATTCGCCCCAGGTGTGAAAATAAGTCCCGTAATGATCCGGGGTCGTCAGCTTTTTGGCGTAATCGCGGAAGTCGTCCCAGGTCCAGCCCATTTCCGGCAGCGAAAGTCCGGCCTCATCCAGATGCTGTTTGTTGAAGACCGTAAACCACTGCGTCGAGGAACCCATCAGCCCGTAAATTTGGTTATCCAGCTTGAGCACCTTGAAATATTCATCCTCCGGCTTGACGCCCTCGGCCTCAAAATACGAGTTAAGCGGTTCCACAACTCCGCGCGAAGCCCGTTCCATCAATTCCTCCTCATTCCCAGTCATGAAAGCGTCTACAATTTCTCCCCCGGCAACAAGAACATCGAGCTTCTTCAGGAACTCCGTGCTGTCGCTGTTCTGGACAAGCGAAATATATTCCACCTCGACCTTATCCTGCGACTGGTTATAGGCTTGAACCGCCTGGTAGGTCGGCTCCTCCGGTTTATTGGACTTGAAGGTGTAAAATTTGATCTTCTCTTTCTCCCCGGGTGTCTTCGTCTGGGTTGCTGCGGCAGGATCGGCGGCGGACCCTTTGTCGCTCGCGGCCGGAGCATTTCCGCTTCCGGAACATGCGGTTACCGAGAACGTCAGCAGCAGGCTGGCCAACCATAGTGCAGGCTTCTTCATACCATTTCCCCCTTCAGTTGGTTGATGCAATTTCATTATACACCCACGCCGTCCCGGGCACCGTGTACAGTCTTGCGGTGGGGGCGTAGACATTTTTGACTTTGCTGCGGCGAAAGTCCCGACGTATCAGGTCCCTCCGTTTCACCCCTTGACCCCGCCGATGGAAATGCCCTTGATCACCTGCTTCTGCAGCACCAGGAACAGCACAAGCAGCGGAATAATGGCCGCGAGCGAAGCCATCATCATGACCGAAATCGTGGTTCCGAACTCCTCCTTGAAGAACTGCATGCCGAGCGGAATTGTATACAGATTGGGCGAATTCAGCATGATCAGCGGTCCCTGGTAGTCATTCCAGGTCCAGATGAATTTGATGATGCCGACGGTGGCGAGAATGGGACGGCTGAGGGGCAGCATGACGCTCCAGAAGATGCGGTAAAATCCGGCGCCGTCCAGCTCGGCCGCTTCCAGCAGATCATTGTGAACCCCGATCATGAACTGCCGGAGCAAAAAGGTGAAATAGCTGGAGAACATGCCCATCAGAATGAGCGCGGCGTGTGTATCGTACAGTCCCATTTCCTTGATCATGATATAACGGGGAACGAGCGTCGCCTGCTCCGGAATCATCATAAAGGCCATCATCGCGCTGAAGACGAGCCCTTTTCCCGTAAATTTCAGCTTGGACAGCGCATAGCCGGCCATGGCGGAGACGAGGAGCGTCGCCAGCGTGGAGATCAGGGCGATTTTGACCGAGTTCATATAAAAGAGACCGAAGGAGACGTCCCCCATCCAGACCGTCTTGAAGTTTTGAACAAAATTCCAATCGTCAGGAATCCACTGAATCGGAAACGTCCAGACCTCTTTCTCCGTCTTGGAGGCGGCGGACATCATCCAGACCAGCGGCAGCAGGAAGAAGACCGACAGAGCGCCGAACAGCGCCGTCAGCACGACAGGACCGAGCTTGATTTTTCGTATCGTCATATGCGCTTATGTCCTTTCTTGGATATCATTTCGAAGCTTAATAATGCACCTTCCGGGTCTGGGTGATCCAGGTCAGCGAAGTCACAAGCATGATGATGAGGAACAGCACCCAGGACATCGCCGAGGCGTAGCCCATCCGGAAATGCTGGAACCCCTCCTCGTAAATCTGGTATACAATCACCGTGCTGGAGTAATTGGGTCCGCCATTTGTGAGGAACTTGATCATGTCGAATACCTTGAACGAAGAGATGGTGCTGGTAATCGCCAGAAAAAAAGTCGTCGGCCCGAGCAGCGGCAGCGTGATCCGCCGAAACTGCTGAAAGCCGGACGCGCCGTCGATCGTCGCCGCCTCGTAAAGCTCATCGGGAATATTGGTCATTCCCGCCAGAAAAATGATGATCTGGTATCCGAGCAACTGCCAGACATAGATCACCATAATTGCGACGAGCGACCAGCTTGTGTCCACCAGCCAGCGGGGCGGATCAGAGAGGCCAAGCTGAATCAGGAGCTGGTTGAGCGGTCCCTTGGACGGATGGTAGAGCGCCGACCACACTGCGGAAACCGCGACCGTCGAACAAATATAGGGAACGAAGAACGCCACCTTGAAATAAGTCTTGAAATACAATTTCTTGTGGATGATCGCCGCCAGGACAACGCCCAGCAGCATCGTGGCCGGCACGGTGCCGACGGTGAAGCCGATGTTGTTCTTCAGCGCCCTAAGGAACCGGCCGTCCCGGAACAGCTCGGCGAAGTTATCAAGTCCGATAAACTTGATCGCGGACAGGCCGCCGACCAGGTTCCACTCGGTCAGACTGAGGCCCAGGCTGAAGACCAGCGGAAATACGGCAAGCACGAGCATGCCGATCACCTCGGGCGCGATGAACAGCCAGCCGGCCAGCTGTTCGCGCCGCCGGCGGGGGCAC
>NZ_ASSC01000784.1 GCF_000520735.1 Paenibacillus forsythiae T98
GCACGCCAAGCGCTCTCTCCGCCGCCCTCCCCGCGCCCCATTTCCGAAGAACCGATTCCACCCTGGCGATGAGCTTTCCCATCCCGATCACGGGATGCGGGATGCCGCGCGGGTCGCCGACCAAGAGATCAATGATAATCGCTGTAATCACAAACATAATACCTTGCAACAATTACTGCCCCTTTCCACCGGAGCGCCAGGCCGCTTCCCGCAAATTCACCGGAATTCCGCAGACGACCAGAAAGACTTCGTCAGCCTGCTCCGCAAGCGCCTGATTCACCTGCCCCGCCAGGTCGCGGTAGACTCTGCCGAGAGGATACTCGGGAACAAGCGAATCCCCTACTTCATTGGTGACCAGAACCGCCGGGAAGGGAGCCTGTTTCAGCAGGCGGGCAAGCTCCTTGGCCCGCTCAAGAATCCATTCGCTGTGCTCCGGCTTCATCCAGCGCTCCTGTCCCGATTCGTCCGGCATTAACAGCAGGTTCGAAATCCATAAGGTCATGCAGTCGATCAGGACAACGGATACCGGTTCTTCCGACAGCCGCCGGATGACGGCTTCCAGCTCGTAAGGCTCCTCAACCGTCCGCCATTCCGCAGGCCGCCGGTCCCGGTGGATTGCCGCCCGCCTCCTCATCTCGTCGTCGTAGAGCTGGGAGGTGGCGATATAGACGATCCTTTGCCCCCGGGTCGTTCCCAGTTCCCCGGCATACTCTTCGGCAAAACGACTCTTGCCGCTTCGCGCGCCTCCGGTGGCAAGAATCAGCTTCTTGTCACTGGACTCCGTGCCTCGCATAAATTTCCTCCCTCCTGCTTCCTAAGGTCAATAATCCATCCCCGGAACCGCCTGAACCCCATCATGGTAATAGTGCTTAACCGCCTGAACCTCGGACACCAGGTCCGCCAGCTCCAGAATTTCGGTTCTGGCCTGACGCCCGGTCAGAACCAGATGCAGATGCTTCGGCCTGCGCCTGATTAAATCGAGCACTTCGCCAAGGGGAAGCACGTCCTCCACCGGAAATTTCCGGATCGCAAGCGCATTGTTGATCTCGTCCAGCACCACTACGTCCCAATCGCCGCCAAGCACTTCTTCTCTGGCGGAAGACCATGCCTCCCGCAGAGCGGAGCGGTGCTCTTCCGGCGTCTTCGTCCAGGTTAACCCCGCGCCGAGCTGCCGGATGTCCACCCCCAGTTTACGGAGGGCGATATGCTCTCCGCATGTCCTCTCCGGCGATTTGATAAATTGCAGAATCAGCACTTTATAGCCGCGCCCCGAAGCCCGCAGCGCAAGCCCGAGCGCGGCGGTCGTTTTGCCTTTGCCGTCGCCAGTATAGACAAGGGTATAGCCCTTGCGGTTCGCTCTTGGGTCAGGCTCTTCCACGGTCCTCGCCTCTTTTCCGACTATACTCCAGGCAGCGTTCGATGAAGCGCTCCGCAACCTTCGGATTGGATGCAAAATGCAGATGCGTATAGCCTGCCATCAGATTCTCCGAATGGTAGCCTTCAAATCCGCTTCCGCGCAGACCTTTCGTTTGATAA
>NZ_ASSC01000785.1 GCF_000520735.1 Paenibacillus forsythiae T98
AAGAGGTGCAGTGTCCACAATAAGGGTGTTCAGCCGGTATCTCCTAAAGTTAGACGTTGGTAACAGAAACCAGTTGGTATTCCTTGGCACCTTAATAAAGCACACAATAGATTCGATTTTGCATAACAAATTCCTTCTTTGAAGAAAAGGACTTCAGATGCTCTGCATGTAATGCGTGAACTTTGAATATCCCACGAATGAGATATGTTATCACGAACAAATTCAAAAGCGGATTTAACAAATTCAAGTTCATTTAACGATTGGCTATATAATTCTGCTGTTATATCTTTTATCGAGAAATGACTATAATCAACTTCTTCAGTTTCTTCTAAATAATCATCCAGGTTACTGGATTCACATGTAAGCTCCATTCTTTTCCTCCCTCAAACGTTTATTTGCATTGCAACTTCATCACATGAAACCATATTAATTATTATGCGATATAATGGATATTTATTCAATACAAATTTTGGTTTAAAGTACGGTCATAAGTGTCATAAATCTAGGGTTTTTTGCCCTCTTCAAGGCGCTTATCTACTGTGAAAGGGTTGTATAACTATGAGATGTGCAGTTTATATTCGTGTTTCGACAGATAAAGAAGAACAAAAAACCTCATTACAAAATCAAAGAAGCTTATTCTATGAATACCTTGAGGATGTATCAGACTTCTAAATTGAAGTTGAGAGTGGAACAACTGGTAAGAGGGGAAATTTGCAACGTCTGATAAAGGATTCCAAAGAACGTAATTTTGACGTTATCGCAGCAAAAGAACTATCACGACTTGCATAGCGGTCTTTCCTATCAAATAAGAGATATAGCTATGGAGAACCGTATACAGTACGTTCACTACCGTAAAGGTCATGTGGAGTGTGTTGTGTTGATGACGAGGAAAGATTAAGTTATAGGTGAAGAAAACTTATATTAGGTGGCGATTGGTTATGATAAAAGATTGGCACTTTAGAGACGAAACTTCTGTATGTCTTTTCAGAACAGTTGGTGTATTATTACGAAATAACAAAATTTTTGTTCAATGCGATGATGGTATATATGCCTTACCTGGAGGGCATGTGAAAATTAGTGAAACGTCAGAAGAAACTCTTATAAGAGAATACAAAGAGGAAACAGGGGCCAAAATTATATGTAACCGGCTTCTTTGGGTGGAAGAAACATTTTGGGAATGGGGCAATAAAGATGTTCATGGAATCGTTTTTTATTATCTAATTTCATTAGAAAACAACACCGATATACCTGATGACTGTTTTATATCGCAAAAAGACAACTGCAATATTATGCTAAAATGGGTTTCGATAGAGGAAATGAAACAGCTACAAATTTATCCAACTTTCATCAAAGAAAAAATCGATAATATTCCAGATGGCATAGAACGCATTATTAGTTTTGAATAGCGCATAGCGGCAACCGTAATGAAGTTAGAATAGGAGATTTATCTGATGTCCCATGTGGAGTGCTGTGTGTTGCTCACTATGAAGCAGCATATTTGAAGGGAGAAATTAATATGACAGCGAATCCCAATAGCAGTAACAAGGAGTTATCGCCGGAACAACGTGAAGGATTACTCAAAATATTGAGCGCACGTTTTGAGAAAAACATGAACCGCCATCAAGGTCTTGAATGGGCTAACGTACAAGCAAAGCTTGAAGCAAATACTGAAAAACTATGGCCGCTCCATGAAATGGAGAGAACGGGCGGCGAGCCGGATGTTATTGGCCATGACAATAAGACGGGCGAATACATTTTTTACGATTGTTCAGCGGAAAGTCCTAAAGGCCGCAGAAGCGTTTGTTATGACCGTGAAGCGCTGGAGTCACGGAAAGAACATAAGCCGAAAAATAATGCGGTAGAAATGGCAGCCGCCATGGGCATTGAGCTTTTAACGGAAGAACAATACCGGGAGCTGCAGCAGCTTGGAAGCTTCGATTTGAAAACTTCGAGCTGGGTGATAACACCTGCTAGTATTAGAAAGCTCGGCGGGGCCATCTTT
Source organism: Paenibacillus forsythiae T98 (assembly GCF_000520735.1). Lineage (GTDB taxonomy): Bacteria > Bacillota > Bacilli > Paenibacillales > Paenibacillaceae > Paenibacillus_AQ > Paenibacillus_AQ forsythiae. Next base: position 2,003 of record NZ_ASSC01000785.1, read on the forward strand.
TGTGATCGTCGCTACGACACTGTCTTTGTATATCACAATGGAGCAGAATCCTACTATGCTGCAAGGGGTTTTCGCGGCTCGCTAAGAATCTGAAATTGGCGGGAAGTCAGCGCTAAAATAAGAAGTGTATTTGCCTTGCATTTATAGCAATGTTATATTAAGTGTGAGGTGGATACACTTTATGGAACGTAAAATTGTCAATCGACTGATTGCATGGAAGCAGAGCGCGAAAAGAATGCCGCTTGTTATCTACGGAGCCAGGCAAGTTGGAAAAACCTACACGGCTCTTACCTTTGGAAAAACCCATTACAAGAATACGGTTTATTTCAATATGGAGGGCTCCAGTGAGGTTGCGGCTATTTTCGAGCGGGACTTAAATCCGGAGCGTATTATCCGGGAACTGTCTGTTAAAAGTGGGCAAACCATCTTGAAAGGTGACACCTTGATTATTTTTGATGAGATTCAAGCCTGTGAGCGGGCGTTAACGTCTTTGAAATATTTTTGCGAGAACGAGCCGGATTATCACATCATCGCCGCGGGCAGCTTGTTGGGTGTGGCGTTAAATCGCGAGAAGTATTCCTTTCCTGTGGGGAAGGTCGATATGATGAATTTGTATCCCCTCGATTTTGAAGAGTTTTTATGGGCGACGGGGCATAGAGAATTGTGTAATTTGATTAAAGAAGCGTATGAGCATTTCACTCCCTTGTCTCTGCATGAAACGGCTATGGATTTGTATAAAATCTACCTGGTTGTAGGAGGAATGCCGCGGGCCGTTAGCGAATATGTAGAGACAAAAGACTTTGATTTTGTCGTTGCTGCGCAGAAAATGCTCAATGATGCGTATATTGCGGACATGGCCAAGTACGCTTCTCCGCAGGAAACAACAAAAATCATGGCTGCATGGGCAAGCGTTCCCGCACAGCTTGCCAAGGAAAATCACAAGTTTCAGTATAAAGTGATCAAGTCAGGTGCGAGAGCCTACGAATATGAAACTCCGCTGGATTGGCTGAAAACGGCGGGAATGATCAATAAGTGCGTTCGAATCACAGAGGGTAAGATGCCTCTTAGCGCGTATGCGGATAACAGCTCCTTCAAGGTTTATATGATGGATACAGGGCTGTTGTGCTCCAAATTTGATATCGCGGCGAATGTGATTCTGAGTGGCCCCACCAGTTTCAATGGCTTTAAGGGTGCTCTGGCAGAGAACTACATCATGCAGGCGCTGGTTACTAACGGATTCACTCCGTATTACTGGAGTTCTCCCGGTAAGGCGGAACTGGATTTTGTGTTTCAGGACAAGCAAGGGAACATCATTCCCATGGAGGGGAAATCTGCGGATAATGTTCGTGCGAAAAGTTTAAAGAGCTATATATCGCTGTATCAGCCGTACTACGCAATTCGGGTATCCGCTAGAAATTTTGGTTATGAGAATGAGATAAAGAGTATTCCCCTTTATGCGATGTTTTGTATAAAGAGAAATTAGTGGAATACATCCAGAGTTAACATCCATCACTCTCTGTGGTATACTCAACTCAGAAACAGCGTACAATGCAAAGAGGGTCGTGCGCCAACACGACTCTCCGAGCAATAGCCGCTTTTAAGGGCGGTTCGGCTGTAGACAATCGGAGTAGCAGAAAAGACCGCTTCCTTAGCCTGGGGCGGTCTATTTCCGTTTATTGGTGAGTATCAACACAACCAGTGTCGCAAATGAGATCATCAGCGTCAAAGCTTGGTATACTTCCACGGGGCATC
>NZ_ASSC01000786.1 GCF_000520735.1 Paenibacillus forsythiae T98
TAGAGCTTGAAGGCTCCGGGGAACACTCGGGATGACAACCGGCGTATGCTGGAATACCAAACCATGCCAGGGGGGTGAGTTAGAATGGAGTGTATCGTGCACTTTGAGGTGCTGCATTCGGGCGGTCCGAAATCACTGCGGGGACTGCTGTTCATTGACGAGGGAACCGTTCCGGATGAGAACCAGCTGATCGACATGTTCAAGGAAATGAAATTCAATGTAAGGCTGGATGACCGGGAGAAATTGATATTCAAGCCTGTCAACCCGGATGCCGACTATTCCCAAATTCGGATTACGGAGTATGATGCCGGCGGCGGGAAGTCCGGGGAGGATCATGATTTGAAATCCATCATTGGCAACCTCCTGCCGCAGAAGCCGACAGGGCTGTGATGCGGCTCCGAAAGACCCGTTCTCTCCTCCGCAGAAGTTTGGAGAAGAATGGGTCTTTTCTGCAGCTGAGTTTAACGGGATACGAGAAGGAGGACTACATATGGAATTGTTGAAGCAAAAGGTAATCAGCGAGGGGATTGTGCTTGCCAAGGGTGTCTTGAAGGTGGACTCTTTCCTCAATCACCAGATGGACCCTTTCCTGATGCGTGAGATCGGGCGAGAGTTCAAGGAGCGGTTCGCGGAGGAAGGGGTTACGAAGGTGCTGACGATTGAATCCTCGGGCATTGCTCCGGGCATTATGACGGCGCTGGAGTTCGGGGTTCCGCTTATATTCGCCCGCAAGCAGAAATCGCTGACCTTGACGGAGGATATTTTCGTGGAGAAGGTCTATTCGTTCACCAAAAGAGAGACGAACGAAATCACCGTCTCCAAGAAGTTCGTCGCTCCGGGCGAGCGGGTGCTGATCGTCGATGATTTCCTGGCGAACGGCGAGGCCGCCTTCGGCCTGGCGCGGATTGTGGAGCAGGCGGG
>NZ_ASSC01000787.1 GCF_000520735.1 Paenibacillus forsythiae T98
ACGACCACTTGACCCGCCAGATCCACTTTTCCGAGCAGCACATCATTGGCTGTATAGACATGAGCTTTGTCCGCGCCTGGAATTCCGGGAATGATTGGAGCCGCTCCAGAAGCGAGGATGATTTCATCCGGGTTCACTTGCTCCACGAGTTCTTTCGTCACCTCTGTATTCAGCACGACCTGTACTCCTGAACGGTCAAGCTCGCCCTTTTGCCATACGGTGAAGGTGTTCAGCAGTTCTTTTCCGGGAGGGATTGCGGCAAGCAGCCATTGTCCGCCAAGTCTGTCGCTCTTATCGTACAGAGTCACATCATGACCGCGTTTGGCCGCGATAATGGCCGCTTCCATACCGACAGGTCCGCCGCCGATGACCATAACCTGCTTCTTCACTTCAGCTTCTTTAAGCTCATATTCGCCCTCTTTGCCCGTCAGCGGGTTAACCAGGCAGGACACCGGGTTCTGCTGAGCGATTCTCCATTGACAGCCCTGTCTGCAGCCGATGCAGAAAATAATTTCATCAAGCCGTCCTTCCTTCACCTTGTTCGGGAATTGAGGATCAGCGGTGGAAGCCCGGCCCATAGCCACGAAATCCGCCTTGCCTTCTTTCAGAATCGACTCCGCCACATGCGGATAAATGATCTTGTTGACGGCAAATACCGGAATATTGACCACTTTTCGAATCTCCTTGGCATAGTCAGAGAACACGGCGGTTCTGATCGAGGTAGGCGCAGAGACGATCGCTCCGGTCTTGTACACGCCGGCGGAAGCATGAATGGCGGCTACGCCGCTGTGCTCCAGCACCTGACTGATTACCTTCGTATCTTCGATGGTCAATCCGCCTTCCACCATCTCGTCGGCCGAAATCCGGTAAATGATCGGGAACTCCTCGCCAACCAATTCCTTGGCTCTGGCTATAATTTCAAGCGGGAAGCGCAGCCGGTTCATCAGGTTGCCGCCATAGGCGTCGGTTCGCTTGTTGGAGAAAGGGGAGACGAACTGGTTGATCAAGTATCCGTGCGCGCCGTGAAGCTCGATGGCATCATAGCCCGCTTCTTGACATCTTCGGATGGCCTGCGCGAATTTCTCGACCATCTCCTTTACTTCGTCCGTTGTCATTTCAACAGGGGTTTCAGACTGCGTCGGGTCCTGAATCGGCGAAGGGGCTACGGGTCTCATCCCCATAATTTCACTGCTTGCCTCCCGTCCCGCATGGTATACCTGGACCGCGATTTTAGCCCCTGTCTTATGGACCCGTTCAACCAGTTCCTTATGTTCTTGCATCAGCTCATCCGACCATAACCCGGCAATATTCTTGAAACCGGCGCCCCGGGGCTCGACCGCATTATCCTCGGCGATGATGAGCCCCCAGCCGCCTTTGGCTTTCTCCTCGTAGTACCGGATATATCTTTCGGTCAATCTGCCGTCTTCCGCAGCGTATTCGGTCAGCATCGGGGGGACGATCAGACGGTTCTTGATTTCCAGATTCCCTATTTTCCCCGGTTCAAAGATCCTTGTAAACATGTAATCCTCTCCTATTCCTTTTTGGGATTGCAGGATTGTGAAATTTTGCACTTATAAAATTGCAGGAAATGAACCCGCTCAGGATGGGTCAATCGCCAGCGCTCAGAACGATCTTCCCCCGCGTCCGCCCTGCCTTGCTTACAAGATGGGCTGCTCTCGCTCCGTCAACGGTTAGCGGAAAGACTTCGGTTACCACCGGCTTGATTTCGCCCGCTTCCACAAGCTCGCGCAGATGGTTCATATTTCTTCCGTCCGGACGTGTAAAGACAAACGACACCTTCAGCTGGCGCTCTTCTTCCAGCGCATCTATATAATCGGGACGTACGGCATCCCGCCCGCTGATGATAGTAGCCACGGTTCCACGTTTCTTCATGAATTTCAGAGCATCCCCGTAAGATGTGCCCCCGAGCGTATCCAGCATAAAATCGAACTCTGTCGCTGTATCCATGCCGCCCAGGTCATAATTGAGCACTTCGTCCGCTCCCAAATCACGAACAAAATCACTGTTCCTGGAGCTTGTTGTCGCCGCCACATAGGCGCCGCGCGCTTTGGCCACCTGAATGGCTATCGAACCGATCCCGCCGCTTCCCGCCAGTATGAGCACGTTCTGCCCTGGCTGAACATTCCCCACTTCTACAAGAGCCTGCCAAACCGTAAGCCCCACCAAAGGGAGGGAAGCCGCTTCGGCATAGGTTAGCCCCCGGGGCATCGGCGCAACGAGGTGCGCAGGCACAACAATTTCGTCCGCGTAGGTGCCCTGTTTTTCCATTTCCGGTCTGAAAAAGACATCGTCTCCCACTTTAAATTCGGTTACATTTGACCCGGCAGCCGCCACTTTCCCCGCTGCATCCCATCCTAAAATAAGGGGAAGCTCATATGGAAAATCCGTCTTCAGCAGCCCTTCCCGCACTTTCCAGTCCACGGGGTTCACCCCGCTTGCCTTGATGGAGATCAGCAGATCCCCCGGTCCCCATGTTGCTGTGGGTACAGCAACCGTCTTGATTTGCTGTTCATCGCCGTATTCCTCAATGCCAATTCCGATCATCTCACGGCCCCTTTCGTTATTGTCCGGATTCGAGGATCATTATAAATTCAACGGAGCGTTAAGGATAGTACGTACTTTTTGGTACTATAGGCACTTAAAAGTACCTATTAAAAAACAGATTGCATAAAACTCACAGTCCGCTGTAGATTCCAAATGGCGCTTTCCCCATATATAGAGGATGCCTGGAATCAGGTGTTGGAGAATCAAGGGTACTTTTCAGTACCTATATCACTTAAAAGTACGTACTTATCAAAAGGATTGTACAGTTATACAATAACGCCATGCCTAAGCATTTCAATGCATTGAAGATCGATTCAGTGCAAATAAGTAAAATGGAGGAATTTCTAATGAGCAATTATGTACAATCCGCGTCTCGGGCACAAGCGACGCAAAAATCAGGCAACTGGGCGCTCCTTGCTCTGGCGATCAGCGCTTTCGGTATCGGAACAACCGAGTTTGTTCCCGTAGGTCTGCTTGCAGGCATCGCCGGTGACTTGAACATCGGCATTACACTGGCCGGCCTTCTCATTTCAGGTTATGCCATCGGGGTCGCTTTGGGAGCTCCAATTCTCACTGCGCTCGCGAACCGGATGAGCCGCAAGTCTTTGCTGATGTGGCTGATGGTCGTCTTCATTATCGGCAACGCGACCGCCGCGCTTTCATCGTCATTCGGGCTGCTGCTTGTCGCGCGTTTCGTGACTGCATTCTCCCATGGCGTCTTTTTCTCGATTGCATCGACGATTGCTGTCCAGTTAGTCTCTCCCGAGAAAAAAGCCAGCGCCATCGCGCTCGTATTCACCGGTCTTACGATTGCTATTGTTACCGGCGTTCCGCTCGGAACTTTCATCGGGCAAGCTTTCGGCTGGAGAGCGACCTTCTGGAGCGTTGCCTTGCTGGGTGTTATTGCAATTATATCGAGCGCCGTACTTATCCCTCGCGATTTGAAGCAATCTCCTCCCGCCAAATTCTCGGACATGCTCCGTCTGATTACGAACGGCCGGCTGCTTCTCGGATTTCTGATCACTGCGCTCGGCTATGGCGGGACGTTTGTCGCATTCACCTTCTTGAACCCGCTCCTGCATAACGTCACCGGGTTCAGCCAAGGCGCAATTAACATAATCCTGATCGCCTATGGGATTGCGGTGGCCATCGGCAACTCGGTCGGCGGAAAATGGGCCAACAAGAACCCGATCCGCGCACTGCTCATGATGTTTATTTTGCAAGCTGCGGTGCTTATTCTGTTGACGTTCGTCATTCCTTTTAAAGCCGCCGGTTTGATTGGAATCATCCTGATGGGACTGTTCGCGTTCATGAATGTCCCCGGACTTCAATTATACGTGGTCCAACTGGCTGAAAAATACGTCCCATCGGCGGTAGACGTGGCTTCGGCGCTTAACATTGCGGCTTTCAACATCGGCATTGCCATTGGCGCTTTTGTCGGCGGGGTTGTTGTCGACGGTATGGGACTAGTGCATACTCCATGGATCGGCGCGCTGATGGTTATCGTTGCGATTATCCTCACTGCGGTTTCGGCCAAGCTTGAGCGGAATTGATCGAGGGTACTGGGTATCTGTATTTGGGTAAGCATCAAGCCCGAACCCTAAGTAAACAGCCCGAGGAGAACCTCATCCTCGGGCTATTTAAGTACCAACGTACTTACCTTCTTTCTTGTATTAAAATACAGCACTACCGAAGATAACATCAAAGCAAAATACAGCAAGGACATGGGGAGCTGGGAATTAACCTTAAGATCACTGGCGCCGGCAGTGACGAGCGAGACAATAACTCCCGACAACGAGCCGAACACGGAGCTGGCCGTTCCCGCAAGATGGGAGAACAGTTCCATGGACCGAGCCAGTGTATTGGGTACGATAAAACCACAAACAAACACAAGCAGAAGGACCGGAATGATAATACTGAGCAGATTCACACCGACAGCAAGCTCCAGCATGATCATAACCAGACTGAACAAAGAACCGCTCAAAAGCCCAAATAAAAGAATAGACATGATGGAATATCGGCCAACACTGGCTCTATTGCCAATTGAACCGAAAAAATAAGAAACCCCCAATACTAACGCAATATAACCGTAGAAAACGGATGAATACCCGAGGACAGACTGAATTAAAAAAGGACCCATCGTATTAAATATGACTACCGAAGCATATCCGAAGCCTCCTATAACAGTCATCCCGATAAACATCGGATCTTTGACGATCTCCCAAATATTCCTGAACGTCTGCTTCAAATTCAGTTCTACCAGTTGTTGATTGGTTTCCGGCAATTTGAGCAGAGCTAATATAAAAATGAACAATCCATAGATGCCAAAAAAGTAAAAATCCGCTTTCCAGCTAAAATACGCTTGAAAATAACCGCCTGCAAACGGGCCGAGAATCGGACCAAGCGACCAGCTCAAGCCAAAATAATTGGTTGCCTTTGCCAGCTCTTTGCCTTTATAACAATCCACCACCATCGCTCTTCCGACAACGGCCATGCCGCCGACGCTTAAGCCTTGAATCAGCCGGCACAGATTGAGCATATAAATATTGGGGGAGAAGCTGCTGATGAAGCTGATTAGCCCGTAGCATAACGAACTGGCCACCAGTATTTTTCTTCTCCCATAGTGGTCGGACAAGGTCCCGAGTATCATCTGACCCACACCGTAGCCCAGCATATACAGACTGATGCTTAGTTGAACCGTTCCGGTTGTGCTGTGATAATAGGAAACCAGCGCCGGAAGGGAAGGAACATACAAATCCACGCCAAGCCCCATTAGAAATGGCACTAAAAAAACAAGCAGTGTAATGACTCTCATTGATGAAATCTCCTATCCTATTTTTTTCTCAACCAAAATATAACTTTATTTTCCAATAAAATAATCACCCCGACGTAAAAAATCAGGGTGAATTTTCTCACCCTTGGCCTGACGATCGTCCCATACATTCGCTTTCCAATAAAAAAGGAAACCCGGATATTATTCATGACCGGATTTCCCAATTCTGAGGTTCTTGTTTAAATCATACATGCCTTCTCAATAATTTCATCCACGGCAAGCAAGCAGGTCTCCAGGCTGTTGACACCCAGTTTTCTGTAAATACTTTTCATATGGCTTTTAATGGTGTTCGTTGACAGCTGCATTTTTCCGGGAAGCCCGCTTATCGGCTCGCCTAATTTCAATTTGTATAATACTTCAATTTCCCTGGGGGTGAGTCCGTTTCGATTATCCAGAATCAGCGCTCCAAAAAACGTCAGCTTATTCGGCTGGGATTTTAAATCCCTGTTAAGTAAGGTCGTAACATAATCGCTGATCAGTTCTATCACAATTTTACAATGATTGATTCTTTCGTCTATCTTTAGGGCGATGCTTACAATTCCCTTAAGATCATGATTCGAATCTACCGGCGCAGCGATACAGGTCCACTTCTGCAAAGCTTCCAATGAATGATCCACAGTATTTACAACTTCCATCTTTCCGGATTTCAGCACTTTTCCTACCGCCGAAATTCCACCGCTTTTCATACTCAAATTGGTTCCCAATTTCATGCCGTTCTCAAACAGAAACTGAATCGTGTCTATTTCAGCGATGATATCAATGATATAACCATGTTTATCGAATAAACATATGAACTTTTCCTTAACAGCCAACTGATTAAATACTTTTCTTAAAATAGGTCTGCTGTTGCTGATTAAAGCTTCATTTCTCACCAATAACTGTGTTAGTTTAACGTCCGACAAACTTAATTTGGGGTACATTGCGCAGTCCTTGGTTCGTGCCAAATTCAATTTCATCCCTCCTTATAGCTCCATATGTGACAATAGCCCGACCTGAAATTAGAAACGTAAACTAAAAGTACATGATATGTAAGTAAAATACACCCGTTCACAAACTATTGATATGAAAAATAGCCTTGCTTACAAAAGGCGCGGACTCCAGAGCTTCCAAAAAACAAATCCAATGTTCAGTAATGACCTGGCTCTTGTTGAAGAACTGTCATCGCTTCAGTTGGATATTTTCGGCAAGAGGAAAAATATACACGCCTATTCCCTTCATCCCGGGTCTATTTTAACCCCTCTGCAAAGACACCTTTCAACAACCGAAATGGTGAATTTAGGATGGATAGACGACAAAGGCCAGGGTATTGACCCCAGCTTCAAGACCCCGGCGCAAGGCGCATCTACTGCAACCTGGGCGGCAACGAGTCCTGAATTGAATTCCTATGGCGGCGTGTACTGCGAAGATTGCGAGGTTGCTGTCATAGCACATGAGCCAACGTTCAGAGGAGTCCGGCCTTATGCGCTGGATGCTGTATCGGCAGAACGATTGTGGGCGCTATCCGCAAGGCTTACAGGAGTGAACGCCTTTGCATAGCCCGGCCTTGCTTAAATCGCCGGAAGTTCACATAAAGGCAGTCCGAAACGTCTTCGGTCTGCCTTTATGCCTGTCCGGTATATCGGATAGACTTCTGAACCTGCTAGCTGCAAACCTATTGCCTGGCTCAAAAAAAGAACCCCGGTACCGAATATACCGAGGCTCGAAGCACCTTCGTATGGACATGTTCAAGCACATCTGGCTCCGTAGCCAATATCAACCACGGTATCCCCCTAATTCTGACGCAGGGGCACGCAAATTTTTCGTCCCGCCTGCTCGAAATAAGCGACCCGCACATCAATCCCGTAAATCTTCTTCATGTTCTCTTCAGTAATCATTTCATCCACACTGCCTATATCGATGATTCGCCCATCCTTTAAAATCCCTATCTTGTTGGACAAAAGAAAAGAATGGTCCGGAAAGTGGGAGGTGATAATGACGCTGAACCCTTTTTGCGACAAATTCCCTATCAATTCCAGGGTTCTGATCTGGTTGCCAAAGTCCAGGTGAGACGTTGGTTCATCCAACAGGAGCAGCTCTGGCTGCTGCGCCACAACCCGCGCAAACATGGCCAGCTGCATCTCCCCGCCGCTAATTTCCGTATACGGTTTATGCTTGAGATGGGCGATGCCTATGGTTTCTATGGCCTCTTCGGCAATGGCGCGGTCATGGTCGGAAGGTGAGGAGAATGTACCGATGTAAGGCGTTCTTCCCATTAATACAAATTCAAACACCGAATACGGAAATGTGGGCAAATGTGACTGGGGCACATATCCGACCCTTTTGGCAATTTCAAGCTGACCCAGGGACCGGATGCTTTGGCCGTCGAATAAAATATCTCCTTTGCTCAGTTGAAACAAGCCCCCGATGCTGTTTAGCAGCGTTGACTTTCCTGCACCGTTGGCTCCCAGTATACAAAGGATTTCACCTTTTTCCAGGGAGAAGGACAGGCCATCAAAAATAACTTTATGATCCGGGTAGCTGAAAGAGGCGTCGCGCACTTCGATCCTCATAGCCATTTCACCTTATGCCTGAGTATCAGATAAGTAAAGAAGGGCGCTCCAACAATCCCCGTCAGGATGCCTAGCGGTATCTCCGTCGCCGTAAGGGTGCGGGCTATATTGTCGATAATCAGCAGAAAAGAAGCCCCCAATAAAAATGACACCGGCAGCAGCCTGCTGTGATTCGGCCCGACCATGATACGCCCGAGATGAGGCGTGACAAGCCCAATCCAGCCAATCGTGCCTCCAAGACAAACGGCAGCCGCTGTAATGATCGTCGTGCACACAACAACAATCAGCCGCAGCTTCCGGATATTAATTCCGAGTGAACGGGCCTCCCGGTCACCCAGGGAAAGAACGTTCAACCGCCACCGCAGCAGCAGCAGAACGGCAGAAGCTATGACGATTAATGGCATTGTAATCCATATCATCTTGTAGGTAACTGCCGAAATGCTGCCCATAAGCCAAAAAACGATGGCGGGCAGTTTATCATACGGGTCGGCAATATATTTGGTCAAGGAGATCAAGGATGTAAAGAAAGCACTCACGATAATGCCCGACAATACGAAAATAAGGGTTGGCGTACTTTTATGCAGCCGGGTAATACCATAAACCAAGCTCACTGCGATCAGACCGCAGCCAAAGGCAAAAACAGCAACCGTAATGCCGGTAAAGTTCAGGAGCAAGGCAAGAGCAGCGCCAAAGCCTGCTCCCGCCGAAACCCCCAAAATATCCGGGGAGACAAGGGGGTTTCTGAAAAGCCCCTGAAAAGATGCTCCCGATATGGCCAAGCCGCCTCCAACGATCATTCCGGCAATGATTCGGGGGAGCCGTACCTCCCAAACCACCTGCTCCATCATAACGGTAGCTCCGGTCTCCAGGGAAAAAAACTTCGAAGCTATAATCTTCAAGACTTCAACAGGAGATATTTGAAATCTGCCTACGCATATGGATACAAAAATGATAAACAGCAACACAGCCGACATCATAATAAGATGATAGCGTTCCAAAACCGAAAGCAGGTTTCTTCTCAAAGCCCGTGCGCCCCCTTCCGAACCTCCGGTTCATGCTACTTCACAGTGTTGTGTTCCGTCATTAAAATTTCATTGACTTCGGCATCGGTGAGGTCATAGCTAAAGAACTTCTTATAGAAATCTTTAGTTTCCTGTTCCAGATTCAGGTCAGCAAATTTATCGGGATAGAACATCTTCGCCGCCCATAAAATTTGCAGGGCCTGTTCCCCGCAGTATCTGTCCCACTGAAAAACACCGATAGGATTCATATATACTCTGTTGTCTTGCACAGCCTTGATTTCTTTCCATTTAGGATTGTTCATCATGTCTTCCACCTCTTTGGGCGCTTCCGTCCACGGCGGTGTGGCGTTTACAATGATATCGGGGTTCCAGTCAAGAATTTGCTCAAAGGTCACGGTTTTTTTCAAGCCTTCAATGTCCTTGGCTGCAATGTTGATTCCCCCTGCGGCTTCGATCCAGGCCTGGGCCATGGAATTGCGGCCGTCCGTTGCCAGGAAGCCCTGAGTGAAATAAACCTTGACGCGCTCATTCTCGGGAATGGTTGATGTAATATCCGTAACACGTTTGAAATTGTCTTCAAGGTATGCAGTATATTCATCGGCTCTCTTTACTCCGTCCTCTCCGAGCACTTCCCCAACCAGGCGAACGGTTTCCTTCAATCCGTCGAAGTCGGTAAAGCTGCTGGTAACTACGGGAATATTCAGCTCCTTCAATTTATCCAGAGACTTGTCCTGCGCATAGGCAATAATCAAATCAGGCTGGGTTTTTAACAGTTCTTCGATGTTAATGTCTCCGGATGAGCTGTCAAAAGGCGCCGTAACCTCATTTATACGCGGATATACTTTTTGAAAGGACGCAAGCTTCTTAACATAGGTCGTAGTTGCGACAAGCTTGTCTCCGCCGCCCATCATCAGCATAATTTCGTTATTTGCATTCCAGAGATTCGCAATCCGCTGTGGCGATGCGGGTATTTCCACCGGACCGTTGACACTTTCAACGATTCTGGTGGCTGGCTTGCTGTCATTGACAGGCTCATTGGAAGGCTTGCTGGCCGCCTCATTGCCAGTCTTATTGCCACAAGCTGCCAGAACAAACAGAAGAAGCGCCATACATAGAACAGAAATGATTTTACTTTTTGACTTCATTTAAAAAATTCTCCTTTCTTTGGCGAGCATTCAAAATAGCATGACCTTGAGCTGATTATGTAACAAGCACCCCCAAACTATGTTCTATATGATTTACACTGATTTGATAGTGCCCATTTTACTACACCGGAATTTTTATTGTCAAAAGAAATATAACATAACAATACTGTTTATAATAGAATATATATCCATATTATTAATTTATATTAATTAGTTATATTTAATTCTATCTAATTATTTGTTGTCCTATAATGCTAGGCATAGCTATTTCAGAAATATCTTAACCATACTATGTAAAATAATGTAAAATGAAAAAAACCCTTCTCAAAAGGGTTTCATTTGTAAAGTATAATGCGGCCGAGAGGACTCGAACCATGCAAAAGTCCTCCCAATAGTATACTACAGGTCACTACATTACATTAAAGTGCGTACTTCCTTATTGGAAACTTTGTTATTAGAATAAAGCCTGTGCCTGATGAGCACAGTGAACACAACGTTCAATGCTACTGAACGTAATTATGAAGAGGAGCGTATACATGAATCGTTTTACAATTCCACGCGATATTTATTATGGGGACGGCGCTTTGGACATCCTCAAAACACTTGAGGGGACAAAAGCTGCACTCGTCATCGGCGGCGGTTCCGTCAAATCGAGCGGCAACCTCGCCAAAATTGAAGGTCTGCTTGCGGAAGCGGGCATAGAAACACGATTGATTGAGGGTATTGTATCCGAACCGACCGTTGCCATGGTTATGGAAGGAGTCAAAACCCTGAACGAGTTCCAGCCGGACTGGGTAATCGGCATTGGCGGCGGTTCGCCGATGGATGCTGCGAAAGCGATGTGGGTATTCTATGAGCATCCGCAGCTTACTTTCGAAGAAGCAAGCCGGCCGTTCACGTTGCCTAAACTGCGGACCAAAGCCAAATTCATCGGCATTCCGACGACAAGCGGCAGCGCTTCTGAAATTTCAAATCTGTCGGTCGTGACAGATGAGAAAACAGGCATCAAGTACCCCCTTGCCGATTTCGAACTGACGCCGGATCTGGCGGTCATCGATCCGGTGCTGGTTGAATCGATGCCTAAACATATAACGGCATATACCGGCATGGATTCGCTGACACACGGCATTGAGTCGTATGTTGCCAAGCCCCGCACTCTACTGACGGATGCGCTGGCAATTGAATCGGTCGAGCTGGTGAAACAGCATCTTCTTCATTCGTACGAAGGCAGCCAAGAATCGCGTAAAGCGATGCATATCGCCCAAGGTATGGCCGGTATGGCTTTTGCCAACGCGGTGCTGGGTAACGTTCATAGTCTTGCTCACAAAAGCGGTCCGACCTTCGATATTCCGCACGGCTGCGCCAACGCGATTTATCTGCCGTATGTCATCCAGTTTAACCGTACGGTCGTCTCCGACCGCTTTGCGGCCATCGCCAAACGGATCGGTCTTACCGGTCAATCAACGGACGAACTGGTAGACGCGCTGGTGGCGTGGATACGTGAGTTGAATCGCAACATGGGTATCCCAAGTACACTCCACGACTACGGCGTATCCGAAGAGCTGTTTAACACGCATGTGGATAGCATGGCGGCAAACGCGGTGAAAGATCCATGTACAAGCACCAACCCGCGCGAAACATCTGTAGAAGAAATGAAAAAACTATACGTAGCAGCGTTTAGAGGAGAAGACGTAACGTTCTAATCCATTCATATCTTAGCTTTATTCAAGCTGGCGTCTACTCGATAGGCGCCAGCTTGTTTCATGCTAGACCCAGTTATTTCAAATCTTCGTTTAATTGGTTGTGCTGGAAAACCATAAGCTGCGTCCTGATTCGGTTTCACGATCTACAGCCCAGGTGATGAGGTACCCTGAACCTTCCAAGCACAAAAAAAGGCTCATAAACTGCTGCAAAAGCAATTCTACGAACCTTTTAAATGTTAGGCAATGCGGTCGAGAGGACTCGAACCTCCACGGGGGGTTAGCCCACACGGACCTGAAATTGGTGTACCGTTTTGGAGGTGAACGAGAAAAGTGCACCTGCCCGAATCCCTTATGGGACAAGGAATTTCAGGTTTTTGTATTTTTATTCCATCGACGAAAAGCTGGTTGTTTTTCGATGGTGTTTGGTGCGCTCGTACAATCATAACATTAACGCGCTTATCGGCCTCAGTCGCGCACGTCTTTTCCCTCACTAATAACCCGAGGAAAGGATGCTGCTTAGCATGTCCGACTTTCCACAAATTTCATTTCCAGAGGCTGTTCGAGCCTTCCTGCAGGATTGCCGTTTGCGCAATCTAACACCCACCACCTACGAGTTTTATAAGTATGGTCTCGTTACGCTGGAGCAATTTATGAAGGCTCACCATCTAGAATTTGCCCAACTGACTCCCTTCGACCTCAGCAATCGCTACATGAACTACATGATTGATCGCCAATTTGCCTCTCACACCATACGGGGGAGGATTTCCACCTGCCAGCAATTTTTTAAGTATTTGTGGCAGGAGGGATTTCTCGAGACCAACCTGGCTGCCGACTTTCAGCTTATCCGCGCTGAACCAAAAGCAATCTTTACCTTCTCCAAGGAGCAGGTTGCCGCAATTTTCAGTCCGGCGACAGGATCGGCTCCCCCGTCAAAAGCCAGATGCACATGGGTGTCAATCAAACCCGGCAGCAGCGTGCGATTTCCCAGTTCAATGATTTCGGCTCCTTCTCTGCAGCCACGCCCCCGCATTCCCCTTGCGGCCCCACCCATGCAATCGCTCCATTCTCCACCAGAACCGCGCCTTTGATCATAGGCTCGCCCGGTCTTCCGCTGACAATCCAATCTGCCTTCAGCAGTATGCTCTTCATCAGGCGATCAGTCGAAATAGCCGTCCGTGAACGTCCACGTTCGCAGACTGTCCTTATGGGCCTGGATCACAAGGGCAATCAGGTCGCCTTTTGAGGCGTTGCGGTGCCGCCTGGCGGCATCGGGATCGATGCGGACGACCGAACCCTCCTTGACCGGTATGACCTCATCGTCAACAAGAATTTCCCCTTCCCCCTTCAAGATGAAGTAGATTTCCTCATTGTTGATGTGCTTGTGGGCTTTGGCGGGCTCCTCTCCGGGTGCCCAGCGGTTGACGGATATTTCTGCAGAAGTAAGCGCCGCCAGCTCCTTGAGAAGTATTTTTCCATTCCCCTGCTGATCCGTGTACGCCAAATCCTGAAAAGGACCGATATGGTAAACCGAGTATTTTTTATCGCTCATTTGATTCTCTCCTTGTTCTTCAAATGGTATAGCTCCATTCCTGCGTCATCCGTTTGAGAAATTGCCGGGTCCGCTCTTCCTTGGGAGAGCCGAACAGCTCCTGCGGCGGGCCTTCCTCGACAATAGCGCCATCGTCCATAAAGACCACATGATTGGATACATCCCGCGCAAACGCCATTTCATGGGTTACGATGATCATCGTGATTCCCTCCCGGGCAATGCTGCGGATGACCTCCAGCACTTCGCCGACACGCTCCGGGTCCAGAGCCGAGGTCGGTTCATCGAACAATACCACCTCCGGGTTCAGGGCGAGAGCCCGGGCAATTCCCACCCGCTGCTGCTGACCGCCAGACAACTGGCTGGGATAAGCATCCTGCTTGTCGGCAAGCCCCACCTTGTCCAGCATGAGCTGGCTTCTGGCCCGCGCGTCCGCCTTTAGGAGCTTTTGTACGACGACGAGACCCTCCATGACATTTTCCAGCGCTGTTTTGTGCTTGAACAGGTGGTAATTTTGGAACACCATGGCCGTTTTTTGGCGAAGCTTATGGATGTCCCGCTTGCCGGCCCCCTTGCAATTTACAGTGACGTCGCCAATGGCGATCTCGCCTGCGTTGGGCTTCTCGAGAAAATTGAGGCAGCGCAACAGTGTTGTTTTTCCCGAGCCGCTAGGTCCGAGAATCGCCGTTACCTCTCCTTTTTGCAGCTGCAAATCAATATGACCCAGCACCTTCTGTTTGCCGTATGACTTTGTCAAGCCCCGCACCTGTATCATGCCACGCCCCCCCGATGATAGCGGTTGATCCGTTTTTCCAATCGTGCCGAAGCCGTCTCCAGCAAAATGGTGATTCCCCAATATAGAATCGCAGCCGCGATAAACGCTTCAAAATACTTCCAATTTTGATTCGCCACAATGTTTGCTTTCCCGAATACCTCCAGCACGGTTACCGTAAAAGCCAGCGTTGATCCGTGCAGCAAGCCGATCACAACATTGGTCATATTCGGGAGGCTGACGGCAAGGGCCTGGGGCAGCACAATTCTGCGAAAGGCTTGGAGAGCGGTCATACCAACGGCGTAAGCCGCTTCCACCTGCCCCTTGTCAACCGCCAGCAATCCCGCCCGGATGAATTCGGATAAATATGCCCCCGCCGTCAGGGAAAATGCAAGAAAGACATAGTACAGGATCGGAATGGATGCGGAGTTAAAGTCCAAACCGAGCTTGCGGGCAAAGAAGTCGATAATGACTGGAGATCCGAAATAGACCAAAAACAAGTGCATCAGTGCGGGAGTCCCGCGAATAAAAGCCACATAACCGGCCACGATGAGATGAAGCCCCCTCACGCGGTAATGCCGGATGAACGCTACGCCTGTACCGATCAGCAGCCCGCCGGCTGCCGGTACTCCCGTGAGAAGCAGTGTCATCGGCAAAGCCGAGAGAAGCTGGAGAAATGCGTCATATATAAATCCGGGATCAAGCTTCATTGGTTTCGCAACACCCCCACATCCGGCTCATGAAGCCGCATTCTCCGCTCCGCCAGCGCAAACAACCGTTCCAGTGCCAGACTGATGGCCAGATAGATCAGCGACAATGAAAGATACACCTCGATAAAATGCTGGGTAGCCAGTCCAAGGGTCTGGGATTTCCCGGTCATTTCCATTACGCCAAGCGTAAAGGAAAGGGATGTATCCTTTAGATTACCGATGACCAGATTGGAAAATGCGGGAAGCGATACCGCAGCTGCCTGGGGCAGCACAATGCGGCGAAACGCATGGAAGCCGGACATGCCGACAGCATACGCCGCTTCCACCTGACCGCGATCAACGGCTGACACCGCTGCACGGATGGCTTCCGAAATAAAAGCTCCACTGTTCAACCCGTAGGTCAGAATGACAAAAGCCAGTGCTGGAACCCGGGTGACATCGAGATGAATTCCTTTCAGCAGCTCCGGCAGTCCAAAATAAATCAGGAACAATTGAATGAGAATCGGCGTTCCCCTGAAGAAAGATACATAGATCCGGGACACCCGCTGAAGCACCGGAATGCGAAACAGCCTTGGCAGGGCTACAGCAGTTCCGATGACCATGCCGAGCAGCATGGAGCATGCGACGATGAACAGGGTTATTTGAAGGAAGCCAAGCAGCTTGGGAATAAAATCGTAAACGAAGGTGATGTCAAATCTTCTGCCCATAAGGTTGCCTGCTCTTTCCCTGACCTCATTCTTTGAGGCTCTTCGTGTAGTCTTGTCCCAGCCACTGGATGCTGAGCTTGGACAGCGTACCGTCCGCCTTCACAGCCTTGATGGCTTCATCCAGCTTGTCGGAAAGCTCTTGGCTGTCCTTGCGCAACACGTAGTAAACTCCGTTTTCAAACAACGGATCGCCAACCAGCTTTAACGCCTCCTTGCCGTCCGCGTCTTTTTCAAAGTGATAAGAGAAATCGTTTTGCAGCGTGGCATCAACCCGTTTGGTCCGGAGCAGGTTAACGAGATCGTTGGCCCCGCCGTTTCCATAGACGACCTCCACCTTCTTGTCCTGCTTTTTGTTGTATTCCTCGATAAAATAAGCATTATTGCTCGTCGAGGAGCCTATATACAGCTTTTTGCCCCGCAGGTCATCCAGGGAATGAATCTGATCATTGCCTACCTCTACGGCAACCTTGGTCTTAAAATAACTGTAAGGCTCCTTCGTAAACAGAAACTTGGCCTCCCGCTCCGGGTTCTTGTTCATGATTTGAGCAATGAAATCAATTTTCTTCGTCTCCAGACTGAGCAGCAGGCTGCTGAATTCCAGCGGCTGGATCTCAAATTCATATTGCGGCAGCCGCTTGTCCAGCTCTTTGACTAATTCCACATCGAAGCCGGTAAGCTTTCCGTTCGCATCGATAAAAGAAACGTTGGGGAACACACTGGTCGTTCCGACGACGATTTTCTGCACCTTGTATGTCGGAGAGGCTGCTGCAGCTGTGGGGCTTACCGCCGCGCTCGCTCCCCCATTCTGCCCACTGCCCTCCTTCTTCCCATTCGAGCCGCAGCCGACAATGAGTACACCCAAAAAAGCGAATATCAGCAAAATCAAAGAAGTACGTTTCATTCAATTTCTCCCCTTAATTTTAGATTAATAGTCGGAATTCGGCGAAAAAGGAAAAGGCGACAACTGCCTCTTTTTTGCCTCCTCCGTTTTTCGGCCGATATTCCGTTACGACATCGAACAGATAGATGCTTACGGAATGACCTGAACAACGATTTTCCCCCGGGCCCGGCGGCTTTCACTTCGCTCATGGGCTTGCCGGGTCTCCTCCAGCGGCACAACGGTATCGATATAAACACGCAGCCGGTCTTCGTCAAACCATTGGCCAATCCGCTCCAGGTCGGCAGTTGCGATCTGCAGCAGGCGGACATCCTGAACATCAATGGAAAGCTCGGCGGCCTTGTCAGCAGAGTAATGACCATATGTTACCGGCACCAACCTTCCTCCCGGCTTAAGTACCGCAAGCAGCGTGTCTCCCTCCGGCCCTCCAACCGTATCCAGTACCAGATCGGCAATTCCCGGCAACTGAGTGAGCGGTGTCACAGTATAATCAATACATTCATCCGCGCCCAGTTCACGCAGGAAAGCCTGATTTCGACCTGAAGCTACGCCGATGACCTTAGCTCCCAGCAGTTTGGCAATCTGGACGGCAAAATGCCCAACGCCACCGGAGGCTCCATGGATCAGCACCGTCTGACCTGTAGTAAGCTGCCCCTGCTTGACCAGCGCATGCCAGGCTGTGAACGCCGACATCGGCACCGCCGCAGCTTGAAGGTGGCTCAGTGATTCGGGCTTGCGGGCCAGCTGCGACTCGGGTATAACCACATATTCCGCGCAAGCGCCGCTGTTTGCCGTCATTCCGTACACAGCCTCCCCCTCCCGGTAGAGGCTTGCGTCAGGCCCAACCGCTGCAACAACTCCAGATACATCCCAGCCGGGAATGTAGGGGAGAGGAAATGTATCTCCCGCTAACCCCGAACGGATTTGCCAGTCGCCGGGATTGACGCCAATCGCATGAACCTTGACCAGAACCTCGCCGCCTGCGGCCTGCGGCCGCTCTACCCGCTCCAATTCCAGCACCTCAGGCCCGCCGTGAGAATGGTAGCGGATCGCCTTCATTGTTTCAACATCAGCCAAAATGCGTCACTTCCTTTCCATGTATTCACTCCATTAACGAACATCTGTCTGTTAACGATCATTGATTGAATATCTATCGATCATTGAATATAATAGTAGTCAGATATGGGCAAGGTTTCAATCATCAATCTTGCTCCGTTTTCGTTTACACGACAAAAGCACGTATTTGTTGAATAAAAGGAGCTGTTTTCATGAAAACGCAAAATGAACATACCGACAGGCGGATCAAGCGTTCCCAACGGCAGCTTAAGCAAGCATTTATGGAATTAATGCGGGAGAAGGGCTTCCCCTCCATCACCATTCAGGATATTACGGACCGGGCCGATGTCAACCGCGGTACATTCTACGCTCATTTTCCCGACAAGTACGCACTTCTTGAAGCAGCGATCCGCGAAAAATTCCAGAGGCTTCTGGAAGCCAAGCTCCCCTCTGACGCTGGCTGGGAACAAGCTCATTTGCGGATTCTCATTCATACGGTTCTGGAGCATTTTAAAGAAATGAGCGGGCGGTGTTATCCCATCGACACGGTGAACCCGCTTTTTGAGCGCGCCGTACAGGAGGAGCTTTACACGCTGCTGCTCCATTGGCTTCAGCAAAGCCGTCCAGACTCAAAAGGATGGGGCTTCCCTGTCGAGACCCTGGCGTTAATGACCAGTTGGGCCATATTTGGAGCAGCAGCGGATTGGAGCAGAGGAAAGAGCCAATTCTCTACAGAGCAGATGACCGACCATGTCATGTCCGTTCTGACAGAGGGGACAATCAAGCTGCTCAATGATTGAATGATTCCGGTACCAATCCACCGTATCGCGAATTGTCTCTGTCAACGGCCTGAACTTGACGCCAAACATCCGCTCCGCTTTGGCCGCGCTGGTCCGTCTCTTATTTGTAACCGACCGCACTCCGTTGACCGACAGCGCCAGGGTCTTCCCCGTTAATGCGGCATAACGCTCCGCCGCCCATGCCGCTGCCAGAAGCATTCCCTTGGAAAACTGCCTCGTCGGGGCGGGAATTCCCGTGACTTCCTCCAACACTTGCAGCAATTCCCGCTGGCTCACATGACACGCGCTTAAAATAAACGAATCTGTGTGCTGAATGGTTTGAACAGCCATAGTCATCGCTTCTGCCACATCGCGGGGATCGACAACGTCAATGCCCGAATCCGCGATGACCCCCGGCAATCGGCGGTTCATAAAATCCAGCACCAGCTTGCCTCCGCTTGTCGGCGCTGCATCCCAGGGACCGATCATCCATGCGGGCTTCATCGATACTACCGGCAGCTTGGACCGTTCGGAGAACAAGGCGATCGCCTGATCGCCGATTATCTTGCTCCTGCCATAGTCGTTCAACGCTTCATCGGGGCTCGCCACATCTGTCTCGTCGCTTGGAGCGCCGTCCTTTCGTTTGCGGATGGTGGCGTTACTGCTTGTATGGACGATCCTGCCAATCCCGTGCCGCTCTGCTTGCTCAAACAGGCGCACCGTATTCGTCACATTGATCCGCTCCAGCATGGGCCAATGCTTGCCCGGAGCAAATGTTTCGCGGAAATAAGCAGCCGTATGAAAAAGCGTATCGCAACCATGCAAGGAAGGGGCGAATGCCTCCACAGACTCCATGTCGCCTACGATCAGCTCCGCTCCGATGTCTCCCAGCAGCTTCTCCGCCTTCTCCTTTGAGCGAACCAGCGTTCTGACCTCATGCCCCTCCGCGGCCAAATGTCGGATCAGATTGATGCCCAGTAAACCGGTGCCTCCGGTAACAAATGCTTTCATCTTCAGCGCTCCTCGCCCATTTTATTTCGTATGCCTATGCTTCCGGTTTCCTTGACTCGTGCGGTACTCACTCCTCCGAAATGCCATAACGCTCATAAAAGTGGCGCAGCCCGGACGGAGCCCACCAATTGGCCCTGCCGGCCAGCTTCATGAAGGCGGGCACCAGCACGGAGCGAATGAGGGTGGCGTCCACCAGCACGGCCAGCGTCATCCCTACGCCGAGCATTTTGAGAAACACCACCTCGCCCGTCCCATAAGCGGCAAACGTAAAGGCCAGAATCGCCGCGGCCGTGGTGACCAGAGAACCGCTCCTCTGAAGCCCCCTTGCCACGGATTCCACCAGATCGCCGGTGCGGTCATACTCTTCTTTAATTCGCGACAGGATAAACACCTCATAGTCCATGGACAAACCGTATGCGATGCAGAACATCAGGATCGGAATGCTCGGCTCGATGGACCCGGCCGGTGTAAAGTGGAGCAGCCCGGACAAATTCCCCTCCTGGAATACCCAGACGAGGGTACCGAACATAATCGTAAGGCTGAGGAAATTAAGCAGTGTCGCCTTCACCGGCAGCAGAATGCTGCCCGTCATCAGAAACAGGATGACAAATGTTATTGCGAGCACCAGAGCAAGAGCAATCGGGATTCTATCCAGTAGCTTAACCCGGAAATCGGTCAAATCCGCCGGATATCCTCCGACCAAAACATCAAATGGCGCATCGGCCGCCCGTATCTCGCCTACCAGCCCGGGAGCATCGGCATTGATGGCTGCTCCATAGGGAATGACCGTCAGAAAGGTGCCACCTTCCACTCCGGCAAAGCGGGCATGGGTTTCATTGGCAGGCGTGATTAATTGACCTTTGGAGTATGAGCCGGCCAGGGAGTCCACCTGGATAATGCCCGGAACCTGCGATAGCCGCGCCGCATAAGCCGATATATCCTTTATTGCAGCTGACGGGTCCTTAACCTCAGGAGCCACAACCTGGATGGCATCCGTTTCCTCGGCCGGAAATCCCGCCATCTTCTGGTCTTCCACCACCCGGCTGGTCGCGTCGGCGGGCAGCACGCGGTGGTCGGGAAGCCCGAACCGCAAATTCAGCACCGGAGAACCGAGCAGCAGCAAAATAAGCATCGCGGCGCCTCCATACAGCACAGGACGGCGCATGATCGCCTTGGCGCTCTTGTACCACCAGCCTGCGCGGGAACCGGAAGTGCCTGAACGGACCGCAGCCGCTCCTCTCTTGGCACGCCGTGCAAGCCGGCTGCCAAGTACGGCGAAGAAAGCAGGCAGAACAAAAACGGAACCCATAATCCCCGACAGCACCACCAGAACACCGGTATATGCAAAGGACTGGAGGAATGGGAAAGGAAAGACAAACAGCACCGCGCAGGAGGCCGCCACTGTGATGCCGCTGAAAATGACGGTTCGTCCAGCGGTTTCCACCGTACGTACGGCGGAAGCAAAAGCGTCCTTGCCCGAAGCAAGCTCCTCTCTGAACCTGGAAATCATAAACAGCGAATAATCGATGCCAAGCCCAAGTCCCATGACCAGGGTCAGATTAAGCGCAAAGGTCGATACCTCTGTGAACGGGACCACTGCGGCTAATCCGGCCAGTGTGCCGACCATCGCGAACAGACCCACGCCGATGGTCAAAGCCGTAGCCCGAAAGCGCCGGTAAACCAGAAGCAGCAGAATGAATACCCCGGGTAAAATAATCGACTCCGCACGGACAAAATCCTGGCGCGCCAGCCCCGCCGCTTGCCTGAATATTTCGTCCTGCCCGCCTACCTGCACCTTGAGCAATTCAGTCTCGCGGGTATATTTCGGGGATAAATCGGCCAACGCCGTCCTCGCTTCCGTTACGGTTCCTTTCAAATGCGCCAGAATAAGCACCTGTGTCCCGTCCTTGCTGCGAAGTGTTTGTGTTCCCCCGCGGGACCAGTACGACGATGCTTCCTGAACGGCTTCCTCCTTCGCCAACTCGCCGGTGAGCGCAAGGCCCGCTTCCCGAATGGCCGGACTCTCGATTGTACCGCTCTTTGCGGTTACCAGCAGCGCCAGATTGGGACTGCCGGAACCGAACTGCCGCTCAAGCGTCCTGCCCGCCTGATACGATTCGGAACCGGGCACCTCCCATCTGCTCAGGGACAGCTTGCCAACGGTTCCCGCGCCGATAACCCCGAAAGCGATAAAAGCAATGATACCCAATATAATGATCAGCCATCTGGCCTTTATAATAAAACCTCCGACCGACCGCAGCACCGTTGTGTTCGATGACTCCGACAGCACCGATGACCCCAATGCCTCTTTGCGATATCCATGTGTTTTGTCCATGTTTCATCTCCTCCAATATATAACATTTGTTTGATCAATCAAACAATATAATCTAAAAAAATAATTGCCGCCCGTTCCTCTTATTTTTGAACGCTTTTCACATAAGCGGCAATCATGGCGGCAAACGTATCGTAGGCCCCGTCGTAATCAAATGCATCATCGCACAGCAATTGCAGGGCAAGGCCATCGAAAACAGACAGCAATATGGGAGCCAGCGCACGGGAATGCTCTTCCGGAAGCTTGCCGACGGACTCGATCAATTCTGCCAGGTGGGCACGTTTGCTCGCAAGCGTATCTTTGATGCTGCCGGATACCGCCGGATTTCTCAGCCCCAAGGCAAACAATTCATAACGGAGCTTGATCCACGACGGATTTTCCTCGGCTCTCGATTTCGGCACGCTGAGCACCGATTTAACCTTCTCCTCATTTACCGGCCCGTCGCTGTGGCTCTGAATAAACGGCAGCGATTCGCAATACCTTTCCGATTCGCGGCGGAATACTTCGGCAAACAACAGGTCCTTGCTGGAAAAATAGTAGCCAATCAAACCCTGCGCCACTCCCGCCACACGGGCTATTTCTTTTGTAGAGGCTTCATCATAGCCTTTTTCGGCCAATACCTGGTAGGCAGCGTCGATAATTCTTTGCTGTTTATCATGCTCTGTCATCCTAACCTCCGGGACTGTTTGTTTGGTTGATCAAACAAATCCTAACACAAAATCTTGGCTCGCGCAAGAAGGATGCTGACAGTTTTACGTTTTCTTTTCAGGGCTGGGGGCGGCACGTTCCTTCAGTCCACGACACGCAGGACAATCTTCCCTTGCAAGTGGCCTTTCTCGCCATGCTCATGCGCCTTGGATGCCTCCGCCAGGGAGAAAACGCTGTCGATGGCGATTCGAACTTGCCCCGCATCGATCAACCGTCCGATCTCTGACAGTTGCGCCCCGTTGGAGCGTACTTGGCGATCCTTGCGTGTTACGTCCAACTCCGCGAGACGCTCGGGAGGGTAGTTGCCGATATTTACAGGGATCAGCGTCCCGCCGCGCTTGATTATGTCGAGTAAGCGGTAACCATTCGGTCCACCCACATTGTCGAGGAGCAGATCGACATCGCGGATGACCTCTTCTACGGAATTGGACGTATAGTCAATGAACTGGTCAACGCCTAACTCTCGCAGAAATGTCTCATGTCGTCCCGATGCTACCCCGATCACCCGTGCCCCCTTCAGCTTCGCGAATTGTACCATGAAGTGGCCGACACCACCGGCTGCCCCGTTGACGAGAACCGTCTGTCCGGACTGTAAATTCGCATGATCAAACAATAGCTGCCATGCCGTCAGCGCCGCCATAGGGACTGCTGCCGCCTGGATGTGATCGATGGTTGCAGGCTTGAGGGCCAGATCCGTTACAGGAGCCGTGGTGTACTCAGCATAGCCCTTTCCGCCACCTTTTTCAGTATAGGGGGGGAAGCGGACGAGGCCATAGACGGCATCTCCCACGCTAAACTCGTCAACTCCCGGTCCCACAGCTTCCACTATACCAGAAATATCCGAGCCCGGAATGGAGGGACGGGGGATTTTAGGCCGCAGCTCTTCGGGAAGCTCCAGATAGCCCGCACGTCCCCGCCAATCAGCTGGATTAATGCCTGCGGCATGGATGCGAACCAGCACCTCGCCCGACTCCGCCGAGGGACGCGGCACGTCCTCGTACGTCAAGACCTCAGGACCTCCGATAGTATGGATCCGAATCGCTTTCATGAATTTTGTGCTTCCTGTTTCCATGTCATATGTCCTCCTTCAATTTTTTTCATATTTTTCAGTCGTCGATATTCTCATAAGCTCACTGTCCATCTATATATGGGCAGGAGGTTGACCAAGCGCACGTAGAGCAGCATCGAGCAACTCCTTACGAATTTCAGGACTTAAATACCCATTATGGGACGAGATAATATTTATCGCGGTCTGGGCAACAGCGAAAGCAGCGCGCGCCCGGATTAGCTTTCCCTCGGTTGGCTGCGGGCCGGCAAGCAGGGAGATGATCTGACCGCATTTTTCCTCCACGTTGTGGCGCGTCAGCTTCTCCTGGATAGACAGATCGTTCCACAGTGCGATTAGCACCTTTCCCGATCTTGCCATACCGTCGATGTAAGCGCTGAGCAGTTGCTCCGGAGAGAGGTGTTCAACTGCGGCACGCTCAACAAGCTTCGAGAGGGATAAAATCGGCTGATCCAAGATCGCATCAAGGATTTCCTCCTTGGATCGAAAATGGTAATAGACGCCAGCCTTACTCGTACCCACTTGGTTAGCAACATCAGCAATGGATGTACCTGCGTAGCCGTGCTTGGCGAACAGCTCCCGAGCGGCATCGAGGATTTGGTTCCTTGTCGTATTAGCGTTTTGATCGATCATGCGTTGCACCCCCCTTTCCTAAAGTTAAATTTTGACGACCGGTCGGTAAACTCAGTATACTTCTTTGCCGACCGATCGTCAAGTGGCCTGGCCGAAAGATCATGATATATCCAACATAAAATGAACGATCAACTGGCCAACCCAGAATCCGGTTGGCCTAATTGAATGATATAATGGCTAATAGACTAATGGCTCACTTAAGCCTGGAGGTTTTGATGCCTATTCAAGAACTTGCATAGCAGTTTTTGAATGAACATTTTTTCGAGACATGCATCAGGACATTCTGGAAGGGATCGGATTGGACCTTGCGTTAATCATAAAAAGCGTCTTATATAGAACGCAATTAACAAACCAACAGCACCACT
>NZ_ASSC01000788.1 GCF_000520735.1 Paenibacillus forsythiae T98
CATACACGGTATCCTCGCCGCCTTCCTGAATTTGGGCCAGTACCCCGACGACGCTGCCTTTGCGGATCGCGATTTGTCCCGAGTCGGGCGCTTCTTCGCCGCTCAGAAGGCGCAGCAGGGTCGTTTTGCCGCAGCCGTTGCGGCCGATGAGGCCGATTCTTTCGCCCTGGCGGACGGTAAACGAGACATTGCTCAGCACAAGCTGGGCGCCATGGTATTTTTGCACATTTTGACATTGAATCATCATAGGGATTCTCCTTTAGCAGCTCCTGCGGCATAAAGTCCGATAGAGCAAGTGGTATCAAAGGAAACGCCCCTGCCATCTCGTATGGAAGGACAACATAAAAAGACCGCAGGGAAACGTTCCCCGCGGCCTTGATCGTCTATGTCCGGTTTAAGGCTGACGGTCGGAAGGCAGGAAAGACATTTCTGGGCAATCAGGCGTTATGATTTTGGCAAAAAAGGACAGACCTCTCCCGTTAACGCCAAAAGCATGAACAATGCCCGCCATTGCGATAGGCAAACGGCCGACCATGCTATCCAGATTCTCGTAATTCATCTTTCCTCACCTCCCCTTCAACAAAGTTACCTTCATCTTAAATAAAAAAATTAAAGTTAGCAAGCGCAATATTCCGGAAAAACAAGCGGCAACCGTTCGAACCTTCCGATTTCCTTGCATACCCGGCGCCGAGCTTCGATATGAATGGTGATATGGGCGGCCGGGACGCCCTATCATGTCCATTCAGAAGGAGGAAGGCATATGGCTTTTTTCGACGGTCTGCTCGGCAATGCGTCTCAGGTGGATCTGGCTGCGGCCCGCAAAGAATACGGTAAAATTTTGGCTCCGGGGGAACAGATCGAACGGGCGTACCGGCTGATCCGCGACATGTTCATTTTTACGGATAAACGGCTCATCCTGATCGACAAGCAGGGCATGACCGGCAAAAAAATCGCTTACCACTCGATCCCCTACAAGAGCATTACGCATTACTCCGTGGAGACGGCGGGACATTTCGATCTCGACGCCGAGCTGTGCCTGTTCGTGTCCGGGAATACGCTGCCGCTCAAGAAAACGTTCAACAAGAGTGTGGATATTTATGAGGTGCAGGCGGTGCTGTCCCAGTACATTTTGAAGTTATAAAAAACGGCCGCGATGCCCCTTGTCAGGGCCGCAGGGCCGTTGTCATGCCGTTATACCCAGTATCTGAGAACCAATCCTCCATAGACAAAAGCGGCAACAATCACAAGGGCAGGGTGGATCTTGCGCCGTTCCATCGCCCAAAAGGCGATCGCCGCGATAATCAGCGTCTGCCAAACGCCTACGGAGGCCAGCGGCCCTTTGGCCATCTGCCAGGTCAGAGTAACCATCATAATCGCGATGACCGGCTGAACCAGCAGCGTCATGCCTTTGACGACCGAAGACTGGCGGTATTTCTGGAGCACGCGGATCAGAGCGATCAGGGCGGCGGCGGAGGGCAGCACAGTGGCCAGAAGCGCCAGCACCGCTCCAACCCAGCCGTAGATTTCATAGCCGACATAGGCCGCCACTTTGGTGGCGATCGGTCCGGGGAGCGCGTTGCCCAGCGCCAGCATGTTGGTAAACTCCGCATTGGTCAGCCAATGGTAGTGCGGGACGATTTCCGTATACATCAGCGGGATGGAGGAGGGACCGCCGCCATAGCCGAGCAGATTAGCAATAAAAAAACCAATAATCAGATCAAGCCATTCCATCTAGGGCGTACCTCCTTTTCGTTTCTGATTGCGGCGGAGATTCGCCACCGCCTTGTAATGCACCGTGCCGTAAGCGAGAAAGAGCACGATGACGATAGCCGGATGAACATGCAGCACTTCAAGCAGCAGCAGGGCAAGCAGCATAAAGGCGATGCCGGCTGCGACGCCAAGCCCCTTGACGGCCTTTTTCGCAAATTCATAAGCCATAACGCCGAGCATGACGGCAATCACGGGCGAGACGGCGGCAATCATTCCCTTCACAACCTTCGAGCCGGCCAGGTAATTGACAGCGGACAGCAGCAGAATCATGGCAAGAACGCTCGGCAAAATATGAGCTACTACGGCGAAGAACGCCCCCATGTTTCCTTTGCGTTTATATCCCAGAAAAGCGGCCATTTTGGTGGCGATCGGTCCGGGAAGGGCGTTGGCCAGCGCCAGCGTTTCCCCGAATTCTTCGTCGCTGATCCATCGGTAGCGGATCACGGCGTCGTGGCGGATCAGCGGGATGACCGAGGGGCCCCCGCCATAGCCGAGAATTCCGGTGCGGACCATGGAAACTCCAAGCTCTATATAGTCTTTGTTCAGTGGCTTCAAACCTTTTTCCTCCTTAAGGTTGTCAAAAGTACATTATATATAAACCGTATGAATACCCCCACATTATATTTCTTTTTGCATCCCCCGAGGGATAACTTTGTGCATGGCTCACAAATCAGGCGTGCAGCATTCGACTTCCGGGCGCTTCCGGTTGACTTCATGAGGCCGTGTAATGTTAAATGACATTAATTAATTTTGGCTTATACGCTTACGATGCCGGTTTTTCCAGAAGACCATTCAGGAAGTAAATTCATTAGCAAAACTTGAAGCCTATGCTTACGAAGCCAGTTTTGCTGAAGATCATTCAGGAAGTAAATTCATTCGCAAAACTTTTAGGAGGATCAAAATGATAAAACGACCGGTGACTGGCACGAAGACGATGGTGGTCAGCCCGCATTATCTGGCATCCGCCGCGGGAGCGCGGGTTCTGGAAAAGGGCGGGAACGCTTTTGACGCGGCGGTGGCCGTCAGTTCGGCGCTGGCGGTCGTCTATCCGCATATGACGGGCCTTGGAGGCGACGCGTTCTGGCTGACCTACAGCGCTTCTGAAGGCCGCGTCCAGGCCTACAACGGCAGCGGGCGCTCGGGCTACGGGGTGCACCGGGGCCGCTACAATGGAGAGGCTGCGATCCCGCGCAGGGGCGTACGCAGCGCGATTACGGTACCGGGTATGGCGGATAGCTGGGATGCGATCCTGACCCGATACGGCCGCCT
>NZ_ASSC01000789.1 GCF_000520735.1 Paenibacillus forsythiae T98
CCGCTGCCCCAGCCGCTGGGCTTCCAGCAGCTTGCCGGCGTCGCGCAGTACGGCCAGGCGTTCTTCCAGTTCCCGCTGGATGTTGACCAGAGCAACGCGCATCGTCTCTTCCTGCGTAACAAAGTGGGACGCCGGAAAGATGGCGACATGCTCCCGCTCCCCGATCAGTTCCCCTGTCAGCACGTCGATCTCGGTAATCCGCTCGATCTCGTCGCCGAACAGTTCGACGCGGATCGCATGCTCCCCTTGCGAGGCGGGGAAGATCTCGATCACATCGCCGCGCACACGGAACGTTCCCCGCACGAAATTGATGTCGTTGCGCTGATACTGGATATCCACCAGCCGGCTTAAAATTTGGTTCCGTGGCTTCTCCATCCCTACCCGCAGCGATAGCAGCAGGCTG
>NZ_ASSC01000790.1 GCF_000520735.1 Paenibacillus forsythiae T98
GGTCCTCGGCTTCCCGAGTCGCTCCCACGCCGCTTCGGCGAAAGCGAGCCACTGCGGATACGGCATATCCGCCATCAGCTCGTCGTAGACATAAGCAAATTTCCCATAGGAGGACACTCCCAACACCGCACTTTCCCTTGCCGTCCTAGTCGGCAGAATTTCCTCAGTCTCCGCCGCTCTGCTGGCCGGAAGCCGGAGCGGTCTTATCCCCCTGCGCCAGATACGTCCAGCTCTCCTTCTGGGTGATAAGACCTTCCTTCATCAGCTTGCCGAGCGCACGCTTGAACGCCGCCTTGCTGATTCCGAACCGCTGCTTGATAATATCCGGCGGCGTCGCATCCGAATAAGGCATTCCTCCGCCCGGACGATTTTGCAGAAATTCGAGAATCCTTGCAGAATCCTGATCCCGTCCCACTTCCTTGCGCTGGGCCATGGACAGGTTAATGCGCCCGTCCTCCCGGATGAACGCCACACGGGCTTCAAACTCTTCGCCCAGACGAAGCAGTCTCGGCCGCTCGGAGGAATGAATCATGCCGATTGCGCCGAAGCCGAGCACGCCCCCGTCCACGATGACAAACGTGCCCATCTGGAGAGGCTTGTAAACCCGGGCCTTCATCCACTGCCCCTTCCAGCTGGAAGGGGCCGGGAACGTTAGCGGCGCAAGCTCCTGCTCGCCCGCCAGCTTGGCCCGCAGCCTCCCCTGCTTGTCATGCTCCATAATGACAAATACACGGTCGCCAACCTGCGGATGCAGCTCCTTCAGTTCAGGCAGCTCGCGGATGGGCAGAAGCAGCTGGCGCCCAAGTCCCATTTCCAGAAAGCAGCCCAGCCGGGGATGAACGTCCGCCACCTCCAGCAGAGCCAGCTCGCCAAGCGTAAGATACGGCTTCTTCATCGTCGCCGCCAGACGGTCCTCCGTATCGAAGAACAGGAACACTTCAACCTTGTCCCCCGGCTTGATCTTCTCCGTCAGTTCCGTATAATGCAGCAGCACATCCTGGTCGCCCGCATTCAGAAAATAACCGTAGGGCGAAACCTCCCTTGCCACTTCGAGCGTGACTACGCTTCCAGCTATCAGGCTCATACGAGTTCCACAACCTTGGCGTCGGACCACAGGCGCTCGATATTGTAGTACTCGCGCTCGTCCCGGTGGAAGATGTGCACAACCACATCCCCCAAATCCATGAGCACCCAGCGGGCCGCGTCCATGCCTTCGATCCCGCGGATGACCGCCCCGGCTTCCTGCGCAACCTTGCGAACCTCGGTGGCGATCGCCTGCACCTGGGTATCGGAGTTGCCGTGACAGATGATGAAATAATCGCTGATCAGCGAAATGCCGCGCAAATCAAGGGCAACGACATTCATCGCTTTTTTATCTTCAACCGCTTCCAGCGTCAGCCGCAGCAGCTCTTTGGATTGTATGGTCATTCATTTTCCTCCAATGCTCTTACTAAATCGTTTCTTGCCAGCACCGTCAGCGGGAACACAATCCGCCGCTTCTCCAGCAGCAGGCTGATCGTTGAATCAAATCCGGCTAAAAGCCCTTCTTCCAGACTGGAATCGGCAAGCTTGCGTATATGGTCGACACCCGGAAAATCGCGTCCCGGCTCAATGTAATCAGCCAGACAGACGATTTTGTCCAGAAGGGTCATGCCGACCCGCCCGGAAGTATGGTAGCGGATCGCATCAAGCACGCCCGAATCGGTAATGCCGTACTCTTGTTCCGCCACAAAGGCTCCCACCTCCGCATGCCACAGCTGCTTGTCATAGGACAGCAGTTCAGGCGAGAGCTGATTCTGCTCTATAATCTCGCGCTGACGTTCGACCGGCCAATATTTGGCCACATCATGAAGTGTCGCCGCCAGCTCCGCGCGTTCCGGATCGCCGCCGTACTTCAAGGCAAGCGCTCTTGCCGATTCCATCACGCCCAGCGTATGCTTCCAACGCTTCTTCGGCATCTGCGAGGATACCGACTCAATCAGCGCTTCGCGGCTGAACCCCATACAACTCACTCCTCCGCACGTACTCGTATACCGCTTCCGGCACCATATACCGGATCGATTTGCCGGCTGCCGCCCGCTCCCGGATCATCGTGGAAGATATATCGACCATCGGCATTTCGGCCAGCAGCACCTTCTCGGCAATATTCGCCGGAAGCGTCCCAAGGTCAAGAGAATTGCCCGGCCGTCCCACACCGATAAAGGTAAGGAGCCGCACCAGTTCGTCAATCGCCCTCCACTTCGGCAAATACTGCACCATATCCGCTCCGATAATAAAATAAAAGTCTTCGGACGGGTAACGCTCCTTGAGCAGCCGCACCGTTTCAATCGTATACGATATGCCCCCGCGCATAATCTCCCAATCCAGGCTGCGGAATGAATCATCGCTTCGGATCGCCTCGCTCACCAGAGCCAGCCTCGTCTCGCCGGAGGCCCCTGCCGCATGCTTATGCGGCGGGATGTGCGAAGGCATGAACCATACCTGCTCCAGCCCGAAGGCATCCCTGGCCGTTTCCGCCGCCAGCATATGGCCGATATGAATGGGATCGAAGGTTCCGCCCATAATGCCGACCTTCACTCCCCCACCTCCTTGCAAAATTGCCTCTTTCGCCGAGGTCTTCTCTACGGCAGCTCAATCATCTTGTTGTCGCGCGATTCCTTATACAGAATGATCGTCTTCCCTATGACCTGCACAAGCTCGGAGCCGCTCTGCTCCGCAAGCTCGCCGCCTATCTCCTTCGGGTCCTCGACGCAGTTGTTCAGCACGCTGACCTTCATCAGCTCGCGCTTTTCAATCGCCTCCTCGATATGACGAATCAGATGCTCGTTGACGCCGCCCTTGCCAACCTGAAACACAGGGTCAAGGTGATGAGCAAGCGAGCGAAGATAGCGCTTTTGTTTGCCGGTTAACATCATGTATGCATACTCCTTATATATCAACTATTATTACCCGATAATCCCGGATTCTATTTGCTTACGGACGGTTCAGCGGCGCCGAGACTGCCCAGCAGAGCCTCCCGCATCGCCTCAATCGGAGCGGGCAGTCCCGTCCAGTATTCCAGAGCGTAAGCTCCCTGATACAGGAACATGCCCACACCGCTGTGAATAATGCAGCCCCGGCGGCTGCGGCTTTCCAGCAGCAGGCGGGTGTACAGCGGGTTGTAGATCAGATCGCTGACCACGATTCCTTCCGGGATGATATCCGGGTCGATCGGCATATCATCGACATGGGGATGCATCCCTACCGAGGTGGTGTTGATCAGAATATCCGTGCCGCCGATATAGCCCTGGATCTGATCGAGTCCTACGCCCTTGATATCGCCCCGGCTGCTCCAGCTTCCCGCAAGCCGCTTCGCTTTCTCCTCGTCGCGGTTTACAATGACAACCGACGAGGGCTGCTCCTGAAGCAGCGCGTCGATAATGCCCCGCGCCGCGCCGCCCGCGCCGATAACCATAATCCTGCGTCCCGAAAGCTCGGAGACCGCCTCCGATTTCAGAGAGCGCACGTATCCGATGCCGTCGGTATTATAGCCGGTCAAAATGCCGTTGTCGTTGACAATGGTGTTGACCGCGCCGATGGCCTCCGCGGCCGGGTCTACTCTGTCCAAATGTTCGATCACTGCCAATTTATGCGGGATCGTCACATTGATGCCCCTAAAATTCAATGTCCGTATGGCCTCGATCGTCTCTTTGACTTTATCTTGCTCCACATGCAGGGGGACATAAGCTCCCGGGATTCCAAGCGCCCTCAGCCCCGCGTTATGCATTACGGGCGACTTGGAATGCGAAATGGGGGACCCTATAACTCCCAAAAGAATGTCTCCGCTTGGCGAAGACCAGGTTTTGGTCGCAGTTGTCATGATTGTCTCCTCCTAAGTTATATCAGCGAAGGGCGAACCAGCACCTTCACGCCGCGAGGGACATGGACAGCAACAATCGCGCCTTCCGTTCCGTTCAATTTGATCCAGCCCAGGCCGGAGATGAATACATCGCTGCGGCTTCCTTTCGATACTCTGAATTCGTGCCGCTGCCAGGCGGGAAGCTTGTCCACATCTTCCGCAGCGGGTGGAGACAGCATTTCACCCCGGTGATCGCGGTACAGCTCGTCCGCCCGCTCCAGCTTGGTGCGGTGAATTTTGAGGCTGCCGCTAATGAAGCAGGTGAATGATTGATGCTCGCCCTGCACGAAGTCGAAGCGGCCCAGGCCGCCGAAAAAGAGCGTCTGTCCCGAATTGAGCTGGTACACCGCAGGTTTAAGGGGCTTTGCGGGCATTACCGCGTCCAGATCCCGCCGTTCAACCAGCTCGCTGTACCGCCAAGGATAGACAATCCCCGGCGTGTCGATGATGTAATGACCGTCATCAAGCGGTATCTTGACGCTGTCCAGCGTGGTCCCCGGATACCGGGAAGTCGTCAGCTCCTGCTCCAGATCGCTGTAATCCGAAATAAGCCGGTTGATCAGTGTCGACTTCCCGACATTGGTTGCGCCTACGACATATACGTCGCGCCGTCCCCGGAGCGAGGACACCGAATCGAGCAGCCGGTCAAAGCCCTGACCCCGCTTGGCGCTGCAAAGCACGATTTCCGCCGTCCTCAGACCGAGCTCCTTGCTGCGCTGCTGAACCCAGTTTCGCAGCTTGTTCCAGTTGGTTACCTTGGGCAGCAAATCGCATTTGTTAACGGCCAGAATGACAGGATTGCTGCCGACAAACCGCTGAAGCCCGGAGATCAGGCTGCCTTCCAGGTCAAAGAGATCGACAATGTGGACGACAAGCGCGTTCTGTTCACCGATTCCGGAGAGCAGGCGAAGAAACTCGTCCTGATCCACGGAAACCGAGGAGACCTCGTTGTAATTCTTAATACGGAAGCACCGCTGGCAAATGACAGGGTCTCGGTTATAAGCCGTCTCCGGCAGGTATCCCGGCCGGTCCCGGTGCTCGGTCTGCAGTTTAATGCCGCAGCCGCTGCAGTTGGCGGAACGCTGCCGCTGCATCTGTTCGTTCATTCCTGTTGTTCCTCCTCATGCCACAATCCTTGTTTGCGCAATCTGGTCAGCGCAATCTGCTCTATACGGCGGTTGATGCGGGTGCCTAGCCCCTCGTCCTCAAGGGAGATCGGCAGCACCAGCACGGTGAACAGGCCGAGCCGGTTGCCTCCAAACACATCCGTAAGCATCTGGTCTCCGACCACAACCGTATTCTTCGGTTCCAGATTCATCAGCTTCATCGCCTTGTGAAAAGGGGCATTGGTCGGCTTGCGCGCTCCGTGGACAAATTGAATATTGAGCGGAGCCGCAAACCGCGATACCCGGGTCATATTATTGTTGGATACAATCACCAGCTTGAAGCCGGTCTGCTTCACCTTATCGAACCACGCCAGCAGCTCCGGCGTCGCCAGAGGCGCCTTGGCGCCAACCAGCGTGTTGTCCAAATCGGTAATGATCCCCCTGTAGCCCTTCAAATACAGGTCCTCAAGATCAATATCGAACACCGTATTTACCCGCAGCTTGGGGACAAGCCTTTCAAACATACGTTCACCTCGATTTCATACGACAAACTATATCATAATCTTTACTCTTCGGAAATGATTGTTAGTGAGAGAAATCGCAGGCTCTCTGCGGTTCATTTCGTCAGCTTCAGTCTTTTGCGCAGCCGCAATGATTCAGTATACACGGCCTGCCAGTCTTTGTCTTCAATTACTTCGGGACTGTACTTTGCCTTCTCAAACCAGCCGAGCAGCGCCGACAGGCTGTCCGCAGCCCCCGGGCGCTCCCCTTTCCAGCGGGAAACGGATTCCCTGAGCGTCTCATGGTTGTCTCTGGCGAAGCCTTTGCGGCGCATCAGCGCTACCCAGCGCTCTGTCTCGGCCAGAATCTTCTCGGCGGATGACAAAGGCCGTCCGCTGCGGATTCTCTGCAGAAGAAAGCGCAGGCCGAACCGGCGCTGCCACAACAGGAAGGCCGCCCATCCGGCCAGAACAATGGCGGCTGCGGCAACGGCCCATGCTTCTACGGACAGACCGCTTTCCTCAGAGCCCTGACCTGCTGCCTGCGGTTCATTCTCCGTATCCGCCTCTGGAGCTTGGGAGGCTTCGGGCTGCGGATCAGTCTCGCTCTGCGTCAGCAGCGGGGCGTTGAAGCCGGGCGTCGCCTCCACCGGAATCCAGCCGTAATCGCCGAAGTATACCTCGGCCCAGGAATGGGCGTCGGCATTGGTAATCGTGTAGTTGTTGTTCACGGCCTCTCCCTGACGCAAGGCAAGACTGTCCGGAAGCTGGGCCTGTTCGCCCGGCGCGTAGCCCTTGACCCAGCGGGCCGGAATATCCAGCGAACGGGCCATGGTTACGAGCGCGGTCGAATAATAGTCGCAATACCCCTCCTTAATCTCAAACAGGAAGCTTTCCACAAAATCCCTGCTTTGTTTGCGGGACAGGTCAGGTTCATTCGTATAGGAAAACGTTTGTTGTAAATATTGTTGCAGAAGCATCGTCTTTTCATACGGCGTCTGCGCCTGGGCTGTAATTTCCCCGGCCAGATTCCGCACTCTCTCTGGAAAATTGTCCGGAAGCTGAAGGTACTGTTCCGGGATATTCTTCCCGTTGTACAGATCGGTGAAGGTCTTCGCGGCCAGTTCCTCCACCGGAACGACGGGCAGCTCGGAGGTCAGCGTATACGTCTTCGGATAGGGCCCGGGATCGGCGCCGTTGACCAGCAGTTCGGCGTCCGGGCTGCGCCAAGACAATCCGTCCGCCTCTTTTTCTCCATTAATTGAATCGATCCTGGTAATGGAATAGGCGCCGAACAGCACCGGATACCGGTTGTTGCTCAGCATGCGGACGGTATATTGAAGCTCCTGGGTCTTGATAGACGACTTATAGTCGTTCCCGAGCGTCTCTCCCGCCTCCGCCGGCTCCAGGCCGCCCTGTCTGCTGCGGAGGTTGTCGCTCCAGCCTCTGCCCGAGTACACGCTTCTCGTCTCCCCGCGCATATAAATGCGGGAAGCCGAGATAACCGACATAACCGGAGTATAATCAAAGGCGAAGCCGCCTCCGAGATTTGCGTCATTCAGACTGTATCCGGAAGCCGTCCCCGACGAGCCTGTGCCGTTTGTCCCGGTTCCCGGATTGTCCGTGCCGCTGCCTTGCGCCGTGCCGCCGCCTTTCCATTCCTTCCAGGCCGTATACGGATCGGTCAGCGTGGGCCTGACGTCCGGCGCATTGACCCCGGTCAGAATAACCAGCGCAAAAATAACGGCGATATTCACGGATATTTTGAGCGGGAAATCAATCAGATATTTCCAGCCCCGGGGATAGCGAAGCTGAAAGCTCTTCAAATGGTTGCTTACCAGCCAGCCCAGCCCGGCGAACACCGTCCAGGCGACTTCCTGCCACAGCACCGAGGCCGTGAAGGAATCCAGCGCCGCGAACGCGGCGATATTCATGCCGATGAACAGCAGAATACGGTTCTTGGTCGTGACCAAAAAGGAGGCTGACAGCAGAATCGCCCAGGCTCCCAGAGCGAACCAGAGATACGGCGTCATCTGCGATAAAGCATCGCTCAGCCGTTCGCCAAACATCGCCGAAGGATAAGGGATATAGGGTCCGTAATATTGGATGGTCCGGTATACAATGTACAGCACCGCAGCCGCTTCAATCATCAAGCGGTAAAGAATGGAAATGGGCAGCAGGATTTCAATAACGGCAACGGCCGACAGCGAGATCAGCACCGCGGCGCTGGTCTGCTGCAGCCAGATCGGCTCTGTAAAGGAAAGCCACTGCAAGGCGATGATGATCATCCACAGCAGGCCGAAGGACCGGTGCCAGGACGATTTCATAAAGGTCCACCAGTTCTTCATCGTCCATCCCCTCCAAGCGCTGCGGGCAGCTCGCGAAGCGAGCTAACCTTGTAGCCCATGATGTCCCGGGACTGAAGCTCGCCGGGCCCTTCTTCACCGCTGCGCGCCCCTGCGGGGTTCAGTATATGGATATGGCAGGGAGTCATCCCTCTGCTCTC
>NZ_ASSC01000791.1 GCF_000520735.1 Paenibacillus forsythiae T98
GCGGCTCGGACTTAAACAAGGGATAGATCAGGAGAACGCGAAGAAGATCAATGTGCTGATCCGCGATTCCAAGCTGAAGGTCAAGAGCCAGATTCAAGGCGATCAGATTCGCGTCACCGGCAAGAGCAGAGATGATCTCCAGCAAATTATTCAGCTTCTTAACAAGGCTGATTTGCCGCTGGATTTGCAGTACACGAACCTGAAATCATGATTCGGGTGCCCCGCAGCGCCGCCTCGAACCCGAGGATCTGCGGGGTGCTTTGTGTTTTTGACAGCCGAATTCCGGCTATATTATACTTGCTTAAGAAAATGTGGATACGTGCTTTTGATTAATGGGGGTTAACGGATGACAGAAAAAATTAACATTGTTACACTCGGCTGCGAAAAAAATTTGGTAGATTCGGAGATTATGTCCGGCCTGGTTCATGAGCGGGGATATACGCTTGTGGACCAGAAGGAAGAGGCTACCGTCATTATCGTGAATACTTGCGGCTTTATCGACGAAGCCAAGGAGCAGTCCGTGAATACCATTCTTGAGCTTGCGGAGCTGAAGGAGAGCGGAAGTCTCAAGGCGCTGATCGTATCAGGTTGCCTGACCCAGCGCTACAAGGCGGAACTGATGGAAGAAATGCCCGAAATCGACGGGATTGTCGGAACGGGGGATTTTCATAACATCGTGCAGATCGTTGATGAAGCTGTGAGAGGAAGCAGGCCGGTATGGGTGGGAAATCCGGTCTTTAATTATGAGGAGGCACTCCCCCGCAAGGTTTCAACGCCCCGTTACACGACCTATGTCAAAATTGCGGAGGGCTGCGACAACAATTGCACGTTCTGCAGCATCCCGATTATGCGCGGAGCGTTCCGCAGCCGTTCCATAGAGTCGATTCTGACCGAGGTCAGAACACTGGCGGCCCAAGGGGTAAAGGAGATCAGTCTGATCGCCCAGGACTCCACCAATTACGGAACCGATCTGTACGAGGAATTCAAGCTGCCCGAGCTGCTGAACCGCGTGAGCGAAGTGGAAGGAATCGAATGGGTGAGATTGCATTATGCCTATCCCGGCTTTTTTACCGAAGAGCTGATCCAGACGATGGCCGATAATCCGAAGATCTGCAAATATGTCGATATGCCGCTGCAGCACAGTGAAGATTCAATTCTCAAACGCATGCGCAGACCCGGTCGCCAGCGGGATATCCGCGAACTGATTGCACGCATCCGGGAGGTGATTCCCGGCGTGTCGCTGCGCACCTCGCTTATTGTCGGCTTTCCCGGCGAGACCGAGGAGGATTTCAAGCGCTTGTGCGATTTTGTAAGCGAAGTAGGGTTTGATAGGCTGGGGGTATTTACTTACTCCAATGAAGAAGGAACTCCCGCTTCACGCCTGCCGGATCAGGTGCCGGATGATGTGAAGGAATGGCGCGCCAACACGCTGATGGAGCTTCAGCGCCAGGTCATCCGGGATCGGGGCAGCCGGTTTGTGGGCCAGGTTCTGGATGTGCTGGTGGAGCGCTACGACGGCCGTAGCGATGTCTATATCGGCCGCTCGCAGTTCGACGCGCCGGAGATTGATGGGGAAGTATTTGTTAAAGGCAGCAACATCAGCATCGGGGAGATTGCGAAGGTCCGGATAACTCATGCTTTCGAATATGATTTGTCAGGGGAGGAAGTGCTTCAGTGAATTTGCCTAACCGCATAACCATTGCCCGAATATGTCTGATCCCGATCATGATGTTTTTCCTGCTGATCGATTTCAGCTTCTATCCGAGTCCGTTTCATTGGGGCTCTTTTCAGCTCTCGTTCAATCATCTGATTGCCGCAATTATTTTTCTGCTGGCGGCAAGCACGGACGGCATCGACGGTTATATTGCCCGCAAATACAATATGGTAACCAATCTCGGAAAGCTTCTCGATCCCTTGGCCGATAAGCTGCTCGTATCCGCGGTGCTGATCTCGCTGGTCGAGCTGGGCCGGTGCGATTCCTGGATTGCCATCGTCATTATCAGCCGTGAATTTGCCGTTACCGGCCTTCGCCAGGTGGCGCTGCTGGACGGCAAAGTCGTTGCGGCCAGCAAATGGGGGAAAATCAAAACGATGGTACAGATTATAGCGATTTCCCTGCTGCTGCTGAATAATTTTCCGTTTCAGTTCGTCGGCATCCCATTTGACAGTATTGCCATTTGGGCGGCCGCTCTGATAACGATATACTCGGGTATCGATTATTTCGTGAAGAACAAGGAATTGCTCTCGGCTTCATAACATTTCATATCAAACGGCTGGCCGTGATCCGCAGCGGGGCGGTAGGACATATGCCTATTGCCCCGCTTCTGACACGATAAGGATCTTAGTAAACCAATGGGAGGAGTAATGGTATGAAAGCAGAGATTATTGCGGTCGGCACGGAACTGCTGCTTGGCCAGATCGTGAACAGCAACGCCCAGTTTCTGTCCGTCGAGCTTGCCGCTCTCGGCATCGACGTATATTTTCAAACGGTAGTCGGCGACAACAGCGTCCGGCTGCAGGAAGCGATCGAAATCGCGAAGGGCCGCGCTGATCTTGTATTATTCACGGGAGGCATCGGACCGACGGAGGACGATCTGACGAAGGAAGCTCTTGCGGCTGCGCTGGGCCGGGGGCTGCATATCGACCCGTTGGCGATGGAGCATGTGGATCAGTTCTTCAGCGGCCGGGGCGTCCCCATGACCGAGAACAACCGGAAGCAGGCGCTTGTAATCGACGATTCGACGCCGCTTCCGAATGGGACGGGACTGGCTGTGGGCCTTGCCATCCATCATGAGGACAACTACTATGTTGTTCTTCCCGGACCGCCAAGGGAGATGAAACCGATGTTCACAGAGCAAGCCAAGCCCTGGCTTCGGCAGCATGCGCTGACGAATGAGACGCCGCTGTATTCCAAGATGCTTAAATTCGCCGGCATCGGGGAGTCTCTGCTGGAAGACAAGCTGATCCATCTTATTCATGGTCAAAACGATCCGACGATTGCTCCTTATGCCAAAGAAGGAGAGGTAACGGTGCGTATTTCTACCAAGGCGCCCTCTTACAGCGAAGCAATGAAGAAGCTGGATGCGCTGGAGGAGCAAATCCGGGCCATTCTTCCCGAGCATTTGTATGCCTCTGCCGATGTTCCGCTGGAAAAGGCAATCGTGGACTGGATGGCGAACGCGGGGCTTACCGTGAGCTGCGCCGAGAGCTGCACGGGCGGATTGCTGATGGAGAGCATCACAGCCATCCCCGGCAGCTCATCCATGTTCATGGGGGGGATCGTATGCTACTCCAATGAGATGAAGCAGAAGCTCCTCAATGTGCCCCAGCATTACTTGGAGGGCGAGGGCGCTTTCGGCGCGGTCAGCCGCGAGGTGGCAGAGATTCTTGCGGAGCAGGTCAGAATAACGGCCGGTACGGATTATGGCCTGTCGATTACCGGAGTGGCGGGCCCGGGCTCCTCGGAGCGCAAGCCTGTGGGTCTGGTATATATCGGCATCGCCGAGAAAGGCGGAAAGACGGAAGTATTCGAGCTTAATCTGAAGGGGAGCCGCGAGAATATCCGTATCCGCTCCGTCAAGACCATTCTGTTTCGGCTGTGGCGCAGGCTGGCGGAACGCGGTGCGGACTTGCCGCTTGAGAGTTCGGGCTTGAAATGAGCGGCCGCTCTTTTATATAATGGAATCATACGGAAGAACCGTGGCATTGTATTTCTTTGCTGCGGTTTTTTATTTTTATATGAAGATACAGGATGATTTTACAGTAAAAGGGGGGCGTGGTCTGGAGGGCGGAAAAAACGAATGTATGTTCGAAAAAATGCTTGGCAAACACTTCAAAACAAGGTACAATACTAACATAAGAAAGGCACTTGCGTATATTCTTTCTAAGAAGATATCGAATCTTTCTTGAAGTGTTGTCTTGTTGCAGCACCAGGGTGAAGACCCGTCAGGCTTCGTGATATTGTGATATTATACCAGTGAAAAGGATGTGATCTGATTGTCAGATCGTCGTGCAGCGCTTGAAATGGCGCTTCGTCAAATAGAGAAACAATTCGGTAAGGGTTCCGTTATGAAGCTGGGTGAATCGAATCATATGCAAGTCGAGGTCGTGCCCAGCGGATCATTGGCTCTAGATATTGCTCTGGGAATCGGAGGCCTGCCCAAAGGCCGTATTATCGAAGTATACGGACCGGAATCCTCCGGCAAGACAACGGTTGCTCTGCATGCCATTGCGGAAGTTCAGAAGGTCGGAGGACAAGCCGCTTTTATTGACGCTGAGCATGCGCTGGACCCGAGGTATGCAAGCAAACTTGGCGTCAACATTGACGAGCTGCTGCTGTCTCAGCCGGATACCGGCGAACAGGCTCTGGAGATTGCGGAAGCGCTCGTCCGCAGCGGCGCCGTGGATATCATTGTGGTAGACTCCGTGGCGGCCTTGGTTCCCAAGGCTGAAATCGAAGGCGAGATGGGCGATTCCCATGTCGGCCTGCAGGCGCGGCTGATGTCCCAGGCTCTGCGCAAGCTTTCCGGCTCGATCAACAAATCCAAGACGATCGCTAT
Organism: Paenibacillus forsythiae T98; assembly: GCF_000520735.1. GTDB lineage: Bacteria > Bacillota > Bacilli > Paenibacillales > Paenibacillaceae > Paenibacillus_AQ > Paenibacillus_AQ forsythiae. The sequence goes on from NZ_ASSC01000791.1 coordinate 4,560, forward strand.
CTTTATCAACCAGCTTCGCGAGAAGATCGGTGTTATGTTCGGCAATCCCGAGACGACCCCCGGCGGCCGCGCGTTAAAGTTCTACTCTACGGTCCGCCTTGATGTGCGCCGCGTAGAGAGCATTAAGATGGGCAATGATATCGTGGGCAACCGCACGCGGGTCAAGGTTGTAAAGAACAAGGTTGCGCCTCCCTTCAAACAGGCGGATATCGATATTATGTACGGTGAAGGCATTTCAAGAGAAGGCAGTCTCGTCGATATCGGCACGGAAATGGATATCATCAATAAGAGCGGAGCATGGTATTCCTATGAAGGCGAACGGCTGGGTCAAGGCCGCGAGAATGCGAAGCAGTTCCTGAAGGAACATCAGGATTTGGCGCTTGTCATCGAGAACAAGATTCGTGAAGCGAGCAGTCTCTCTACTATCGTCGCTGCTCCAACCGAAGCGGAGATCGAAGCAGAGAAAGAGGAAGAACAGCAACTGCTCGAAATCGAATAAATTCTTTAGAATGCAAGGCGCCCTCTATATCCGTATAGGGCGCCTTTTAAACATGGGGAAATAATATGGAAATGATGCTCCCTTCGCTGCATGAGGGCGGATATACGAGAGGAGGGAGAATACTTACTGTGACGATACAGCTTGATTATGAGGCCGGGGAGCCGGAAGATGATGTGCTCTCACAGTTCCCCGATAATGAACTGCTGACGATAACCAGGGTGGAGCGCCAGCAGAGATCCGATCACCGCTATATTCTTCACTTCGGGATGATCAGTCTAAGCATCCATGAGGATATTATGATCAAGTATCGGATGATTTCCGGGAATGCCTTCACGAAGGAAGACCTCCGGCAGATCGTATTGGCTGATGAGCGGCAGCGGGCTTATGTGGAAGGACTGCGTTATCTGGAACGGAAGCCACGGACGGGGATGGAAATGGCAAGACGTTTGCGGCAGAAGGAAATCGGGGAAGCTATAGTAGGCGAGGTGCTGGAGCGGCTTCGGCGTGAACGGCTAATTGACGATACCCAGTATGCGAAGCAATGGGCGGAGCAGAGGATAACCGGACACCGCAAGGGGAGGCTATGGGTTCGCCACGAGCTGCGCGGCAAAGGCGTCGACAAATCCGTTATTGAAGGGGCGCTGGAAGGAATCAGCCCGGAGCAGGAGCGTCAGAGCGCGCTTGAGCTTGGGCGCAAGAAGTGGAGTGCAATCAGGGGCGAGGCTTCCGACAAGAGAAGGAAGACGGGAGCTTATTTAATGAGACGCGGTTTCTCGGGCGAAATTGTCCGAAGTGTCCTTCAATCACTGCGGCAGGACGGGGATATGGATGGAGCGGAGGACGGCTTCTGCGAGTTCGACTGAGTCCCTTGACTTTGCTCCCGGGATTGGCTCTCTTGACAATGTCTTTTTATAAATAATAAAATATAACATGAATCGGCATAAAATAAGAATCCTTTTTCCTTCCCAAAAAGGCCATCTTCTTCTAAACGATTCGCGTATCAACTCATATGAAATGTAATCGCCGGATGCGGCGGGCAGTGTGCATGTGAATCATGTGCAGTTCGGCAATCGGTGAATTTACCGTTTTTTTGTATGGTGATGAACGGATAGTTTGACAACTGCACAGTCCCAAGGAATGCCTTGGAGGAACCAACGAGGAGGTGAAACAGATGGACCCCTGGATCTGGATCATCATCGTTCTCGTTGTAGCGACATTATTCTTTGGGTTCGGTTATTTTATTCGGAAATCCCTTGCAGAAGCTAAAATTTCCAGCGCGGAACAGGCCGCTGCCGTCATCGTGGAGAACGCGAAGAAGGAAGCGGAGGCGCTGAAGAAGGAAACGGTATTGGAAGCCAAGGATGAAGTCCACAGAATCCGTACCGAAGCTGAGAAAGAAACTCGTGAGCGTCGGAATGAAATCCAACGTCAGGAAAGACGGTTGCTGCAAAAGGAAGAATCGCTGGATAAAAAAATGGAATCGCTTGAACGAAAAGAAGAACAAGTGGCTAACAAAGAGAAACGAATTGATGAAACTCAGCAACAAATCGATGTTATCTACAGAAATCAGGTTACCGAATTGGAGCGAATCTCCAATTTGACCATGGAAGATGCCAGAAGTATTATTCTTTCCAATGTGGAACAGGAAGTTCGGCATGAAACCGCACAGATGATCAAGGACATCGAGCAGCAGGCGAAAGAAGAAGCGGACAAGAGATCCCGCGAAATCATTACCCTTGCCGTTCAACGCTGCGCCGCCGATCATGTGGCGGAAACAACGGTATCCGTCGTTACACTTCCGAATGAGGAAATGAAGGGACGGATCATCGGACGCGAAGGCCGGAATATCCGCGCTCTGGAAACTCTCACTGGCATCGATCTGATTATCGACGACACGCCGGAGGCTGTTATTTTATCGGGATTTGACCCGATTCGCCGGGAAGTGGCCCGTACCGCACTGGAGAAGCTGGTGGCAGACGGACGTATCCATCCGGCGCGCATCGAAGAAATGGTCGAGAAATCACGCAAGGAAGTGGATGAACGGATTCGGGAATACGGCGAGCAAGCCACCTTCGAGGTTGGCGTTCACGGCCTGCACCCGGATTTGATCAAAATTCTCGGCCGTCTGAAATTCCGCACGAGCTATGGTCAGAACGTACTGAAGCACTCCATGGAGGTTGCTTATTTGACCGGGCTGATGGCCGGTGAGCTCGGGGAAGACATCGTGCTAGCCAAACGCGCGGGATTGCTGCATGATATCGGCAAGGCGCTGGATCATGAGGTGGAAGGCTCACACGTTGAGATCGGCGTGGAGCTTGCCAAGAAGTATAAAGAACATCCTGTGGTCATCAACAGCATCGCTTCCCATCACGGAGACGCGGAAGCGACCTCGGTTATCGCTATGCTGGTCGGTGCGGCTGACGCCTTGTCGGCGGCAAGACCGGGAGCACGCCGGGAAACGCTGGAAACGTATATCAAGCGTCTGGAGAAGCTGGAGGAGATTTCCGAATCTTTCGAAGGCGTCGAGAAGTCATATGCCATTCAAGCTGGCCGAGAGGTTCGCGTAATGGTGCAGCCTGACAAAATCGACGATGCCGAAGCTTTCCGTCTGGCGCGCGATATTACGAAGACGATTGAAAATGAACTGGACTACCCGGGTCATATCAAGGTCACGGTTATTCGCGAGACACGGGCGGTTGAGTACGCTAAATAGGCATAATTAGAGAAGTGGCGCCTTTAACGGCGCCACTTTTCTTTACAGTAGGAGGAGATCAACATTAAAGTTCTGTTTATCGGCGATGTTGTAGGCAACACCGGCCGCAAAGCGCTGCGGGAAACACTCCCTTCCCTGAAGAGCAAATACCAGCCGCATATTATCGTTGTCAACGGTGAGAATGCGGCGGCCGGAAGGGGCATTACCTCTGCGATCGCAAATGAATTTTTCAACTGGGGCGTTCATGGGATCACGATGGGCAATCATACGTGGGATAACAAGAACATCTTTGAATTTATCGATGATGAGCCGCGCATGGTGCGTCCGGCCAATTTCCCTCCGGGCACACCCGGTCAAGGCTACACGGTAGTCAAAGGAAACGGCAAGCAGCTGGCGATCGTCAATTTGCAGGGGCGTACCTTTTTGCCGGCTATCGATTGTCCTTTCCGGGTTGGTGAAGAGATCGTCGAAGAACTGCGGAGACAGCACAAGTGCATTCTGGTCGATTTTCATGCGGAAGCCACATCCGAGAAAATAGCGATGGGCTGGTTCATGGATGGACGTGCGTCGATTGTCGTAGGTACTCATACCCATGTCCAGAGCAATGACGATACAATTTTGCCTGGAGGAACGGCTTATTTAACCGATGCGGGGATGGTTGGTTCAAGAGAAGGAATTTTGGGTATGGAAAAAGATGCGGTACTCTATAAATTTACAACCCAGCTTCCGTCGCGTTTTGTGGTCGATGAGGGGAAGTGGATGCTTCACGGACTGTATGCGGAGCTGGATGAGGACACCGGCAAAGCCAAACGTCTGGAAAAGATTCGAATGCGCGAAGATGAGTGGGTAATGGATTAGGGCGAAAGGGTGGTTCGCAGGCATTTCAGGCCAAATTTTTCGGTTAGGAAAAAAGTGTGATCTTTTTTATATCGCTTAACAGCATCTTTTGTACCAATTTCTGCAAAGGGGTTCGCAAAAAGAAGGAATTTTTCTTTTGTACGCGAATAACATCAAAGTAGTGGAAGAACACCATTATTTATCCCAGGGGAGGTACTTACTATGGATGTATTAAAAGTATCAGCTAAATCCAATCCGAATTCCGTTGCCGGCGCATTAGCAGGTGTTCTTCGCGAACGTGGGGCGGCCGAACTGCAGGCCATTGGAGCAGGGGCTCTGAATCAAGCGATCAAAGCTGTTGCTATTGCCCGTGGATTTGTCGCTCCCAGCGGCGTCGACCTGATTTGCATCCCAGCCTTTACCGACATTGTCATTGATGGGGAAGATCGCACAGCCATTAAATTAATTGTTGAGCCGAGATAATAAATAGAAGAATAAAGGATGAGCCTGTTTACGTCAGTAGACAGGCTTTTTGCTTTGATTGAAAAAGGAGGACAGACCGATGAATCCAGGAGAAGCGCGGGAACAGGCACAAAACCATTTTCCGGTGGCGGATTTTCATTGCGATGCGCTGAGCAAGCTGCTGGAGAATCCCTCCATCGATTTTTGGGCGGATCAAGGGCTGGATGTAACGGGAGAGAGACTGCGGGCGGGGGGAGTACGGATACAGTGCTTTGCCATCTACTTGTCGCAGAAGTGGGGGAACCCCCGATTTGAGCATATATTGAGACAGATTGAACTGTACCGGAGTAAAGTAGCGAATACGGGAGGGCTTCGGCCGCTGCGCTGGAAGGAGGAAGCGGCCAGATTAGCCGGTGGTCAGGAGGGCGGTCCCGGTTGGGGAATGCTGTCGCTTGAAGGAGTTGACGGACTGGAGGGAAACCTGTTCTATGCGGAGATGATTTTTGAGCTTGGGGTTCGTTTCCTGGGGGTAACCTGGAATTATGCCAACTGGGCGGCGGATGGCGTGCTTGAGCAGCGAAATGGAGGCTTCACAGAAAAAGGCCGCAAGCTTATTAAGTGGTGTAACAGAAGAGGCATGCTGCTGGATGTCTCGCATCTGTCGGAGGCCGGGTTCTGGGAACTGGCCGAGCTTTCTCACCGGCCGTTTATCGCTTCCCATTCCAACGCAAGAGCGATCTGCAATCATCCGCGGAACATGACAGATGATCAGATCAGGGCGGTGATCGCTGCGGAAGGGCGCATAGGGCTTACTTTTGTCCCGTGGTTCGTGACTGATGACGGAGAAGCTGCACCGCAAGATCTGTTGAGACATATCGAGCATATCTGCGCTCTTGGGGGAGAGCAGCATTTGATGTTCGGCTCCGACTTTGACGGCATCGACTCCTGGGTTAAAGGCTTGGAGCATCCGGGACATTATCCTGCCCTGGCGGAGCTGCTGCTGCGCCATTACTCCGAAGAATTGGTAAAGGGATGGTTGTACGGGAATGCGGTCAGTTATCTTGCGAGGAATCTGCCTTCGGCGCCAATCTGAAACAAATGAATTGACGAAAATACGAACTATTCCCAAAAAGGAGCCTGAAGATGAGCAGGTTCCTTTTTATTTTTGGTTAAATAGTTGTATAATGTTCCTTGGCTTGTACAGATAATAGAGAAAATACAAGGAGTGACTTGAAGTATGAGTAAGACTGTACCTGTAGGTGTGTCGGCTAGACATATTCACCTAACGCAAGAACATGTGGAGGCGCTGTTCGGACCCGGCCACCAGCTGACTGAATTCAAACCGCTCTCCCAACCTGGACAATTCGCCGCCAATGAAACTGTTGCGGTAATCGGCAGCAAAGGCAAATTCGACAAGGTCAGAATTTTGGGACCGGCCCGTCCGGCCTCGCAGGTTGAAATTTCCCGTACGGACGCATTCGCCATCGGTGTAAAGGCGCCTGTACGCGAATCCGGCAGCATTGAAGAAACGCCTGGCGTTACCCTGAAAGGACCGGCAGGTGAAGTTGTACTGGAGAAGGGTGTTATTGTGGCAGCCCGTCACATTCATTTCCATACCTCCGATGCCGAAAAATGGGGCATTGCCGATAAGCAGCTGCTGAAGGTGCGCCTTGGCGGAGAACGCGGACTCGTTCTGGAGAACGTAATTGCCCGCGTATCGGACAGCTTTGCGCTTGATATGCACATCGACACGGACGAAGCGAATGCTGCGGGAGCAAGCAACGGCGATACGGCTGAGATCGTCGACTAAGCTTTGCCTGAGCAGGCATTATTCATATAATTACGTTAAAAGCGGGGGAGCGATCCTCCGCTTTTAACTTTTTAATGCGCCTTAATTGCGCCGGATACCGGATGAGACAAAGCCATGCTGTAGCGTTAACATTTATCGAACATTCCTTCTCCGCAAATTCGGTATAATAGAAGCAAATGACGCCGGGCTCTGGGCTGTTTGAACGGGCAGCAGGGGTTTGGAGAAGAGGGTGAATGCGTGAATAAATCTGCTGTTCGGGCGTGGATCATGTATGACTGGGCCAATTCCGCTTATGCGACAACGGTTTTGGCGGCTGTGCTCCCTGTGTTTTACAGTTCGGTTGCGGCTGACGGATTGGACAAGACGACGGCGGCATCCTTTCTGGCGTATACCCATGCCATCGGAATGGCGCTGGTCGCCTTATTGTCCCCGCTGCTTGGAGCCATTTCGGATCTTTCCGGCCGGAAGACCACCTTTTTGACATGCTTTACGCTGCTTGGCGCAGTATCCACATCTTGCTTCGCTTTGGTGGAAAGGGGAGACTGGCTGATGGCGTCGGCCTTCCTGGTATTGTCCACGCTCGGGTTTTCCGGGGGCAATGCTTTCTATGACTCCATGCTGCCCGACCTCGTTCCTTCCGGAAGAAGGGACCAAATCTCGTCCAAAGGCTATGCGGCCGGTTATGTGGGCGGCGGCATTCTGCTTGCGCTCAATTTGCTGATGATCCAGAAGCCTTCCCTGCTTGGAATAAGCGACGGACTGGCGGGTACGCGCTGGTCTTTTGTCACTGTAGGAGTGTGGTGGCTGCTGTTCGCGCTGCCGGTCATGCGCCGGGTGCCGAATTTGAAGCGCCAGACGGCGGGACTGACCGCAGCGGGATATGCCCGGTCCGGGCTTAGACGAATTGCGGGAGCTTACCGGGATATCCGGCGCTACCCTCAGCTCTTCAAGCTGATTGCGGCCTTCTGGTTCTATAATGACGGGATCAATACCATAATTCTGATGGCGACCATTTACGGGACGACGATCGGCATTGGAACGAGCGATCTTATTCTGGCCCTCCTCATTACACAGTTTGTAGGCTTCCCCAGCACACTTCTGCTTGGAAAAGCGGCAGTCCGGTTCAGCGCGAAACGTACGCTGCTGGCCTCGCTGTTCATGTATGTGCTTATCGTGGCCCTGGGGTACTGGATGACCCAAGCCTCGCATTTTTATGTGCTGGCGGTCATGGTCGGGCTGGTTCAGGGAGGGAGCCAGTCCATTTCGCGATCCTTGCTGAGCGATTTGATGCCTGCGGGCCGTACGGGCGAACTGTTCGGCTTTGTCAATATTACAAGCAAATTCTCTTCGATATTCGGCCCCTTCGTCTTCGGCCTGGTCGGCCAGCTTACCGGCAGCTCACGGCTGGGGATACTCTCTCTGCTGCTGTTCTTTGGACTGGGCATATTGATATTGATTAAAGTGGATGTGGAGCGCGGGAAGAGCGACGGCCGGCATAACGGCCCCGCTGACAACGGAAAGCCGCTATCCGCCGAAACAGGCGAGCTTGTTACCTGACGGGCCGGGTGATGTGTCCAAACCGTTTCTGCAAATCATAAAACCGCGAAGTACGGTCCCTAAAGGACTGTAGCTTCGCGGTTTAGTTGTATCGGAACGCTGCGCGGAGCGCCGCTATTTTTCGCATCAACTTCCGGTGGCTGTTTCCCAGATCGGCTCGGCATACTGGTTCACCAGATTCGAACCGCAATCCTTGCCTGTATCGTAGGACCGGTCGCCGAGATTCAGCCGGAACCGCTCGCGCGCGCTTCCCGCTTCATTCCGGGAATCCGCCTGCAGCCAGGCCGCCAGGGATTTCATTACCGTTCGTCCCTCCGCAAGCGCCTGCTCCCACAGCTGGAGCACACTTTCCGTTCTGACCTCGGAATAGAGCGCCGAATGCCTCCATGGGGCGTTTCGCTCATTCAGATAATCCAGCCCTTCCTCGGCGGCTGTAAGCTTGCGGTAGAACAGGACGGCGTTTGATCCGAGGACTATTTTTTTCTTCCAGCCGTACGGGTCGAAGAGAAGTCTCTGCGCGCTAACCATATCACGATAGGCTCTCTGCCAGCATCCTTTCGGGAAAGCGGCCATTTCGGGATAAAAGGCGCAAGCCGTTTTGTGCAAAATATCCGCAATCCCGGCGGGGAGCGACGGCCCGGCGTCGATTTCTTTCCATCCGGGGATTCTCCAAGTGTTCCTGCCGTTTAGCCGATTGATGAATACCGTATCCATAGCCACTTCGAACCGCTGATGATCCCTGTGCTTGTAACCGGATTTCCAGTTGACATAAGGATGGAGATTCCGGTCCAGCAGATGATGGGTCAGGAAGCCCGCAAAATAAGCCACCGCCGGCCCTCGTTCCTGGAGCGGAAGCTGAAGAACTTTATCCCAGAACGCCACCAACACCCCGCCGCAGCTTTGACTGTGCATCAAATCACTGAGCCGGGACGCGCCATGGTCGCTGCTCCAGGGCAGAAAGCCGTGGTAATACAGAATATCCGGACCCTGGCAGCCCAACTGGTAGAGGAGGGCATGTTCGGAAGAATGACCCCTGAAGGGGAAAACAGATTGCAGATCATTGCCGAGCTGCCGTCCATACTCGATATGCATCCATAAATTGGGCAAGCGCCTCGCTCCTTTCAACTGCTGTCTGGCTCCATTATACCTCCGGATCGTCAGACGCGTGTTAATCCGGTCCCCGAAATCAACCCATTTCCCGGGGTCTGGGAATTCCTTGCATATAAAAGTATAATGAAAATATGAGATTATGGCGAACGGAGGATTATGAGCAGCTATGCAGGTTGGCAAGACGAATGCACTGAGAATATTGGATGCCCGGAAAATCCCCTATGAAATCCTTGTTTATGATAATGAAGATGGTCAAATTCACGGAACAGCCGTCGCGGAGAAGGTCGGGAGACCGCCGGAGAGTGTCTTCAAGACACTCGTCTCGCACAGCGGCTCGAGTCTGTATGTCTTTGTCATTCCGGTTGCGGAAGAGCTGGATCTCAAAAAGGCCGCCAAGGCTGCCGGAGAGAAGAAGATGGAAATGCTGCCTGTAAAGGATCTGCAAAAATGGACCGGATACATCCGGGGCGGCTGCTCGCCGGTCGGTATGAAGAAGCATTACCCCACATTCATCGACCGAAGCGCGGAAGCTTTGGATAAAATGGCGGTGAGCGCCGGTAAAATCGGCATGCAGGTGGAGCTGCCTCCCGGCAAGCTGGCCGAAGCGGTGTCCGCGACATTTGCGGAGCTGGTCAAATAATCAGTCGGCATTCCGGCCCCCGCAAAATATCTAAAATTTGAGCATATAGATATATTCCGCGGCACTATGTTATAATTTTAAATTGCAAGCGAAACCAAAAAATCATTTTTTACAGATAGAGGATGTGACAGCATGACCAGGGAGAACAACTCACCGGACTTAAAATCCGGCAAGGGTGCCAAGGATTACTCCAAATATTTTGATTTTAGCGGTGCCAAGGTGATCAGCGAACAAGAGGGGAAGACCACCTACCGCATCAAGGGGCGAACGATTCAGGTCAACAGCCAGCCCGACTATAAGGAAGGCAAGCGGCGCGGCAAGGAAGATACCCTGGTCCATTACGATTTTGCCATTCCCGGCGACATGCGGTCTTTCGGCGAGGGCAAGCTGTACTCCATCACAACCTATGGCTGCCAAATGAACGAGCATGACACCGAGACGATGAAAGGCTTGCTGGAGGAGATGGGCTACCGGAGCACCGAGGACCGCAACGAGGCGGACATCATATTGCTTAACACCTGCGCCATCCGGGAGAACGCGGAAGACAAGGTATTCGGGGAGCTTGGCCATCTGAAGCATCTGAAGAAGGAGAAGCCGGGCCTGCTGCTCGGCGTCTGCGGGTGCATGTCCCAGGAAGAGGGCGTCGTTAACCGGATTATGGCAAAACACGGGTTCGTCGATATGATCTTCGGCACGCACAATATCCACCGTCTGCCCACACTGATCAAGGAAGCGATGTTCAGCAAGGAATTGGTGGTGGAGGTCTGGTCCAAGGAAGGCGACATTATCGAGAACCTGCCGAAAAAAAGGGAGGGGCTGCGCGCCTGGGTCAACATCATGTACGGCTGCGACAAATTCTGTACGTACTGCATCGTTCCGTACACGCGGGGCAAGGAACGAAGCCGACGTCCCGAGGATGTGATCGCGGAGCTTCGCGAGCTGGCCCGCCAGGGCTTCAAGGAAGTGACGCTGCTTGGGCAGAACGTCAATGCCTACGGCAAGGATTTTACCGACATCGATTATACGTTTGGCGATTTGATGGACGCTCTGCGCAAGATCGATATTACGCGTATCCGGTTCATGACTTCGCACCCGCGCGATTTTGACGACAAGCTTGTGGAGGTGCTGGGCAAGGGAGGCAACCTGATGGAAAGCATCCATCTGCCCGTTCAGTCCGGAAGCAACGCCATTCTGAAGAAAATGAGCCGCAAATACAGCCGGGAGACCTTCCTGACGCTCGTCGGCAAGCTGAAAGCATCGGTCAAGGATCTTGTGCTGACTACGGATATTATCGTCGGTTTCCCGGGCGAGACGGAGGAGCAGTTCGAGGAAACGATGTCGCTGGTGCGCGAGGTCGGCTTCGACATGGCCTACACGTTCATTTATTCTCCGCGCGAAGGAACGCCGGCTGCCGCTATGGAGGACAATGTGCCGGCTGAGGTCAAGAGCGACCGGCTGCGGCGGCTGAACGAGCTGATCAGCGAGCAGAGCCGGATCGGCAACGACCGGATGCTCGGACAGACGGTTGAAGTGCTGGTGGAAGGCGAGAGCAAAAATAACGCCGCCGTGCTGTCCGGACGGACCCGCAGCAACAAGCTGGTTCATTTTGAAGGACCGAAGGAGCTGATCGGCAGCTTCATCAACGTGCGCATCACCGATACGAAGACCTGGTATATCAAAGGCGATTGCGTGACCGAAGCCGCCGCCTTGAAGTAACTCCATAACGAAAGTGAGCGATAGGTATGACCGAGGAGAAAGGCCGTGTGAATCAATACGGGATGATGTCCTACGATACCCGCGATCTGATCGTGCGCGAGGACATCATCGCCAAAGCCCGGGAGCTTGCGTCGCTGATTTCTACCAGTGAAGAGGTCAAGCTGTTTCAGCAAGCCGAGGAGAAAATCCGTAGCCATGAACGCGTCCAGGGACTGATCGCCCAGATGAAGAAGAAGCAGAAGGAGATCGTCGCCTTCGAAAGCTTCGGTAATAAAGCGATGGTGGCCAACATCGAGAGAGAAATGAATGAGCTGCAAGGCGAGATCGACAGCATCCCGCTGGTCAGCGAATTTCAGCAGAGCCAAACGGATATCAATTACCTGCTGCAGCTGGTCGTTTCCGTCATCCGGGATACCGTTTCGGCGAAGATCAATGTCGAGGCCGGCACCGAAGCGCCGCCTTCCAAATGCGGCGAATAGCATACCCGGCACGCGCCTTGCGGGGCGCAGATCCGGTACTCCAGCAAATTGACCCTGCGCTGAGATTGGCGGCAGGGTCATTGTCATAGTATGCGGGTTGAGAAACATTGTATCTTTGTGTTACAAGATTGTTGATTTTCGAAGTTTAGGTTTGGTAACATCTAAGGATACGAATAACTAAATTGTCTGCGGCAAAGGATGGATTTATGGTGAGCCAGAACGGGGAACAACGCTACAATGCTAAGAAATACCGCACTCCGGATGGTGTTCCGGCCGATATTGTCATGTTTACCCTAACGAAACGCGAGCGAAAGACCGTCACCAAGACGCTTCCGATCCGTGAGCTTCGGGTTATGCTGATCAAGCGGAAGAAGTGGCCTTGTGAGGGAATGTGGGCTCTTCCAGGCGGCTTCTGCCAGGAGGACGAGTCGATATATGACGCGGCTACGCGGGAGTTGAAGGAAGAGACGGGGGTCGACGGCGGCCATCTGGAATACTTGGGAGTCTACAGCACGCCGGGGAGGGACCCGCGCGGGTGGATCATCAGCCATGCGTTCTTTGCGCTGGTCGAGGAGTGGATGCTTGAGCAAAGGCGCGCTTCCGACGATGCGGGAGAGGTCGGCCTGTTTACTCTGCAGGAGGCGCTGGAAGAGCTGGAGCTCGCTTTTGACCATCGCACAATCATCTCGGACGCCTACCTCCGTATTCAGCAGCAGATGCTGCAGACAACGATTGCGAAGCAGTTCCTTCCGCGTCATTTTACACTGAGCGAGCTGTATCAGGTCATCCAGACGGTAGTGCCGGAGTTCAAGGAGCCGAACTTTATCCGCAAAATCACTTCCACACGCAGCCGCCAGGGCATATTGCAGGAAGTGCGCGACGAAGACGGCAATCCGCTAAGCTCCAATCAATATTCCCAGCGGCCGGCGCAGCTGTATATGTTTACCGACCATCAGCCGCTGCTATCCATCTATACGTAAGCATCGCTTGGAGTTGGCGGTGAAGAGGAAGCATAGTTGACTCAGGAGGAGGCCGCTTGCATGAGAGCGCTGATCGTAATCGATTACACCAAGGATTTTGTCGATGGCAGCCTGCCGGTGGGACAGCCGGGGATCGATATCGAGGACCGGATCTGCCGGTTGACCGGAGAATTTGCGGAGAAAGGCGATTATGTGGTGATGGCTGTGGATTTGCATGAGCGTGGTGATGCCTTTCATCCCGAGAGCAGGCTGTTTCCGCCCCATAATATCCGGGGAAGCGAAGGGCGGGAGCTTTACGGAAGGCTGAAGGAAGTGTACAAGTCCCGCTCGGACAGTATCTACTGGATGGACAAGACCCGCTACAGCGCTTTTTGCGGCACCGATCTGGAACAGAGGCTGCGCGCTCGCCGGATCACCGAGCTTCACCTTATCGGCGTATGTACGGATATATGCATATTACATACGGCAATCGATGCTTATAATAAAGGCTTTTCGATTGTTGTGCATGAGGACGCCGTGGCCAGCTTCAATCCGGAGGGGCATACCTGGGCGCTGGGGCATTTCGCCGGAAGTCTGGGCGCAAAGGTGGTTAAAGACGCGAAGCCATTATAACAATATAGGATGATCGGAGAAAGCGGCGGATAGCCGCTTTTCCTGCTCTAAACATGATACGAGCAGCAACGACAGGAGATGATGAGTTGAACAGAGAGCTTGCACTGCATACGGATAAATATCAGATCAATATGATGTACGCGCATTGGGTGAACGGCACCCATAAACGCCGCGCCGTGTTTGAGGCTTATTTCCGCAAGCTGCCTTTCGGCAACGGGTTTGCCGTATTTGCCGGTCTGGAACGGATCGCAGGCTATATCCGAAACCTCCGGTTTACGGAGGAGGATATCCGCTACCTGTCCGGGCAGGAAGAGAACTATGCGCCGGCCTTTCTGGAGGAGCTGCTCCAGTTCCATTTCCAGGGCACGGTTTACTCCATGAAGGAAGGCGCCCTGGTGTTTCCGGAAGAGCCGTTGATCCGGGTGGAGGGCACGATTATGGAAGCCCAGCTCGTAGAAACGGCCATTCTCAATTTCATGAATTTCCAGACGCTGATCGCAACGAAGGCGTCGCGGATCAAGCAGGTGGCCGGGGACGACATTCTGCTTGAATTCGGCACGCGGAGAGCCCAGGAGGCCGATGCGGCCATCTGGGGGACGCGAGCGGCTTATATCAGCGGCTTCGACGGCACGTCCAATATGCTGGCAGGGCGAATGTTCGGCATTCCCGCCAAGGGAACTCACGCGCACTCCTGGGTGCAGAGCTTCGGAAGCGAGCAGGAAGCCTTCGATACGTACGCCAAGGTGCTGCCCGACGGCGTCACGCTGCTTGTGGATACATTCGATACGCTCCGCAGCGGCGTGCCGAACGCGATTGCGACAGCCAGGAAGCTGGAAGCCATGGGTAAACGGATGAATGCGATCCGGCTGGACAGCGGCGATTTGGCCTATTTGTCCATTCAGGCGCGGAGAATGCTGGACGAAGCGGGGCTTCAATATGTCAAAATCGTCGCAAGCAACGATCTGGATGAGAACACGATCTCCAATCTGAAGCTGCAGGGAGCCGCCATTGACACTTGGGGTGTCGGCACACAGCTGATTACCGCATCCGACCAGCCTTCGCTGGGCGGCGTGTACAAGCTTGTGGAAATCGAATCTAGTAACGGGGAGATGGTGCCGACCATCAAGATATCCTCCAATCCCGAGAAGGTGTCCACGCCCGGTAAAAAGGATGTATACCGCATTATCGGAAATAGTGGAAAAGCTCTGGCCGACTATATCAGCTTTCCCGATGAAGACATCCTGCCAAGCGGCCGTCCGCTGAAGCTGTTCAATCCGCTGCATCCCTATCTGCAAAAGAAAGTTGACCGTTATGAGTCCCTGCCGATGCTGGAACCGGTGTTTGTGAACGGCCTTCAGGTATACACTCTCCCGGGGCTGGATGAAATTCGGCGCTACCACAAAGAGCAACTGAGCCTGTTCTGGCCGGAATACCTGCGCAAGTTAAACCCGGAGGTCTACCGGGTCAACCTGAGCGAGCGGGTATGGAACAAAAAGCAGGAGCTAATCAGGGAACATATGCCGGCGGACCGGGAATAAACGAAAAAAACGGCTTTAAATATTTGATATTTTTGTGAAAACCACTCGGCATTGCATTCATTTTCTGAGACGAAAGAAAAACGGTGAAAGATGAACTCTCTCCAGGTGGCCATTAAGGCTTCGGGGAGAGTTTTTTCATGCGATATTCAGGAATTTTTCAATTCATAATTTTTTTCTTTCATATAATGTGATTTTGATCATCAGGAATGTGATAAATTTAACATAAAATTTTAGATTATTTTGCTAGATTAAAGGCAACAAATGTCACAGGCAACTGGAAGACACCTTTTGTACACATTTAATGATTTTCATGGCAGCTTTCTTCCTCTTGCTGTTACGTCGTCTTGTCGCATATAAGAGAATTGTTCGTGTTTAATAAATTATTATGATTCTCTTAAGCCGTTTTGTGCAAGATTTATCACTTCGCTTGTTGTAGAATCAGAGTACAATTTTGAAAAAGTCAAACAGGATGTTATTCTAGCTGACACAGAGGAAAGGGGTTATGTCGGTGGTACAATTACCGAAAGTTAACGAACTCGGGTTTTTCGAGATCCGTCTCGAATCCATAGGAGGTCTTGGCGCGAACCTGGCCGGTAAGATGCTGGCTGAAGCAGGGGTTGTAGGCGCGAATTTGAATGGCGTCAGCTTCTCGTCTTATGGTTCGGAGAAGAAAGGTTCTCCGGTTAAAGCGCATATCCGCTTCTGCGATTTGAATACGCCGATCCGCGATACTTCGCCGGTTGAACGGCCGCATGTCGTTGCCGTGTTCCATGAAGCTATGGGCAAGATTGTGAATGTTACAAGCGGTATTTCCGCAGGAAGCACGGTACTGATAAACTCCGCGAAGTCTCCCGAAGAGCTGAAGGAACTGCTCGGTGTTAAAGCAGGCACAATCGCGGTTGTCGATGCAACCATCATCGCGCTCGAAGAGAAGAACCGCGTGAATATGGCGATGCTCGGCGGACTGTTCCGTCTCTGCCCGTTCCTTGATCCTAATACAATGAAGAGCGTTATTGAGAAGTCGCTCGGCAAGAAATATCCGCAGGCGGTTCAGTCGGCCATCACGACTTTCGACCGCGGCTACAACGAAGTGAAGTTCCAGACATTTGAACTCCCGGAAGGCGAGAGCATGCCGGAATACGTACGGTCCGACATTTCGCCGCTCGGATTTGAAACTCAGCCGATTGGGGGCACGATTACCAATCCGGGTACAACCTTCCTGAAGGATCTCAGCATTTCCCGTTCCGGGCTTGTGCCGGTATATGACAACGAGTCCTGCATCAACTGTGCGGAATGCGACACCGTATGTCCGGACATGTGCTTCGTTTGGGAAGAGCAGATCAATAAAAAAGGCAGATCGATGATGTTCCTGAAAGGGATCGACTACCAATACTGTAAAGGCTGTCTCAAATGTGTAGAAGCCTGCCCGACCTCCGCACTCTCCCGTTCCCGTGAGAAGGAAGGCTTTGCGGAGTCCAAAGCGGTTCGTCACACGTTTGACCTTGTAAACCAGATCTAATTCCCGAGAGAAAGGTGGAACTCAAATGGCTATAGATTACGAAAAGGAAGTCGGCTCCGCCAAGGTGGAGCAGAAGTTTTTATATGAATCCGGCAACGAAATGGCGGCTTATGCTGCACATCAAATCAACTATCATGTAATGGGCTATTTCCCGATCTCCCCATCTACGGAGGTTGCACAGTTCCTGGACGGGATGAAAGCCAGCGGCCAGCATGACATCATGCTTGTTCCTTCCGACGGCGAGCACAGTTCCGCAGGTATTTGCTATGGCGCGTCTACAGCGGGCGGCCGCGTATTCAACGCGACAAGCGCTCAAGGCTACCTGTACATGCTGGAGCAGCTTCCGGTTCAATCCGGCACACGGATGCCGATGGTCATGAATCTTATCTGCCGGTCCGTTTCCGGTCCGCTGAACATTCACGGCGATCACTCCGACCTGTATTATGCGCTGAACACCGGCTGGCCGATCCTGATGTGTCCGGACCCGCAATCTGTATATGATATGAACATCATGGCAATCAAGCTTGCCGAGCATGCGAAGGTTCGCCTGCCTGTGCTGGTAGCCATGGACGGTTACTTCACTTCTCACCAGAAGCGCCGCGTCCAAGCGATTGCGAGCCGTGAGGATGTTCAAAGCTTTATCGGGCCGCAACCAAAGGGTTATGACGACACATTGGACCGCGAGAATCCGATTTCTGTCGGCCCTTACATGAACGAGCCCGACTATATCAACAACAAATATCAACAATCCGTGGCTATGTACAACGCCGAGGAAGTATTTGAAGAAATCGCCAAAGAATACGGCGATCTGACGGGCCGCTATTACCCGATCCTGTCCCAGTACCGGATGGAAGACGCGGAGGTTGCGGTATTCCTGATGAACTCTGCTTCCGAGATCATCAAGGATGTTGTTGACCAGCTCCGTGAGAAAGGCGTGAAAGCTGGAGCTATTTCGCCGAACATGATCCGTCCGTTCCCGCAGAAGCAAATTGCTGAAGCGCTGAAGAACGTTAAAGCCATCACCGTTGGCGACCGCGGAGATTCCTACGGAGCATACGGCGGCAACATGGTTAACGAAATCAAGGCGGCGCTGTTCACTCACGGCAACACGACAACGAAGGTAATCAGCCGCATCTATGGCGTCGGAGGCAAGGACTTCTATGCCGAGGATGGTCATGCCCTGTTCGAGCTGGCTATTGAAGCTGCCGAAACCGGAACAGTCAAAGTTCCTTTTGACTACTACGGCCACAATCCGGGCGTAGCCGAAAGCGCGCCGAAGCGCGTGCTCAAGCCGCTTAAATTCGAGTCGCTCAAGACTGGCCTGATTACTGTGGACAAGGATGAAGAGACTGGCAAGCTCAAGGTCAAGGTTCCGCCGATGCGCAGCTTGACTGTGAAGCCGAAACGTCTGTCCCCTGGTCACGGCACTTGTCCGGGTTGCGGTATTTTCTCCGGTCTGGAGCTGTTCTTCAAAGGCATCGAAGGAGATGTCGTTGCGCTGTACCATACAGGCTGCGCCTTTGTTACAACGACCGGTTATCCTTATTCTTCCCATAAATCGACTTTCATTCACAACCTGTTCCAAAGCGGGGCCGCTACAATGTCCGGTGTGGTTGAAATGTTCTGGGAACGCAAACGCCGCGGAGAACTTGATGATCTTGGCCTGAAGGACGATTTCACTTTCGTTATGGTTACCGGCGACGGCGGTATGGACATCGGTATGGGACCGGCAATCGGCGCCGCGCTTCGCGGACACAAGATGATCGTGCTGGAATATGACAACGAAGGCTACATGAATACAGGGGCTCAACAATCGTACTCCACGCCAATCGGTCACCGCACATCGACTTCCAGCATTGGCAAGATGCAAAAAGGTAAAGTGACGCAGCATAAAGATACTCCGCAAATTATGGCTGCCACCAATATTCCTTATGTGTTCACAGGCTGCGAAGCGTTCCCGCAGGATTTGGTGAAGAAAGCCGCCAAAGCCCAATGGTACGCTCAGAACGAAGGCCTTGTATACGGTAAGATCCTGTCGGCTTGCCCGCTGAACTGGATGACCGAGGACAACGTAGGCACCAAGCTGGTGTCTCTGGCTGTTGATTCCTGCTTCTTCCCGCTGTACGAAGTGGAGCAAGGCGTTACCACGATTACGTACAATCCGGAAGACAAGGAGAAACGCATCGACGTAACGGAATGGCTCAAAGGTATGGGTAAAACCAAACATCTGCTCAAGGAAGAGAACGAAGCTGCGCTGAACGGCTTCAAGGAAGAAGTAGAGCGCCGCTGGATCCGTCTGAAAGCGAAGCACGAGCATCCGGAACTGTAAGAACAAGAGCTGCTTTATAGCTTGAATTGAACAGCAAGCCTCCTTTATTTGGAGGCTTGCTGTTTTGCATTTTGCCTCCGAAATGATCACAGTATATTCACGTTTCAGGGATTGAATTTTCCGGCCCTGGTGGTATTCTATTGTTATATTAAAACATAGTAAAACAGTTGGTATTTAAGTGATTCGTCTGAGCGGATAACCGCAGGCCGGATGCTTCCTGATCAAGTCAGGACAGCTCCGGCCTTTTTTGTCGACTATTGTCAACTGTTATTGTGAAATCAGTCACACTGCGGGTATTGGCAGTTTTTTCGGAAGGAGAAGGGATGACATGAAAGTAGCTGTCGGCAGTTCGGATGGTGTGAATGTAAACCAGCATTTTGGCCGTAGCGACCGGTTCTTGATCTATGAAGTGGATGATGAAGGATTGTATACCCGGAGCGAAAGCAGGGAAATAGGCACTCCTGCAAGCAGTGAAGGACATCAGCAAAACCGTCTGGAGGCGGTGGCCGAGGCGCTGGCGGATTGTTCCTTTGTGCTTGTCTGCCAGATCGGTCACGGCGCCACGGCGGTGCTTAACAATGCGGGGATTACGGCTCTCGCAGTTGAGGCCCCGATCGACAAGGCGCTAAACCGGCTGGTAGCCTTTCTTCATTCAGGTCGCGGAGTTATTTTACAATAAAGCACAATCCAATTATCTATTTGAGAAGAGGGATCTGTTATGAGCGAGAAGCAATTGGGCTTTGATACATTGAAGGTAAGAGCAGGCTATGAATCCAGCCAGCATAATTATTCGGTAGCCGTACCGATTTATCAGACGGCCTCTTACGATTTAGGCGGTGTGGAACGGGCGGAGAAGTTGTTCGGTCTGGAGGAAGCCGGCTTTCTGTACACACGGATCGGAAATCCGACTGTAGCCGTGCTGGAGGAGCGCTTGACCGCTCTGGACAAAGGAACCGGCGCTGTTGCCGTTGCTTCGGGGATGGCCGCTGTTGCTTATACTCTGCTGAACCTGGCCGAAGGCGGAGGCAGAATATTAACCACGCCTAGACTGTATGGGGGAACGTTCGACGCCATCAAGCATTTGTTCCCTAAATTCAATGTTCATGTCGATTTTGTCGAGAATTCGGATGACCCGGAAGCCTTCCGTCAGGCCGTAGGTCCGGATACCAAAGCGATACTGATCGAGAGCATCAGCAACCCGAACGCGACCATCCTGGATGTTGAGGCCATTTCCCAAATTGCGCATGACAACGACATTCCGCTGGTGATTGACAATACATTTGGAACCCCGTATCTGTTCGATTCATTTGCACACGGGGCGGACATTATTATTTACTCGGCGACCAAGGCGATCGGAGGTCATGGAACGACACTTGGCGGAGTCATTGTGGAGAATGGCAAGTTCAACTGGAGCAATGGGAAATTTCCGCATTTTGAAGAGCCGCAGTTTCTGCTTCGGGACCAGTCGACAGGACGCGAGCGCAGCATTCTTGAGGTATTCCCGAATGCGCCGTTTACGACAAGAGTGCGGCTCAGCTATCTGGCCTATTTTGGAGCTTCTCTCAGTCCGTTCGATGCCTTCCTGCTGATTCAGGGGATTGTGACATTGTCTGAACGGATTGACAAGCAGGTATCCAACGCGCTGAAAATCGTGAACTATCTGCAAGGCAGCGACAAGGTAAGCTGGGTTAACCACCCTGCCGCCGAGGGCAATCCATACAAAGCTCTGGCCGACAAATATTTTCCAAAGGGTGCGGGTTCCATTTTCTCCTTCGGCTTCAAGGGGAACGAGGAGCAGCTCAAGACTTTTCTGAATTCGGTGGAACTGTTCAGTTATCACGCCAATGTGGGTGACGCCCGCTCGCTCATCATCAATTCTCCCAAAACGACGCATGGCGAGCTTAACCCGGAAGAACAGGCATTTGCCGGTATCAAGCCTGAAACTATCCGGCTGTCCATCGGCCTGGAAAATGCCGAGGACCTCATAGCCGATCTGGAGCAGGCGTTCGAGAAGGCTTTTGTGGAGACTTTGGTATAGTCGCTCGATTTCGGGACATGAACAAAGGTCTGGAATATTACTTATAAAAAGGGGAAAAGGACATGCCAAAAGTGAATTTGAATTTGACTGAGGTCCCGATCCGCGAGAAACGTCTGGGTTCGATTACGGGCTTTGCCGGAACTGCGGGAGACCTGGTCAACTGCTCCAACAGCGGCTGCCTGAAGGACGGCACCCGTTCTTTCAGCCAATGCATGGGTTGCAGCTCGGGAAACGCATTTTGCCAATTATCCATGATTCAGGATGCAGCGATGGTTAACCATGCGCCCGTTGGCTGCGCCGGAGATTTCTTTGGCTTTAATTTCGTTTACCGGGTCGGTCAGATGGAGCGGAATCTGCCGCCTGCCATCGGTAGATATTTTAATACAAATATCGAAGAAATGGATACTGTCTTCGGCGCTCTGTCCAAGCTGGAGAAGACGATACGCCTTGCGTATGACAGAGTGAAGCCGAATGCGATCTTCGTTACTACATCCTGCGCCTCGGGGATCATCGGGGAAGATGTGGAAAGTGTCACCGATCGAATGACGAAGGAGCTTGGGATTCCCGTCGTTAACTGCGTCTGCGAGGGCTTCAGATCGAAAATCTGGACCTCCGGCTTTGACGCCGCCTATCACTCCATCGTACGCAAGATTGTGAAGCCGCCGCAGAAGCGGACGAACAAAGTAAATATCATCAATTTCTGGGGCAGCGATGTCTTCTCCAAGCTGCTTGGCCGCCTGGGCTATGAAGCGAACTATGTCGTTCCTTTCTCCACGGTAAGCCAGCTGGAGACGATTTCCGAGTCGGCCGCGACGATTCAGATTTGTCCAACGCTTGGAACCTATATGGGAGCCGCGCTTGAGCAGGTGTACGGAGTGCCGGAGATCAAGGCTCCTATGGCTTACGGCATAGCGGGAACAGATGCCTGGATGCGTGAACTTGGACGCGTTTTGGACCGCGAAGATGAGATTGAAGAAATTATTCGCGAGGAAAAAGCGGCTGTGCTGCCGAAGCTGGAAGAATACCGGGCCAAGCTCACAGGCACAACCTGCTATCTGACAGCAGGCTCAGCCCATGGTCATGCCCTGATTGCCCTGCTGCGCGAACTGGGAATCGAAGTGCAGGGCGCGGCTATTTTCCATCATGATCCGATTTATGATAATGAAAATACCGCTGCGGATATGCTGGATCACGCAGTCAAGACATACGGGGATATCAAGGGATACAACGTCTGCAACAAACAAGCTTATGAACTCGTCAACATTCTGAATCGCGTCCGTCCGGACCTGATGATCGCCCGTCACGGCGGAATGACGCTCTGGGGCGCCAAGCTCGGCATCCCAACTCTCCTGATCGGGGACGAACATTTCAGCTGGGGATACCAGGGGCTGTTGAATTATGCGGAACGCATTCTGGAGACGCTCGATAACCGGGAGTTTGTGACCAATCTGGCGAAACACAGTTCCATGCCTTACACCAAATGGTGGCTGGAGCAAGATCCATACACTTTTTTGGGAGGCAACACGCATGTCGAAGCTTATTGAACAACCCAGATATTCCTGCGCGCTGGGCGTCCAGCAGACCGTCATCGCAATCCAGCGGGCGGTGCCGATCGTCCATGCCGGACCGGGCTGCAGCACCAAAATCCATGGCCTGCTCGGTCAAGGAGAGGGCTATGCGGGAGGAAGCACGATCCCCTGCACCAATTCGAGTGAATCGGAGGTCGTGTTCGGCGGCGAGAAGAAGCTGAAGGGTGTCATTGACGGCGCGTTCAAGGTCATCGACGCCGATCTGTTCGTCGTGCTCACCGGCTGCACCTCCGATATTGTCGGAGACGATGTCGGTCAGGTGACCCGCGAATTTCAGAATCTCGGCAAGCCGATTGTGTTCGCGGAGACCGGCGGG
>NZ_ASSC01000792.1 GCF_000520735.1 Paenibacillus forsythiae T98
GCTGCGCCCAAGAATCCGGCCGTGGGCAAGACGCAGAATCCGGCCGCCGTGGCTTCGCCGACGACGGATACCTACTCGGCCAAACCGGCCGCCTCCAGTATTGCTCTGCGCATTCCTAGAGGAGTCACCCTCTACCAGGTCTCGGATCTGCTGGCAAGGGCGGGAGTAATCCAGGACAAGGAGGCGTTTCTGCTTGCCGCCCGCAGCCGCAAGGCGCAGACCCGGATTCAGTACGGGCCGTACCGCTTTGAGGCCGGACAAAGCGTTGATTCAATCATTGACGAGCTCGTTAGGGTAAAAGAGTGACCGCCGCCGCGTTTTAAGCGTAATTATAATGTGACTATTGACCCGTATGATCAGGAATCGCGATTTATGACAAAAATCGTGGGCCAGACATTGCATCCAATGTAGTCTTATGATATATTAAATGACGGTGTTAAAACACACGCCGGTTGATTACAGCAAGCGGTGCTTTCTTCCGAAGAAAGTCTTGCTGCAAGATGATACTCGGCGGAGGGACACACAATAAACCAAACTTAGGAGGTGTGTGAAGATGGCAGTAATCTCCATGAAGCAGCTTCTCGAAGCTGGGGTACACTTCGGTCATCAGACTCGTCGTTGGAACCCGAAAATGGATCGTTATATCTTCACTGAAAGAAACGGAATCTACATTATCGACCTGCAAAAGACGGTCAAGAAAGTAGAAGAAGCTTACAACTTTGTTAAAAGCGTAGCAGGTGACAGCGGTACGATCCTGTTCGTTGGAACAAAGAAACAAGCCCAAGACTCTGTAAAAGAAGAAGCCGAACGTTCGGGCATGTACTACATCAACCAACGCTGGCTCGGCGGTACGCTGACGAACTTCCAAACGATTCAAAAGCGTATCGACCGTCTGAAAAAGCTGGAAGCTTGGGAAGAGGACGGCACATTCTCCGTTCTGCCTAAGAAAGAAGTCATCCTTCTCCGCAAAGAGAAAGATCGTCTTGAGAAATTCCTGGGCGGCATCAAGAATATGAAAGGTCTGCCAAGCGCATTGTTCATCATCGATCCGCGTAAAGAGCGCATCGCTGTTGCCGAAGCGCGCAAATTGGGCATTCCGATTGTCGCTATCGTTGACACGAACTGCGATCCGGACGAAATCGACTACGTTATTCCGGGCAATGACGACGCGATCCGCGCCGTTAAGCTGCTGACGGGTAAAATGGCCGACGCTGTTGTTGAAGCCCATCAAGGTGAAGACACAACTTCAGCTTAAGTCCTGCTGATTTGAATATCGAATATGAAATTAAATGAAAAGGGTGGTCGGCAGGTGGATAACCTCTCACTGCCCTTTTTTTACCGAATGAAGAGCTTTTAAGCTTCCGGGGTCCCCGCAAAGTACCTGACTAAGGTTCTAAAGCCAAGGCTGCTCTTTGTGGGGGCGTTTTAAATTAGAAGGCTAACCAATGATCTGGAGGGATTATACAATGGCAGTAGATGCAAAATCCGTAAAAGAGCTTCGCGAAAGAACCGGCGCCGGCATGCTGGATTGCAAAAAGGCGCTGGAAGAAGCTGGCGGCGATCTGAACAAAGCGGTTGAAATTCTTCGTGAAAAAGGCCTTTCCGCAGCAGCGAACAAGGCTGGACGCGCAGCGACTGAGGGTGTTGTCGAGTCTTACATTCATGCTGGCGGCCGTATCGGCGTTCTGGTAGAAATTAACTGCGAAACCGACTTTGTCGGCAAGACCGACCAATTCAAGGAGTTCGCGCGCGATATCGCCATGCAAATCGCCGCAGCCGCTCCGCGTTTCGTGCGTCGCGAAGAAGTTCCTGCGGATGAAATTGAGAAGGAAAAGGAAATTCTGAGAGCGCAAGCGCTGAACGAAGGCAAACCTGAGAAAATCGTTGACAAAATGGTTGAGGGACGCATCAACAAGTACTATGAAGAGCATGTACTGCTTGAGCAAGCTTTTATCAAAGATCCCGACAAAACCATCTCCAACCTGCTTAACGAAAAGATCAGCACCATTGGCGAGAACATCTCCATCCGCCGCTTTGTCCGTTACGAGCTGGGCGAAGGACTCGAGAAGAAAGTCGACAACTTCGTAGAAGAAGTCATGGCTCAAGTGAAACAATAATAAGCTTTCGCGGCCCGCGCCGCAGAGTTGAACATATGGAAGGCACTCTCAAGAGCGGAACACGGAAACCTGGTGTTCCGTCTTTTGCAAGCGGAAGTAGACGGATCTGCTCTCCTTACGGGGACGCCGGGCCGAAAATGAGACAGCTTGGCCGCCGATTCACCCTCGCCGCGCATGCGGCAGGGGCGCACGATTAACCTGGGGCCTGTAAGGCACTATTGCAAAGTGAGGGTATACAATTTGGAACAGCCGATATTTAAAAGAATAGTCCTGAAGGTCAGCGGCGAATCGCTGGCAGGGCATAACGGTTACGGGATCGATGCGGATACGATCAGCTCTATTGCCGAGCAAGTGAAGGAAGTAGTCGAGCTGGGCGTCCAGGTCGCCATCGTTTGCGGTGGCGGCAACATTTGGCGGGGCATCGCGGGCAGCGCAAGCGGCATAGACCGCGCGACGGCTGATTATATGGGCATGCTGGCTACCGTAATGAATTCACTGGCTTTGCAGGATTCCTTGGAACAGAGCGGCGTACCGACCAGAGTACAGACTTCGATCTCGATGCAGCAGATCGCAGAGCCTTATATCCGGCGCCGGGCTATTCGGCATCTGGAGAAAGGGCGGGTCGTTATTTTTGCGGCAGGTACGGGCAACCCATTCTTCTCGACCGACACAACCGCAGCGCTCCGGGCGGCTGAAATCGAAGCCGAAGTCATTCTGATGGCCAAGAATAAAGTGGACGGCGTCTATTCCGCTGATCCGTTCAAGGACAGCAATGCTATAAAGTACGAGCAGCTTACTTATTTGGATGTGCTCAACAAGAATTTGGGCGTAATGGATTCAACCGCATCCTCTCTCTGCATGGATAACGATATACCACTGATTGTGTTTGCCATTACGGAACAGGGCAACATCAAACGCGTCGTTCTGGGTGAACGCATTGGAACAATTGTTAAAGGGAGTGTAGAATAATGCCACAATCGGTCAAGAAAAATGCCGAGGAACGTATGGAGAAAGCGATTTTGTCGCTCAAACGCGACTTGTCGACACTCCGGGCAGGCCGTGCGGCGCCTTCGCTGCTCGACCGCATTCAGGTGGAATATTACGGAGCGCTGACTCCGGTCAATCAGCTTGCCAACATCAATACCCCGGATTCCCGCACGCTGCTTATTCAGCCATGGGACAAATCCTCGCTTAATGATATCGAACGGGCGATCATGAAATCCGATCTTGGACTTACACCTGCTAATGATGGCACCACGATCCGTCTGTCCATTCCCGCGCTTACGGAAGAACGTCGCGG
The DNA here is from genome assembly GCF_000520735.1 of Paenibacillus forsythiae T98. Taxonomy (GTDB): domain Bacteria; phylum Bacillota; class Bacilli; order Paenibacillales; family Paenibacillaceae; genus Paenibacillus_AQ; species Paenibacillus_AQ forsythiae. The sequence goes on from NZ_ASSC01000792.1 coordinate 3,418, forward strand.
GGAGCTTGTCAAGCTGACGAAAAAGTTCGGTGAAGAAGCAAAAGTGGCGATCCGCAACATCCGCCGCGACGCGAATGACGACATCAAAAAGATGGAGAAGAACGGCATTTCGGAGGACGAGTCCCGCGGCCATCAAGAGAACATCCAGAAGACGACGGACAAGTTCATTGCCGAGGTCGATAAAGTGCTCCTGGCTAAAGAAAAAGAGATTATGGAAGTATAAAGATAGCGCAGAAATTAAGGCCCCTCCTCAATTGGTGGGGTTTGTCTCTTTCTCGCAAGAAATATGGAGGAAACCTTAATGATCAAACGGGTTCAATCTTGGCTGGGCCGGGAAGAGCGGCAGCAGCCGGTC